>JAPOQE010000080.1 GCA_026710875.1 Gammaproteobacteria bacterium | reverse complement strand
TTCGGCTCGAAGGCGATCGTGACGGGCGACATTACGCAAATTGACCTGCCGAGCATCAAGGAGTCCGGCCTGAAACACGCCAAGCGTATTCTGAAAGATACGGAAGGCGTATCGTTTTGCAATTTCGATGCCCGCGACATCGTGCGCCATCCACTGGTCAGGAAAATCATCCAGGCCTATGACGAACCTGCCGACTGACTGACCCACCGCGCGCGTGGCCATTCATTTAGACGTACAGATCGCAACCCGGGCCGACAACATCCCTGCAGAGTCTGAATTCAGGAGATGGGCCGACGGCATTGCGACACCGGGCGCCGATGAGACGGCCTGTTTGCGTATCGTTGACCGCGAAGAGGCCAGGGCGCTGAATCACCGCTATCGCCAGGTGGACAAGCCGACCAATGTGCTGGCTTTCCCTGCCTCCTTGCCCGAGGAGGTGGACTTGCACTTTCTTGGCGATGTCGTCATCTGTGCACCGCTGGTGATGGAGGAGGCGCTCACGCAGGAAAAGGCGGCGGCTGACCATTGGGCGCATTTGCTGGTGCATGGTATTTTGCACCTGCAGGGCTATGCCCATGACGAAGCGGACAAAGCTGAAGAAATGGAAGCGCTTGAGACGACGATACTGGACAAACTGGGAGTCGCGAATCCTTACTGAACCATCATGAACGATACAAGCAATACAACTTCGTTGCGGTTTACGCTTTCCAGGTATTTGAAACTGCTGTTTGAAAAGCCGCCCGAGAATCGTGCAGAGGTTATTCAGCTGCTCCACCAGTCAAAGTCCAACGGCATTCTCGACAGTGACATGCTCGAGATGATTGAAGGTGCCATACAGGTGTCCGAGATCCAGGTGAAGAATATTATGATTCCCCGCTCGCAGATGGTCGTGGTCCGTGATGGAAGCAGCCTGCAGGACATGCTACCGACCATCATCGACTCGGCGCATTCCAGGTTCCCGGTGGTTGGCGACAGCCGCGATGAGGTGCTGGGCATCCTGCTGGCCAAGGACCTGTTGCGGTATGTCATGGAAGGCCGGCAAAGTCGCTTCAGCCTGGAAGACGTCCTGCGCCCGGCCGTGGTCGTCCCTGAAACAAAACGGGTCAACACGCTGCTCAATGAGTTCAGGGACGGTCGCAATCACATGGCGATCGTGGTCGATGAATACAGCGGGGTATCGGGGCTTGTCACGATCGAGGATGTACTGGAACAGATCGTCGGGGATATCACGGATGAACATGATGCCGACGAGGACCGTTACATTGTCGAGCACGCTGACGGGCAGTACGGCGTGAAGGCGTTGACGCCGATCGAGGAATTCAACGAGTTTTTCTCAACCCAGTACAGTGACACGGATTTTGAAACCTTCGGGGGCCTGGTCTTGAGCAAATTTGGTCACTTGCCCAAAAAAGGGGAGAAAATAGAAATTGACCGCTTTTGTGTGGAGGTCCTGCGATCCGACCGCAGGCGGCTGCATTTACTCAATGTCTCGGTGGCTTCTGAAAGCCTTTAATCCTATCCGTACCGACCGGGCTGCCTGACAGGCATGTTGACAAGAGCTCTTCCAATCACTGTGCCATCGCGTGCCAATTTTGTCACGGCGCTGGTCATGGCGGGTGCCGGGGGCTTGCTGGTGTGCGCATTTGCACCGTTCTTTGCGTGGTGGCTGACATTTTTGTGTCCACTTGCCCTGTATGTGTTCATACAGAATCTTCCTCGCCGGGATGCCTTTGTTCTCGGCTATATCTTCGGACTCTTTTTTTTCGGGTTCGGGGTGTCGTGGACGTACAACAGTATTCATGAGTTCGGTCATGCCCCGGTCCTTCTGAGCGCCCTCCTGGTGGGGCTGCTGGTACTCACACTTTCACTGTTTCCCGCGCTGACGGCAGCGCTGTACTCGATGTGCTGTCGTGAGCGCACGTTCGATGTCACCGGTGCAGTGGCATTCTCCACGCTCTGGGTGTTGCTTGAATGGGTTCGCGGCTGGATCTTTACCGGATTCCCCTGGCTGTTGATTGGACACGCACACCACTCCAGCCTGCTGTCGAACATCCTTCCCGTGTTCGGCAGCCTGGGTGCCAGTTGGCTGACCCTGGTGATCAGCAGCCTGGCAGCGGTACTGGTGGCAGGCGCTGCGCGTCAGCGATTCATCAGCGCAGCCTTTGTAGTTCTTGTTGCAGCAGGCCTTTACATCGCAGGCCAGGTGACCTGGACGCACCCGCAACAAGAGTCCCTCAACGTTGCACTCATACAGGGGAATATTCCCCAGGAAATGAAGTGGAACCGTGAACAACAGCGCCATATCCTCGGCAAATACTGGCGACTCAGCAAAGACAACCAGGATGCGGACATCATCATCTGGCCGGAAACGGCCATCCCCGCGTACTATGACTCGGTAAAGGATTCCTACATCGTGGAGCTTGAGAAAATCTCCAGGGCCGGCGATGTGGATTT
Source organism: Gammaproteobacteria bacterium (assembly GCA_026710875.1). Taxonomy (GTDB): domain Bacteria; phylum Pseudomonadota; class Gammaproteobacteria; order UBA4575; family UBA4575; genus WTFY01. The sequence continues at coordinate 24,759 of JAPOQE010000080.1, read as the reverse complement.
TCTGATCGGGCTGTTCACGCAGGATTCGGACAGCGGCGAGATCTACAACTCGGTGATGACGCTTGGAAGTGAACGCAGCGTCTACTCCAAGCGCCACCTGGTTCCCTTCGGAGAGTATATCCCCCTGCGCTCGATCGCATCCTTTCTGGCCGATTACATCGTGCTCCCCATGGCAGACATGTCGAGTGGTACGGGGCGGCCGCTCGTGCGGCTCAAAGGGCACTACGCGGGCGCCTCCATCTGCTATGAAGCCGTGTACGGGAATGAAGTGATCGATGCCCTGCCGGAGGCTAAATTCCTGATCAATGTCAGCAATGATGCCTGGTTCGGGGATTCCTTCGCACCTCACCAGCACCTGGAAATCGCCCGTTCCCGTGCGATCGAGACGGGCCGGTACCTGTTGCGTGCCACCAGCACGGGAATCTCGGCCGTGATCGATCCGGGCGGGGTCATCGTGGAGCGCTCAAACCAGTTCCGCGAAGAGGTAGTGCGCGCCACCATCCGGCCCTATACCGGGCTCACCCCCTATGCTTACTGGGGGGATTCGGCAATTATCGCGATCCTGTCAGGCATTTTCCTTATAATCGGCCTGCATAGAAGGTCCCTATTGCGATCTGAGAAGCGCTAATCTCTGAACTGCCTCACCCGGATTACACTCACCATGTCCACAACTTCACTGGTACCGGTTGTTTTGTCAGGAGGCTCGGGCACACGCCTGTGGCCACTGTCCAGAACGCTGTATCCAAAACAGTTTATCCCGATCCGCGAGAACAAGAGCCTGTTTCAGGCGACCGCGGAGCGCATGCAGGCCCTGGGCCATGCAAAAGACATGCTGGTGCTGTGCAACGAGGAGCATCGTTTCATGGCTGCCGAACAGTTGCGCCTGGCGGGGCTGGAACCCTCGGCGATCATCCTGGAACCTGTGGGACGCAATACCGCGCCCGCCATTACCGTGGCGGCCATCCACGCACTCGAGCGTGATCCCGAGGCCGTCTTGCTGGTCCTCCCCGCCGATCATATCGTGCAGGACCTGGATAAATTTGAGCAGGCCTTGGCCGATGCACGGGCGGCATGCAAGGACCGCCTCGTGGCGTTTGGCGTAGTGCCGCATCGCGCTGAGACAGGCTACGGATACATTCAATACAAGTCCTCACAGCCCGTTGCCTCCAGTGGGGCAGGGGCGCTGTTCGACATCGAGAAATTCGTAGAGAAACCTGACCTTGAAACTGCACAGGCATATCTCGATGGCGGGAATCATCTCTGGAACAGCGGCATGTTCCTGTTTCCGGCGCGCCTGTATCTCGAGGAAGTCAGGCGTTTGCACGCGGACATCTACCAGGCGTGCCATGAGGCCCATGCCAAGGCCAGGCACAGTGAAGATTTCATTCACCTGGAGGAGACCGCCTTTGCCAGCGCCCCCGGCATCTCCGTGGATTACGCGGTGATGGAAAAAACAAGCAAGGCCGCGGTGGTACGCCTTGACAGTCACTGGAGTGATATCGGCTCCTGGCATGCCCTGTGGGATTCCGTGCAGAAAGATTCGGATGGCAATGCGAGCACCGGAGATGTCATTGTCGAGGACTGCAAGGACAGCTATATCCATGCCAGTCATCGCCTGGTCGCTGCCGTGGGTACCCGGGACCTGGTGGTCGCTGAAACGGCCGATGCCATTTTGGTGGCTCCGCACGACCGTGCCCAGGAAGTGAAGGACCTTGTCGCAAGGCTCAGGGAAGGCGAGCGCACGGAGGTGGAGATTCACCCCAAGGTCTATCGGCCCTGGGGGGCCTACGAGACGGTCGATACCGGTGACCGGTTCCAGGTCAAGCGCATCACGGTCAACCCCGGCCAGTCCTTGTCCCTGCAGCTGCACCGCCACCGCGCCGAACACTGGGTGGTCGTCAAGGGCGAGGCCCAGGTGACCCGCGGAGATGAAAAATTCCTGCTGGCTGAAAACGAGTCCACCTATATCCCTGCCGGTACACGCCACCGCCTGGAAAATCCTGGTTCGGACCCCCTTGAGCTGATCGAAGTGCAATCCGGTTCCTACCTGGGTGAGGACGATATCGAACGATTCGAAGATGTCTATGGACGCTGAGCAAGATACCTACAACCCGCATGATCTCGAGCTGCAGGTCCAGAAGGAATGGGACCGGCAAGGCTCGTTTGAGGTGGTGGAAGATGAGTCGCGCGAGAAGTTTTACTGCCTGTCGATGTTTCCCTATCCGAGTGGGCATTTGCATATCGGGCACGTTCGAAACTACACCATCGGTGACGTCATCAGCCGGTTCCAGCGCATGCAGGGCAAGAACGTGATGCAGCCCATGGGCTGGGATGCGTTCGGCCTGCCGGCAGAAAATGCCGCCATCGAGAACCGGGTGCCGCCTGCGAAGTGGACCTACGAAAATATCAAGTACATGAAGGACCAGCTCAAGCGCCTGGGCTTCGCCTATGACTGGAGCCGCGAGCTTGCTACCTGCAGCCCGGAGTATTACCGCTGGGAGCAGTGGTTTTTTACCCGGCTGTATGAGAAGGGGCTGGTGTACAAGAAAAAGGCCATCGTCAACTGGGACCCGGTGGACCAGACGGTGCTGGCCAATGAACAGGTCATCGAAGGCCGTGGCTGGCGCTCGGGCGCCGTCATCGAGCGCAAGGAGATCACCCAGTGGTTTTTGAAGATTACCGCCTATGCCGAGGAGTTGCTGGACGATCTTGGGCAGCTGAACGGATGGCCGGAGCGGGTCAAGACCATGCAGGCCAACTGGATCGGACGCTCCGAGGGTGTGGAAATTGTTTTTTCGGTTGAAGGGCAGCAGGATCTCCAGGTGTTCACCACACGTCCTGACACCCTGTTCGGCGCTACCTGTGTCGCTGTAGCACCTGAGCATGCCCTGGCGGTGCATGCGGCAAAAACTTCAGAGCGGGTGGCAGATTTTTTGAGTGAGTGTGCAAAGACGCGCACTTCCGAAGCCCAGATCAGTACCCTGGAGAAAAACGGGGTCGACACGGGACTGCACGCAATCCATCCGCTGACGGCGGAAAAAATTCCGGTCTGGGTGGCCAACTTTGTCCTCATTGAATACGGCTCGGGCGCGGTCATGATGGTGCCTGCCCATGACCAGCGGGACTGGGAGTTTGCGAGTAAATTCCAGCTGCCGATCCGACCGGTGGTGTTTCCTCACAAGGATCGCCCGCAGATCGACATCTCAGAAGGCGCCTTTCTCGACAAGGGCTGGCTGCACAATTCAGGAGAGTTTGACGGACTGAGTTCTGCGCAGGCCTTTGATGGCATCGCGAGCTTGCTTGAATCCAAGGGTCTCGGGCAGCGGCAGGTGAATTACCGGTTGCGCGACTGGGGCATATCCAGGCAACGCTACTGGGGCTGTCCGATTCCTGTGATCCATTGCGAGGACTGCGGAATGGTGCCTGTACCGAAGGAGGATTTGCCCGTTTGCCTGCCGGAGCAGGTCGACTTCGACGGTGCCGCCTCACCGCTGAAGTCCTTGCCGGAGTTCTACCAGGTCGATTGCCCGAAATGCCGGAAGCCTGCGACCCGGGAAACGGATACGTTTGACACTTTTTTTGAATCAAGCTGGTATTTCGCACGCTATTGCTGTGCGGACAATGAGACCTCCATGCTGGATGATCGCGTGCGCTACTGGATGCCGGTGGACCAGTATGTCGGGGGCATTGAGCACGCCGTGCTGCATCTTTTGTATGCCCGTTTTTTCAACAAGCTGATGCGTGACATGGGCCTGTGCGAGAACGATGAGCCCTTCGACAAGCTGCTGACGCAGGGCATGGTACTGAAAGACGGCACGAAGATGTCCAAGTCCAAGGGAAACACGGTGGACCCCGAAGCACTGATAAACCGCTACGGCGCGGACACCGTGCGTTTGTTCGCGATGTTTGCCGCCCCGCCCGAGCACACCATGGAATGGTCCGATTCCGCAGTCGAAGGCGCGTCTCGATTCATCAACAGGCTGTGGCGCATGGTTCAAGACCATGCACAACAAGGCGTGGTGGCCGGGACCGGTGTCAGTCACGATACGCTGAATGATGACCAGCTTGGCCTGCGCCGCAAGATTCATGAGACGATCAGTAAAGTCACGGACGACATGGGCAGGCGTCATGCCTTCAATACGGCCATTGCCGCGAACATGGAGCTGGTCAATGAGGTCAACCACTTCCAGGACACCTCGCCTGTCGGGCGCGCGATCTGCCAGGAAGCACTGGAATCGGTCGTGCTGATGCTCGCACCTGTCTTGCCGCATGCATGTCATATATTATGGCAACGCCTGGGCCACGAGACGCCGGTGGATCAGGCGAGCTGGCCCCGTGTGGATGAGCAGGCGCTGAAGAAGGACGTTATTCAAATGATCGTACAAGTGAACGGCAAGAAACGTGCAGCCATCCAGGTTCCGGTGGGCATGGATAGTGCGGCGATCGAGAAAACGGCCCTTGGGCATGAAAGCATTACCCGCTTCGTTGAGAACAAAAACATAACCAAGGTCATCGTCGTACCCGGTCGGATCGTCAATATCGTTGTACACTAGGGACCATGCGTACTTTCACAGGAATTTTGGTTTTCGCGCTGATGCTTGGCGGGGTATTGCAGGGCTGCGGGTACCGACTGGCCGGCAGCAGCGATGTTGGCGAGCACCTGCAGAATGTTTCGGTGAATGGCGGGCGTTCAAGTACCGAACTGGTGCACCTGACTCGAGACTACCTTGGCTCAAACCAGGTCAGTGTAGTCGAGTCCGATGATGCTGCCATGCATCTTGATATCGTATCCGAGGAGGTCGACAAGGAGGTGCTTACACTGGATGCCTATGGCAAGGCGCGTGAATATGACCTGGTGCTGAGTGTCCTGTTTGATGTGAAGCATGCGGACAACAGCGAGATCCTTCCCCGACAGGGCATCCGACTTAACCGGGTGCTGGTCTTTGATAAATACGATGTGCTCGGCTCAGATGAAGAAGAGCAGCAATTGCTTCACGAAATGCGCAGGGACATGGCACAGATGATCGTGCACCGGCTGCGTGCGATCCCGCCGAACTAGCCTCGCCGGGCGGTCACTCATCTAGCGGTTCTCGTCCAGTATGATCCTGGCGATGGCGGCCGAATCCAGATCACCGTCGCCCCGCTCAACAATCTGCTCCAGGTAGTCCGCCGCAAGTGCTGTGCCGGGTAAGGAAATTCCGTTCTCCCTGGCGCTGTTCAGGGCGATCTTCATGTCCTTGTGGTGCAGGGCTGCCTTGAAACCGGGCTGGTAGGCCCCCTCCAGCATGCGCTTGCCGTGCACTTCAAGAATCCTGCTGTACGCAAACCCGCCAAGCAGGGCATCGCGTACCTTGGCAGGGTCGACACCGGATGACTTCGCCAGCAGGAAGGCTTCGGCCACGGCGGACATGGTCTGTGCAACGAGTATCTGGTTGCAGGCCTTGGCCACCTGTCCGGCCCCGTGATCCCCCACGTGTGTGATGTTCTTGCCCAGCACCTGCAGCAGCGGCAGGGCGCGATCAAATGACTCACGCTTGCCTCCGACCATGATGGAGAGCGTTCCATCGATGGCGCCCTGTTCCCCGCCTGAAACCGGTGCATCCAGCATCTCGATATCCTGGCTTGCCAGCTGCCTGGCCAGGCTTCGGGTTTCCTCCGGGGAGATGGTGCTCATGTCTATGACCAGGTGGCCTGCACGCGCGCCTTCAAGGATGCCATCCGAGCCGGCAATGATTTCTTTCACATCGGGCGTGTCGGAGACCATCGTCAGGGTGACGTCGCAGTGGCGCGCAAGTGTTGCCGGGGTATCGAATTGACGAAGTGCATGGGTTGTAAATGCTTGCAGCGAATCTTTGCTGCGCGCATAGCATGCAAGGGTGTAGTCGGCATGGATGAGATTCATGGCCATGGGCCTGCCCATGATGCCCAAACCGATCATGCCGATAGTCTCAATTTTCATTTTCGATGAGTCTGCGGTGTGCCAGTCGCAAAGCTTACCACGAGGTTTGTATTTTTCATGGACTTTCCTGTAACGTTTGTACAGGTCTGCAGGCGCAGGCAGACCCTGGGACTAATCCTGTATGCAACAACGATTCGCACAACTGAAGGGCTGTCTTGAGCGGACCGAGGTAGCCGTTCTCATGGTGACGGGAGATGAGCCTTACCAGCACATGCTGGCGGTGGACATGTTTCGCGCGCGCAAGGAAAAAGCAGGGTTCACTGACAGGAAAATTCTCACCGTCGAAGCCGGTTTCGACTGGTCCGAGCTCGATGCAGCCAAGCATGCATTGTCCCTGTTCGGCGATCAGTCACTTATCGATCTGCGGATTCCGACCGGCAAGCCCGGGGCCAGCGGGTCCAAGGCCATCGTCAACTTTGTGAAGGACCTTCACCCGGAAGTGGCCCTGTTGATCCAGGCACCCCGGCTGGACCGAAGCACGATGGGCTCGGCATGGGTCAAGGCGGTCGACAAGTCCGGGGTCGTGGTGCGCGTGTGGCCATTGAGTTACGCCGAGACTGAAAACTGGATCGGGAAAAAACTCAAGGCCGAAGGATATACGGTTGACCGCGAGACCATTACGTTCATTGCACAGCAGGTCGAGGGAAATTTGCTTGCCGCGCGCCAGGAACTCGAAAAGATTGTATTGGTGGTTGAGCAAAAGGAGTTGACCTTCGAGGTGGCGAGCCGGGTACTGACCGACAGCAGCCATTACTCCCTGAAGGAGTTGACGGACGTCCTGGCCACAGGGGAGGTCGCCCGTCTCGTGCGCATCCTGAAAGGTCTGGAGAAAGAAGATGTACGCCCACCCCTGCTGCTTTGGGCGATGACCGAGAGGGCAAGAAAAATTACCGATGCGGGATCTCCCTCTACCATGACCCGGGGTGCGCCCGGAGCTTTAAATCCACTGATGCGCCTGAGTCATATCCACCAGCAAAACATCGGGGTACGTGAAGATTCGCAGGCTTCAGGGAATACGGATTTGCTGAAACAATGCGCCTGGGTGGACCGGGTGATCAAGGGGCAGGGTGACGGAAATCCATGGCATGAACTGATACAATTAGGGATTGCCATACAGATGGCCGGACAGGCCGGCTAAGCCCCGGGCGAGGGGCATCCATTGGCGTCATTCGAGTGATCATGAGTAATACAGCGAAAGACCAGAACGGTTCGATCCAAGGTTATATCGAAGAGGTTACCCGGCGTGCCTCGAATGCAAGAAGTGAGATTGCACACGCATCGGAGGACAGGAAAAACCAGGCCCTGAGAAACATTGGCGAGCAGATTCTCTCCTCCAGCGAGCAACTCAAAAAAGAGAATGGGCGAGACCTGCAGGCCGGCAGGGAGCACGGGCTCGGCGATGCCTTGCTGGACCGCCTGGGACTCACCGACAGTCGCATTCGCGCGATGGCCGAGGGCCTGGAACAGGTGGCCTCCTTACCTGACCCCGTGGGTCAAATGACGCCGATGGAAACACGCCCCAGCGGCATCCGGGTTGGAAAAATGCGGGTGGCTATCGGCGTGATCCTGATCATCTATGAATCACGCCCCAATGTGACGGCCGATGCGGCGGCCTTGTGCATGAAGTCCGGCAACGTGGCGATTCTGCGTGGCGGATCGGAGGCCGTGCATTCCAATCGTGCGATTGCCAATTGCATCGGTGCCGGACTGGATCAGGCAGGCATTTCAAGGGATGTCGTTCAGGTGATTGACACCCCGGACCGTGAGGCGGTGGGATGCTTGCTGAAGGCCAGCCAGGACATCGACATCGTGATCCCAAGGGGCGGCAAGGGCCTCATCGAGCGGATCATGCACGACTCGACCATTCCGCTGATCAAGCACCTGCATGGGGTGTGTCATGTCTATATACATGAGGAGGCGGACGTGGACATGGCCGTAGCCATTGCTATCAATGCCAAGACCCAGCGCTTCGGGGTATGCAATGCCATGGAAACGCTGCTGGTAGATCACAAAATTGCCGCAGAGATCCTGCCGCGGATCAAGACTGAGCTGGACCAGAAAGCAGTTGAGATGCGAGGTTGCGAGAAGAGCTGCGCGTTATTGCCAGGAATTTCGCCTGCGAGCGAGGACGACTGGCACGAAGAGTACCTGGGGCCGGTATTGGCGGTTCGCATCGTTGATGATTTCACCCAGGCCCTCGATCACATTCATACCTATGGATCGCAGCATACGGATACGATTGTCACGCGCAATGATGCCGTTGCACAACAGTTCTTGCGGGAAGTGGATTCGAGCTCGGTCATGGTCAATGCCTCGACGCGCTTTGCAGACGGTTTCGAATATGGCCTGGGCGCTGAAATCGGAATCAGCACGGACAAGCTGCATGCGCGCGGCCCCGTGGGCCTTGAGGGCTTGACCTCCCAGAAGTTCATCGTGCTCGGGGATGGGAATATACGTGAATAAGCACGCTGGAGCCGGGTCGGGATCCGCAAACTCGGAATAGGGGTGTGTTAGGTATCTTCGGCGGTGCGTTCGATCCGGTTCACTTGGGGCATATAAAGCTGGCACTAGTGCTGCAGGAGCGATTTGATTTCGAGCAGATCCGGTTCATACCCTGTCGACAGCCCCCTCACAAGAAAGCGACCTTTGCCGGCATGGAACACCGGCGGCACATGCTGACTCTCGTCACCGATTCAACACCTGCGTTTATCGTTGACGATCGCGAACTGAAACGGCCAGGCCCCTCGTATACCATCGACACGCTGCGGGAACTTCGAGAGGAAATCGGGGCCACACAGGTCTTGGTGATGATACTCGGGATCGATGCCTTTCTGGATTTCTGCAGCTGGCATGAATATGGTGAAATACTGTCGATATGTCATATCATGCTGTTGCGTCGCCCCGGATACCACCTGGAAGGTCAGGGTTGTGAACAAAGACTCTATGAAAAGCACGGCACAGACCAGATCGCGCAGGTCCACAAGTGCACCAACGGATCCATTTTCCTTACGGATGAGGAACAGATCGAGACCTCTTCCTCCGTGATCCGCCGGTGTATCTCAGAAGGTCGCCAGCCACGGTACCTGTTGCCCGGAAACGTGTGGAAGTATATCCGTGAACATGACCTGTACCGGGACGCACAGGCATGAACCGCGTGTACCCCGGGTATAGACGCGTGTGGCCGTTGTGGCATACAGTTAAACGTCGGCAGGGAGGTAATCACCGTGAGTGAAGAAATCCTGATCAACGTCACCCCCCAGGAGACACGCGTCGCTATCGTTGAAAACGGCCTGTTGCAGGAAGTGCAGGTTGAACGTGTCGGAAAACAGGGCCTGGTAGGGAACATCTTCAAAGGCTGCGTCAGTAAAGTCATGCCGGGCATGGATGCCGCGTTTGTCGATATCGGGCTGCCCAAGGCGGCCTTTCTGCACAGCTCCGACGTCGCCTACCTGCCCAAGGACTCCGGCAGCCGGCCCGCCTTGCTGGGAGACCCGGATGAAAGCCTGCAGCCGTGCCAGAACGAGTCCATCGCCAACCTGCTCCATGAAGGACAGCAATTGCTGGTCCAGGTGATCAAGGACCAGCTTGGAACCAAGGGCGCGCGCCTGACCACCAGTATCACGGTTCCTTCACGCTACGTGGTGCTGTTGCCCTACTCGAATGACATTCGACTCTCGGCACGCATTGAAGACTCGCAGGAACGCGCTCGACTGATGGAGACGACCCAGGGCCTGCTCGATGAGCTGAATGCAAAATGCGGGTGTATTCTGAGAACCGCTGCAGAAGGGATGAGCGAGGCGGACCTGAGGAGGGACCTGAAATTTTTGCTGGACCTCTGGGATACGATCGTTGAGAAGGTGATCTGCATGTCTTCGGTCAACCAGGTGTATTCCGATTTGCCGCTGATGATACGCACGCTGCGTGACCTCTCGGTGGAGGAAATCGAAGTTGTACGGGTGGATTCGCGTTCCGCGTTCGAGGCAGTACAGGAATTTTCCACTAAGCTCGTACCTGAAATCGCATCTTGCATCTCGCATTACTCGGGTACGCGCCCGATATTTGATCTTTATTCAATCGAGGATGAACTGCAGAAATCGCTGCACAGGAAAGTGGAGCTCAAGTCCGGCGGCTACCTGATATTCGACCAGACCGAAGCCATGACGACCATCGACATCAACACGGGGGGCTTTGTTGGTCATCGAAACCTCGAAGAGACCATCTACAAAACCAACCTGGAGGCCGCGCAGGCCATTGCACGCCAGCTTCGGTTACGAAACCTGGGTGGCATCATCATCATCGATTTCATTGACATGGAGAACGAGGAACACACGCGCCAGGTGATGCGCACGCTGGAGAAATTCCTGGAGAAAGATCGTGCCAGGAGCCAGGTGTACGATGTGTCGCCTCTTGGCCTGGTGGAGATGACACGCAAGCGCACCCGTGAAAGCCTGGAACATATCCTGTGTGAGCCATGTTTCACCTGCTCCGGGCGCGGCTATATCAAAACGCCCGAGACCGTGTGCTTTGAACTCTTTCGTGAAATCATGCGCGAAGCCCTGCAGTACGAATCGGACAGCCTGCTCGTTCTTGCCTCACAATCCGTGATTGACCTCCTGCTGGATGAGGAATCGACCAGTCTCGCTGAACTGGAAGACCACATCGGCAAGGCGATCAAATTGCAGGTCGAGTCCCTGTATTTGCAAGAACAGTTTGATGTTGTGCCTTTGTGAGCCTGGATGACCGCATGGGTCACAGACTGTTACGTGCTGGCGGATACACCGCCCTCCTGATTCTGGTACTCACTGCAGTACTGAACAGCGTTACCCGCCTGCCGACGTCCTGGTACCAGGCGTACCTGCCGGCGTTTCAGGAAAATATCACCTCCGTGATCGGCAAGCCTGTGCACATGGAGTCCGTTCATCTGAACTGGTATGGCTATACGCCACTGCTCACCGTGGAGGGACTGGCGGTCTATGCCGATGATACGAAATCCACCCGGCTTCTGGCCGCTGAAAAAGCGCTGATCTCGCTGAATTTGCCGGCCACCCTGATGCAAGGGAAACCGGTCTTCAAGGAATTGCAGTTGATGGGCTCGAGCCTGGTGGCGGTGCGCGACAGGGATCAGAGGATCGTACTGAACGGGATCGATATCAGTGAACGGATCGCCAGCAGGAAAGAGCGCGACATGGCACAGGATATCCGTTTCAGTCTGCTGGCAAGCTCAATCGCCATCAAGGATGAAATCCTTGAGCGTGACTATCATTTTGACCGCGTGGACATTGTGCTGGGCTTCCACGAAGCAAGGCTCAGGGTGTCATCTCGCATCTCGCTGCCGGATACGCTGGGCAACTCGCTGTGGCTTGGTGCTGACCTTGAGGGTCTCGACCAGGGACTGAACCACGCCAGGGGAACGGTGTATACGAAGGGTGAGAACATCAACCTCGAGCTGTTGGGTGAATTTTTCCCGCAACTTCAGCTCGGCGTTCAAAGCGGGCGTTCCGATTTCGAGGCCTGGGGAGAGCTGCAATCCAGGCACAGCGCAACGTTCGAGGGCCGCCTGGCCGTGCATGACCTCGAATACCAGCCATTGTCCCATCGGCTGATTGAAGACGGGCAGGAAATCACGGCGCTTGATACGCGCTTTCGATTGCAAAAATCCCCGGAGGCCTGGCACTTGGCCCTGATTGAAAGTGATATACGAAGTGGTGATCAGCGGTGGGCAGGGGAGCAGTACGAAATTCGTTGCATCGGCTGCGAGGGCGATCGCGAGGAATCCACGATTGCTGTGGCACTGCAGTACTTCAATACGGCCGACCTGTTGGCAACGCTGCAACACTTCCCCGAATTCTCAGAGCACCTGCAGTCCTTTTCCCCGCAAGCACGGCTGGCAGGGGAATTTACCGATACCTGGGTGCAGCTTGAGCTGCATGGGGCGCATGTTGCAAAGTATGCCTACAGGACCTGGCTGCAAGAGGTCACGGTGTCCGTGCCGTCCCATGAACTGGAAATTTTCCGCCTGAATGGAGAGGCCGCCGGTGATCATTTGCACGGTATGTTTGTTGTCAATTCCCCGGCGCTGAAAATACGGGCCCGGCAGCTGAATACGCAGGCATTTCCGGACCAGGCAATCTCCGGTCGGCTTACATGGAATGCGGACGGCCAGGGTTTCCTGGTGGCGATGGAAAATATCTCGATTCAGGCCGAAGGATTGGAGGCCAAGCTGCAGGGCATGGTGCACATGCAAAAGGGCAGACCGCATGTAGACCTGCAGGCCCATTTCCCCGAGGTACAGATCGCAGCGCTGCAGGCCTGGCTTCCCCTTGAGAAACTTGATCCACCCCTGGCGCAGTGGTTGTCGGCAAGTGAAGGGACCTTGAACAACATCAGGGTCTTGCTGATGGGAGACCCCGGCAAGGTTCCTTTCAGGAATCCACCGGGCAGGCTCGAGGTGTACGCTAAAATTGAAGCAACATCCCTGGGTCCGTATGCGAAGTGGCCGGGCATTCATGACCTTGCAGCCCAGGTGGAAATCAACAACCAGCACCTGCATGTGCACGGCGATCAGGGGCAAATACTGGATACTTCCGTGCTGGACTTTGATATTGCCGTGGAAGATGTGCTGCTGCCGCGTGTTGAGGTTGAAGGCACGATCCGCGGGTCTGCCTCGAATTTCCTGGACGCACTCGCCCAATCCCCGATGACCCCGAACAATGCACAGATGCCGGCGGGCGATGCCATTCAGGGGATGATGGACCTGAACGTCAACCTCGTGCTTCCCCTGGCAGATGAACTGGATGAACAAGCGCATATTGGTGGCATGATCGAGTTCAGCGATGCGTCGCTGTCATTGGGCCTGGACTCATTGCCGTTGACGCACCTGAACGGCCAACTGAAATTCAGTAATGCAGGGCTTGAGGGCGAAGGGCTGAGTGCCCAGTTGTATGGCTCACCTTTCGAAATCGGTGCCGCGGTCCTTGCGGCAGGAGGTACACGGGTACAGATACACGGAGAACTGGATCTCGATGCCTGGCTGGCGGCCAGTGACCCCCAGACGGGTCGGCTGGTACAGGGCAAGGCGCCGGTGTCTGTAACCATCGACCTGCCGCCCCTGGGGGATGAGGCGAAGGGAGAAGAGCCGCTTGAAATCCGGATCGAAAGCGATCTGGCGCAGGCTTCACTGGCACTTCCTGAGCCGTTCGGCAAAGAGGCGGGAGCCCCCTCCACGCTGAGCATCCATTCCCGGTTTCATATTGGAAGGGACAATACGCTGGTGTTCAATTATAAAGACACGATTTTTGCCAAGGGCAGGCTGGACGCCGATGAAGGCGAGCTTACCGCCCTGGAGATCCGCATCGGCGATGATCAGTTTGCCCTGCCTCCAGGTGGCATCAAGGTGTCAGGACGCTTTGACAGGCTGGATGTAGACCAATGGCTGGACCTGTATGAGCCCGGCGATGCTGAAGGGTCCATGGAACTGCAGCAAGTGGATATCCATGCAAGCGAACTGTCCATGTCTGAACTGACGATTACGGACATCGATCTGCGCATGCAAAAACAAGCCCGATCCTGGGTCGGTGAAGTTGACTCGCATACGATCAAGGGGACGTTCGAGCATCCGCTGGAACTGGACGCTGAAAGTATTGTTATCACCCGGCTTGAGCACTTGCGCATGGATTATCCCGAAGAGGATCACCCCCTGGCAGTGAACCCGCGGGAATACCCGGCACTGGATTTTCACATCGGGCAACTGGAGCTGAATGGCCTTGCGATAAGCAACGTCACCCTGAAGACCCGACCTTCTGCGCACGGCATGATCATCGATTCCATGGTGGTGGAAGAGGACAGCTACCGGCTCGAAACAAGCGGTACCTGGGACATGGGCCCCGGGGGTGCGCACACCACGGAGATTGCCACCACCCTGACCGCGAGGGATTTGCATGATGCATTGGCAAGCTTTGGACTGGAAGCGGGTGTGAACAAGGGTAAAGGAGTCGTCTCCGCTAACCTGAGGTGGCCGGACATGCCCGATATGTTCTCACTGGATGCCTTCGAGGGCACTGCGACCCTGAGATTCAAGGATGGGGAGATCACGGACGTTGACCCGGGTGCCGGTCGACTGGTGGGACTGATCAACCTGGCTGAAATCACAAGGCGCCTCACCCTGGATTTCTCCGACTTTTTCTCAGAGGGCTATGTATTTGACAAGATTCGCGGCACCCTGGTGTTCAGGGACGGTAACCTGACCACAGAGGACCTGCGAATCGACGGGCCCTCTGCGGACATGGCGATCTCCGGGAGAACGGGGATCGTGACCAGGGATTACGATCAGTTCATTACCGTGACTCCGAACGTGACCGGCGGTCTGCCATGGCTTGGAATCGGACTGGGCCCGGTGGGCGTCGGCGGAATCTATATTTTGGGAAAAATCGGCGAAAAAGTAGGAATTGATGTAGACAAGGTTGTCGACAAGGTAGTAGAAGTGAAATACCACATGACGGGAAGCTGGGAGAACCCCGAGATCGAGCCCGTCGAACGGAAAATTGCGGACCTTGTGCCGAGTCTGCCGTTGTCCGAATGATCGGACCGGGACGGCACTTGCGCAGGTCCTGAATGGGTTGGATCACGGCCCCAACGGCTCGTGCTCAACCGGGTAAGACGTACATAATCGAGTGAATGGATACTGACCGACCATGATGCAAAAAGTCGCTGCAATTCAAATGGCCTCCGGGCCCAATGTAGATGCCAATTTACATGAGGCAGCCCGTTTGATCCGGCGGGCCGTGGATACCGGGGCGGGCCTGGTCGTGCTGCCTGAGAACTTTGCCATCATGGGCGTCCGGGAAGAAGACAAGGTCGGCGTGCGCGAGTCGGCAGGCGCGGGAACTATACAGAATTTCCTGGCGGAGCAATCGAGACACCACAACGTATGGCTCGTGGGAGGGACGGTGCCTCTTGAGTGTGATGATCCAAACAAGATTTCTGCAGCCTGCCTGGTGTACAACGATTCGGGTCAGTGCGTGGCGCGCTATGACAAGATTCACCTGTTTGATGTCAACCTCGTCGATACGGGTGAAAGTTACATCGAGTCGGAAACCATCGAGTACGGGCAAACCGGACTGAAGGTGGTCGACTCGCCGTTCGGAAAGATTGGCCTGGCCGTTTGTTATGATCTGCGCTTCCCCGAGTTGTTCAGGCAGTTGCTGGATCTGGGGGCGCAGCTGGTTGTGCTTCCGGCAGCGTTTACCGCGGCCACGGGGCGGGCACACTGGGAGAGCCTGGTGCGTGCACGTGCCATCGAGAACGTCATGTACGTGATTGCGTCCGCACAGGGTGGGTACCATGTGAATGGGCGCACCACCTATGGCAACAGCATGATCGTGGACCCCTGGGGGGTCATTCTGAATCGTGTCAAGCAAGGGGCAGGTGTTGCGATCGGTAGCGTGAACCTGGAGTATCTTGAGTCGCGGCGGAAAACGTTTCCCTGCATCCAGCACCGAAGACTGAAATGAAATTTGAACACACACCCTGACGGACAACTGAATACCATGGAAAACTCACTGGAACTAGCACAGGAAACGATACTGACCCCCTCGGGGCTCGATGAGAACCACCTGATGGACGCTTTTTCCGTGCTGCTGGATTCAGCAGCCGACAGCGGCGACATCTACTTTCAACTGCGCAAGCATGAGGCGTGGTCACTGGAAGACGGGATCGTCAAGGATGCCAGCCACAACATCAGCCAGGGTGTCGGCATCCGGGCCATCAAGGTCGAGAAAAGCGGCTTTGCCTATTCGGACGAGATCGTATTGCCGGCCTTGCTGGAATCCTGCAAGGCTGCGCGCGCCATTGCCCGGGGCGGCCAGGGCGGCTCTGTCCAGAGCTGGAAGCTCAGCACCGGAAACCAGCTGTATCCGGCACAAAATCCACTGGATACCATCAGTGAAGAGGACAAGGTCGACCTGCTGCGCCAGCTCGACAGCCAGGCGCGAAAACAGGACTCCCGGGTGAAACAGGTGATGCTGTCGCTGGCCGGCTCGCATGAGATGATTCTGGTCGCCAACAGCGATGGCCAGCTGGCTGCAGACATTCGCCCGCTGGTCAGGCTGTACGTGTCGGTCATTGCAGAACACAAGGGCCGCCTTGAGCAAGGCAGTGCCGGCGGAGGAGGCCGCGTGGGCTATGACTTCTTCAACGAGGAAGATCGCGGGCCATCCTACGTGCGCGAAGCGGTTCGCATGGCGCTGCTCAACCTTGAAGCCGTGGATGCCCCTGCGGGCACCATGAATGTTGTGCTGGGCCCGGGGTGGCCAGGCGTGCTGCTGCACGAAGCGGTCGGCCATGGCCTTGAGGGAGACTTTACCTACAAGGGCACCTCGGTTTTCAGCGGGCGCATCGGGGAGCGCGTGGCAAGCAAAGGCATCACGGTGGTGGATGACGGTACGCTTGAAAATCGCCGGGGCTCGTTGAACATCGATGACGAGGGTACCGCAAGCCAATACAACGTTCTGATCGAGGACGGAATTCTCAAGGGCTTCATGCAGGATCGACTGAGTGCCAAGTTATCCAAAACGGCACCCACGGGAAATGGTCGGCGCGAGTCCTTTGCACACTTGCCCATGCCGCGCATGACGAACACGTACATGCTGGCCGGCGAGCATGACCCGCAGGAAATCCTTGAATCCGTGGACACCGGATTCTATGCAGTGAACTTCGGCGGCGGACAGGTGGACATCACCTCGGGCAAGTTCGTGTTTTCCGCTTCAGAAGCCTACCTGATTGAAAAAGGCAAGGTCACCCGGCCTGTCAAGGGCGCGACGTTGATCGGTGACGGACCGGATGTGCTGACAAAAGTCAGCATGATCGGCAACGACCTGAAGCTGGACGACGGCGTGGGTACCTGTGGCAAGGAAGGCCAGAGTGTCCCGGTAGGGGTCGGGCAGCCGACCCTGCGTGTGGACGGCCTGACCGTAGGCGGCACTGCAAGTTGATGGAAGGCCAATCCCTGTCCCGTCAGGATGACGGGCTTGAACAGCTGGTGCAGTTTTGTCTTGACGAGGCGAAAAGGCAGGGTGCCACGAGCGCCGAGGCATCGATTGATATTGAACAGGGGCTGTCGGTCACGGCACGACTCGGTGATGTGGAAACCCTGGAAAAGCATAATGGCCGCAGACTGGGCATCACCATCTATGTAGATCACAGAAAAGGTGCCTCGAGCACGACGGATTTTGAGCTGGTGTCGGTCCGCGATGCCGTGACGGCTGCCTGCAACATTGCAAAGTTCACCGAACAGGATGAATGTTCCGGATTGGCGGACCCGGATAAGATGGCCACCGAAGTCATGGACCTGGGGCTCGATTGCCCCTGGCCGCTGACTCCCGATGAGGCGGTAGAGATCGCCATCGAATGTGAAAACAGTGCACGGGCGTACGAGGCGATCTCCAACTCGGAAGGCGCCAGTGTCAACAGCGGGCGTGATACGCACATCTACGGCAATTCACATGGCTTTATCGGCAGCTATGCGGCGACCCGGCACAGCCTCTCCTGTGCGGTCATTGCAGAGCAGGACGGGGCCATGCAAAGGGATTACTGGTATACCACCTCGCGCGACCCGAAGCGGTTGCAGTCCGCAACCGAAGTCGGAGACAGGGCGGCGCAGCGTACCATCCGCCGGCTTGGCGCGCGAAAAATTGCTACCCAGACCACCCCGGTTATTTTTGAAGCCGGCATGGCACGCTCATTGCTGGCCCATTTTGTATCGGCGGTCTCCGGTGGTGCGCTGTACCGGAAAGCTTCCTTTCTACTGGATCACCTGAATAAAAAGGTATTTTCAGAACTGGTCACCCTGACCGAAGACCCGCATGCCAAGGGCGGACTTGCCAGCAGCGTATTCGACATGGAAGGCGTGGCCACCCGGGCCCGTACCCTGGTGGAGGACGGGGTGCTGCAGGGCTATATCCTGGGCAGCTATTCAGCCCGCAAACTGGGCATGCAAACCACGGGCAATGCCGGAGGTATCCATAATCTGACCCTGCACCCGGGTGAGCAGACACTGGATGAACTGATGTCCGGCATGCAGCGCGGCCTGCTTGTAACCGAGCTCATCGGGCACGGCGTGAACGGGGTCACCGGGGACTATTCGCGCGGTGCCGTGGGGTACTGGATAGAGAATGGCGAGATTCAGTTCCCGGTCGAGGAAATTACGGTGGCGGGCAACCTGAAAGACATCTTTCAGAAAATCATCGCCATCGGCAGTGATACCGATGCACGCAGCAGTATCATCACGCCGTCGCTGCTGATCGACGAGATGACCGTTGCGGGAAACTGATCGCGCAAGGGGTCCCTACAGCCAGCGCACCTCGGTGATACGGGCGGAAATTTCGGTTTTTCCGTTGCTGACCTTGTCCGACCGCACTGGGATATAGTTCAGGGACTCGGCATACCACTCGGTGTAGCGGGTGTTTTTCCCGTCGTTTTTCTCACGCACGTACTTGTAGACGGAAAATGTGCCCAAGCGGGTCTCTATCGGCTGGGAGGGCTTCAGCTGGTATACAAATTCCTTTATGTCCCCGCGGGTGACGACCGGGCAGGTGTACCGGTGGATACCGTCCTGCGGCTTGCGCATCAGCAATAGCTGGGCGGAGAGGCGATCGAAGGTGTGCGGTTCGATTTCCAGGGTAGCAATTCTACCCTTGTACCTGGAATGCACCCTGTGGGTGTTCCAGTTAAACGAGTACATCTCGTTGCGGTCCTTGTCGTTTCCCTGGACTTCGTATCTGAACTGGATCGTCCGGTACGTACCTTGCGTTCTTTCAAGCACGGTGCGGTAGGTGGCGACCCGGGAGCCCAGGAAAAAAGCGGCGATCCCCACGGGGTAGGTGCGGGACTCGTAGACCAGCGTATCTTCGTGTTTCCTGAGACTCAGCATCATCTCGCCAACGATGATGTTGCCTTTTCGAACCTCGTAGATGGCCTCGAATTCGGGCGGCACCTCTTCCGTGGCGAGCGTGGCAGCCGGGCTGTGGCCCGCAGGCACCCCGAGCCAGATGCATGCGGCCAGCGCAAGGATACGTTGGTTCACACCAGTTCTGTTTTATGTGCGATGGTCAGCTGCAAGGGCCTTTCCAGCTTTTTCTCGTTGAAATACACCGTGCCGTCATTGCAATACAACTTGCCTTCACAAAACCATCGGATCGCCAGCGGGAACACGATGTGTTCCTTTTCCAGCACCCGTCGGATCAGGCTGTGCACGTCATCCGTTTCAAACACCGGAACCTTGGCCTGCAGCACCAGTGGACCCTCGTCGAGGCCTACCGTTACGAAATGCACACTGCAGCCATGCTGTGATTCTTGCGCCTTCAAAACCCTGTGGTGAGTTCCAAGGCCCGGATACTTGGGCAGCAGGGAAGGGTGTATGTTCAGGATCCTGTTGGCATAGCGGTTGATAAAAACCTCGCTGAATACCCGCATGAAGCCGGCCAGTACCACGGTTTCGATCTCGTAGCTTTCAAGGATGCGGATAAGTTCTGCCTCGAACAACTCGCGTGATGCAAACTGGTCATGCGGCACCACGTGTGATGGAATCCCTGCATTATTGGCCCGTGTCAGGCCGTAGGCGTCCGCCCGGTTGCTGATTACGCATGCGATACGGGCACGGATGCGGCCCTGCTGTGCATGCTTGATGACAGACTGCATGTTGGTCCCGTTCCCGGAAAATAATACAGCGATGGGGGCGTTACTATCCGACATGGCTTTACGTCAATTGGAGTTTCTCTTCTGAATCCGACCGCCCAATCTCGCCGATGACTTGTGCCGGCTGTCCGGCCTGCTTGCACAGGGCGAGCCCCTCATCGGCCTGGTCCCTGGATACGACCACCAGCATGCCGATTCCGCAATTGAATACGCGCAGCATTTCGTCGCCCTCGATGGGCCCTGCCTGTTGCAGCCAGTCAAAGATTTCCGCACGCTCCCATGTACGCGTATCGATACGGGCAAGCAACCCGTTTGGAATCACGCGGGGTACATTTTCTACCAGCCCCCCGCCTGTGACATGGCACAGGCCATGCACCTCCAGCGCTGCAAGCAGTTGGCTGACCACTTTGACATAGATCACGGTCGGGGCCAGCAGAAGGGTTCCCAGGGCTTGCTCACCGAGTCTTTCGTCCAGGGAGGTGCCGCTCGTCTGGAGGATCTTGTGGACCAAGGAGTAGCCGTTCGAGTGAAGACCGCTTGATGACAGGCCGAGGATAAGGTCGCCTTCATGGATACGGCTGCCGTCAACCAGCTTCCCGCGCTCGACGATGCCCACGCAAAACCCTGCAAGGTCGTAGTCTCCCGGGGCATACATCCCGGGCATTTCTGCCGTCTCGCCACCGATGAGCGAGGCTCCGGCCAGCTTGCAGCCCTGTGCGATCCCTTCAATTACGGACTTCGCCTGCGCGATGGAAAGCGCACCCGTGGCGAAGTAGTCCAGGAAGAACAGGGGCTCTGCGCCCTGCACGAGGACATCGTTGGCACACATGGCGACTAGGTCGATGCCAATGGTTGAGTGGTCATCCAGGCGTTTTGCGAGACTCAGTTTGGTACCGACACCGTCCGTACCCGCCACAAGGACCGGTTCGTCATAGCGATGATTGAGCAGGCTGAACAGTCCGCCAAAGCCACCGGGATTGGAGAGCACTTCAGGGCGGTGGGTGGCGCGTGCGAGCGGTGCAATCAGGTCGACAAGTGATTTCCCGGCGTCAATGTCCACACCGGCGTTCTTGTACGTAAGGCCCATATCTTCTAATTCTGATTAGATAGATTTCTTAAGTGATTGTATTGTCGGGCCATATGTGATGTTGACCAATGTACCCGTCGGATTGCTCATTGCTTCGGTACCGGCTTGCTTATACCATCACTGACTGGGGCATCAACAATTCATCGATACGGCTTGCGGATTATATACTAAGAAACGGTCAGCGATATCATGTCTAACTGGAGATATCTCCCGAACCTCATTACAGCGGTACGCCTGGCAGCCGTGCCCCTGCTGGTATGGTGGCTGTTCGACAGGCAGTTCAACAATGCCCTGTGGCTGTTTATCCTGATGGGCTTATCGGATGCATTGGACGGGTATCTGGCCAAATCCTTTGGATGGAAAACAGCACTGGGTGCATCCATGGACCCCGCAGCGGACAAGGCCATGTTGATCGGTGCCTACGTCACCCTCGGCGCGCTTCACCTTTTACCGCACTGGCTGGTATTTATCGTGATCCTCAGGGATGTGGCCATACTTGCCGGTTCACTGGCTTACAACCTGGCAACGCGGCGTCTCGACATCCAGCCAACCCTGATCAGCAAGATCAATACAGTGGTTCAGATTGTGCTTGTCGTTGCTATAATTTACAGTCAGTTAGAGTTTGTTCCTGAAGTTCTTGTTCAGGCTCTGATCGGGTTGACCATCTTCACCACGTTTGCCAGTGGCCTGGATTACCTCATGGAAGAAAAGTTCAAACGGGGCGCCCGACATCCAGAAAAACAAGCCTGATTTCCCGATCAGTCCGTCCTTGTGAATCCCTCCATGCCAGAGCCTGCCCAGCGCCCGCTGGATATCGTACTGCGCCAGCATGCGCGCTTTGACACCTTTGTCAGTTCCGAGGACAGTGAGCTCGTGGCCTTGCTCAAGGACCTGGGGCAGAGAATCAAGGAGCCCCGGCTGTACTTCCTTTGGGGCAGTGCCCAAAGCGGCAAGTCGCATCTGCTCCAGGCCGTCTGTAACAGGCTGGCCCGCTCGGATCAAAAGGCGGTCTATCTGCCCATGCGGGAATTTGCAGTGCAGGAATCCGGCCTGCTCAATGACATGCAGGTGCTGGATGTCGTGTGTATTGATGACATCGATCGCGTATCAGGCGATCGTGACTGGGAGCAGGCCCTGTTCAGGATCATCAACGAGATGTGGCTGGGCAACCAGAGCCTGGTGATTTCAGCGTCCTGCAAGCCGGCGGACCTGGACATCCTGTTGCCTGACCTGGCCTCCCGGCTGGCCGGAGGGCTCACCTACCGGTTGCCAAGCCTGTCGGATGAACAAAAAAGAACGGCCATCCAGCGCCATGCCGCAGCACGCGGGCTGGAGGTATCTGGCGAGGTGTGCAATTACCTTCTCAGTCGCTATCCCAGGGAACTGAAAAAACTGATCGAACTGCTCGATCAACTGGACCAGTACTCACTTGCCCTGCAAAGGAAAATTACTGTTCCCTTTGTTCGCTCGGTTCTTGAAGGCGGCGCCTGACGGGCAAAGGCCCGGCCCCTAAAGAATTTCCAGCACGTTTTCCGGAGGTCGACCCAGTGCCGCTTTTCCGTTGTGTACCACGATGGGGCGTTCGATGAGGATCGGGTGTGCCATCATCGCTTCCAGAATCTCTTCATCGCTTGAGTTTTCATCCAGCCCGGCTTGTTTGCAGGCGGGTTCGTTCTTGCGAAGGATCTGGCGGGCCGTCATTCCGAGCAGTGAGAGTACGCGCTTGAGCTCGGCGCGCGTGGGAACGGTTTGCAGGTATTCTACGACTTCCGGTTCCTCTCCCTGCTCCTTGAGCAGTTTCAGCGTCATGCGGCATTTTGAGCATTTCGGGTTGTAGTAGATGACGGTTTCTGATGGGTCCATACGTCTTTTTCTCCTTGCGGTTTCCGGTTATATTTGTGCCTGACCACCGGGTGCGGTAGCGGTTAAAGCCGACTATTGTACCCGTTCAACGGACACGGGAAAGGCGGCCTGCAATGACAGATGCGACGGATTATGCCTGTATGCGCTGCATCGTGTCCGGTACGGTCCAGGGCGTGTTTTTCCGGGCTTCTGCACGGCATGAGGCACGCCGGCTGGGGATCACGGGCCATGCAAAAAATTTGACAAACGGAAGTGTTGAGGTGATCGCCTGTGGTAAAGTTGCGGCCCTGGAGCAGTTGAGGAGCTGGTTGCATGCCGGCCCCGAAATGGCCCGGGTACATACGCTCGATTGTGAGCCAATTGCCATTGAACAATATCCGGATTTCCAGATAAGTTAGCCATGCCCATATACGAATACCAATGCGATGACTGCGGCTATCGTTACGACGTCCTGCAAAAGGCCAGTGATCCGGTGCTGAGTGTCTGTCCGCAATGCGCCCAGCCTGCGCTGAGAAAACTGGTATCGGCGGTGGGGTTCAGGCTCAGCGGCTCCGGCTGGTATGAAACGGATTTCAAGTCCGGTAACAAGCGTAACCTAGCCTCCGGGGACTCCCAGAAAAAAAGCGATGGCAACCAGGACAAGTCTGCCAAGAAAAAAGACAAGCCGGCCAAGCCGGCAGCGTCCGCCACGGGGCAGGGCCGGAGGGCATCATGAGCGCCGCCCCGCAGCGACTGCCTGATCATTTTCTAATCACCGGTGCCTGAAGGAATCCCTCCCCGGGCTCCTGCGCCCGCCCGCGCACTGTCCACCATGTGCATCATCCAGTCCAAGCGGTCCCGGTAACCCAGGCCCATGCGTACCCATTATTGCGGCCAGGTCACCGAGGCACTCATCGGCGAGGAAGTGAGTGTCTGTGGCTGGGTCAACCGAAGGCGCGACCACGGCGGTATCATTTTTGTTGATTTGCGCGACCGCGAGGGAATCGTGCAGGTCGTGTTCGACCCGGAGCAATCCGGGGTCTTTGAAGTCGCCGAGCAGATTCGCAATGAATACGTACTGTATGTGAAAGGACATGTCCGGGTGCGCCCGCAGGGGACCATCAATCCGGACCTGCCAACGGGCCAGATCGAGATCCTGGCATCGACCATCGAAGTGCTGAATGACGCGGTCACACCCCCGTTCCAGATCGATGACGAAGACGTGCATGAAGAAACCCGCCTGCGTTACCGTTACATTGACCTGCGCCGTCCCCTCATGCAGGAACGTATCCGTACCAAGGCCTCCGTCTACCGGGCATTGCGGGAGTTCCTGGACAAGCACGGGTTCCTGGACATCGAGACGCCCATTCTTACCCGTGCGACACCGGAAGGGGCGCGTGACTACCTCGTGCCGAGCCGCACACAGGCAGGCTCATTTTTTGCACTCCCGCAGTCCCCGCAACTGTTCAAGCAACTGCTCATGGCCAGCGGCTTCGATCGTTACTACCAGATTGTCCGCTGTTTTCGCGATGAGGACTTGCGTGCGGATCGCCAGCCCGAGTTTACGCAGCTGGATATCGAGACCTCCTTCATGGACGAAAACGAAATCATGTCCCTGATGGAAGACATGATTGCCACGCTGTTCGAACAGATTCTGGACATACCCCTGGAAAAGCCGTTTGCACGCATCCGTTACGCGGACGCACTGCACCGTTTTGGAAGTGACAAACCGGACCTGCGCATTCCACTCGAACTGGTGGATGTCTCGGAATTGATGCATCAGGTCGAGTTCAAGGTGTTCCGTGAACCGGCAGGGGACCCTGCCAGCCGGGTCGCGGTCCTGCGGGTACCCCAGGGTGCCTCACTCACGCGCAAGGAGATTGATCACTACACGGAGTTCGTGAGCCAGTTTGGTGCCAGGGGCCTGGCCTATATCAAGTGCACGCATGTGGACGACCCTGCATCCGGCCTGCAGTCCCCGATTCTGAAATTCCTGCCGGATGAGGTGATCGCCCGTCTGATCGAGCAAACCCAGGCGAAAGACGGCGACTTGCTGTTCTTCGGGGCCGATAAAAAACAGGTGGTGAATGCGGCGATGGGTGCCTTGCGGGTCAAGATCGGCCATGACCTTGAACTCATCGAGCCGGGTTGGCGCCCGCTGTGGGTGGTCGAGTTCCCGATG
>JAPOQE010000079.1 GCA_026710875.1 Gammaproteobacteria bacterium | reverse complement strand
ATGATGGTCAACTGCATCATGTCGGCAGCGATGTCAGCGGGTCATAGTATACCTGCTTCCCGGGAACTGTCGGACTCACATGCACGGCATATTCATTCAGCCGGCAGAAGATACTCGCAAGCTTCATCTGTTCGATCGTTTTACAGGGAATCTCAAGCAGTTTCGGGCTGGCGCAAACCACCGCCAGGCACTGGGCACGCGAAATTGCCACATTCAGACGATTCCTGCTGTACAGGAACTCGATGTTGCGGGGCAGGTCGGCCGCACTGGAGGTGACCATAGAGATCAGCACGATCGGGGCCTCCTGCCCCTGGAACTTGTCCACCGTTCCAACGCGCGCCCCTGCAGGCAGCAGGCTGCGCAGGTAGTTGACCTGCACGTTATAGGGTGTGACGACGAGGATGTCCTGCGGGCCAATCGCGCGCACGCCGTCCTCACCGTCATGGATCCTCTGGCCAAGCAGCTCCAGGTACCGGGCCTCGATGATCCTGCCTTCTTCGATACTCTTTTGGGAGCAGTGCTCATGGTCTGCTGCGATCATGACGATGCCTTCATCGGGGAGATCCGTACCGCGCAATTGCAGCCTTCGTTGCAGGGTGCATTCATGTGGCAGCAGCTGGCCGGCATAAAATGCATCGGATACGAATCGGCAGATGCTCGGTCTCAAACGGTAGGTGCGCTCCAGGAAGATGCCGTGCTCCGCGGGAATGACCGCGCGATCACCCAGTAAAAACTCCAGCACGGACAAGCCGGACTCATCCGGATGGACCCCTTGTACAGGCTGGGCCAACTGCATCTGGTCCCCCACCAGAATGATGTTTTTGGTCGACATGGCCATGGCGATCACGTTGGCCAATGCGACCTGTCCGGCTTCATCGATGAACAGATAGTCAAGCTGTCGCTGCAGGTGCGCATGGGAGAACAGCCATGCCGTCCCCGCAAACAGGTCAACCTTTCGATTGATGTTCTGCGTCCTGGTTTCATTCGTGATGGAGGGGTCTTCAAAGAAGGTCTCAACCGTTCCCTGTGTGGCTTTTTTCACACCTGAGAAGCGAATCTCTTTTTTGGCAGCCACATCGACGACTTGCTCCAGCAGGTTATGGATGGCCTTGTGGGAGCTTGAGGTGATCCCGACCTTGTTCCCGCGCCCGAGCAGCTTGGCAATAATGTGAGCGCTGGTGTAGGTCTTGCCCGAACCGGGGGGGCCTTGTATGAACAGGTAACTGTGATCCAGGTGAGTCACTGCCTCGCGGATCTCATCCAGTGAGTGCGGTGAAGCAACGACCGGATCCCCCTCGGCCTTGCCCTGGATTCGGGGCGGGCGACGTTCCAGGAGTTCGGTAGCCGCATGTGTCTCACCGGGATTGCGCGTTGCATGCTTGGCATAGCGGTAAATGGCCGAGCGGATACCCCGGCTGTCAATGGGCTTGTCAGGCCCTGCAGAAAACGAGGGCGGCAATCTGCCCCGGTTCGCCCTTCTGCGAATCCTGACCGTGCGGCGGTCTTCATCCAGTTCGGTAATAATTCCTGCAATTTCCAGGGTACGGGCATTCGTGATCGTGTGACCCGCCCGAAGCTTGTGTGCCTGGGGCGGAAAGCGGTACGTGTGGATGCAGTACGGCCCGTCAAATTGTGTGGGTCCCGTCTGCTGCAGCAGGGCCAGGCACTCGGTGTCATCCATCAGCTCGTCTTCAAACCGGTTCTGGCGCTCAAAACGGCTCCACCACCGGGGCTTGGTTTCACGTTTGTGGAACTCGAGAAGGTGGGGGAGGTGCTTCCCCAGGGCCGAGGGCTCATTACGTGTCTTTTGGAGTTGCTCCAGCACTGCCGGGATGTCCGCGTCTTGATCCCGTTGCGTCAATTTCTGCATTCCCGAATCGGCGTCCCACATCGGCGCGGATGCAGGGTCCGGGCGCAGGCGCAAGAGCAAGAGCCAGTCACGCAGCAGGTGCGTGGAGATGCAGTCCGCCTCGTTGTACTCGGCAATTTCGCCCAACAGTCCGGCGTCGCCGGTTTCAATCCACTGGCCATAGGTAATGATGCTGTCAAGCGCGGAGGCGACGGAATCTTCCCTTTGGTCCATGTAGAAGGTTTCCAGGTTCTTGAGGGAGTAGCCGGACTCGGAGGTGCGGATCGACTCGCGCACGACCGGGTACAGGTCAACAAACGTCTGTGCTCGGAGGAGGTCATCCAGTGCTTCCTCGCAGGCGCCATAGCGGCAGGCCAGGCGTTTCAGAGCAGTAACCTCGTAGTGATTGTAGTGGTAGATGTGTGCGTGCGGATACGCATCAAGGTGGTCTTTGAAAAACTGCATGCACGCCTTGAAGGCTTTCTTTTCCTCCCCGTGATCATGGGCCCAGAGGGCCTTGTACGTTCTCTTGCCTGCGGTCATGGAGTGAATCCCGAACAGATATTCCAGGCCCTTCGGATACAGGGGATAGCCTTCGAGGTCGAAAAAAAGATCCCCCTCGTGCGGCTCGGGCAGGCGGGCAAATCCTCCTTCTGGCGGACAGGGGATGATCTCAAACCGGGGCTTGCCGGTCACCGAGCGCTCGGTCTGCAGCACGGCCTGTGAGCGAAGCCGTTCAAATACCGGGCGATTCAGATCGGCAATCTTTTGCTCCTCCGGTGTGGCGGCAAGCTGTGCCATGGTCTGGATGCCGGCCTTGTGCAGCTTGTTGATCTGCGTGCGTCGGATATTGGCGATTCTGCACAGGTGGTCGTCGGCTTCCCAGCGTGCCGAACAGTGCTCGTGCCAGGCGCAGATGTTGCAATGGGTGCAGGTCTCGGGGTAGGAGACTTCGGGAAGAGCATCGATGTAGTCTTCAAAGCGTTGCCGGGCGTGGGAACAATAGGGGTAGAAATCGGCTACCCCGAAGGACAGCTTTTCCCCGGCTCCCGAGAACAGGTGCATGTGTGCCGGTTGTTGCTCCTGCACGGTGGCCACCAGCATGGAATACATGCATAGCTGAACGAGGTGTTTTGGCCGTGCCGTCTGTGCAAGCTTGGTGTCGAGCACTTCGTAGCTGTAATCTCCCAGTGTCGAGGGTGTATCACAACGAATCAGGAAATCTGCATAGCCACACCACGGTTCGGCGACAAATACCGCCTGGTAGATGACCTCCGCCCCGGCATGCATGGCGTCAATCGTGCGTTCAGCACGTGCTTCAAGACTTCGCCTTGCCGGAATTTCCTCAGTGACGCAGCCGGAATCCTTCAGGCTTTGCAGGTACGCCTGCTCGTGCTCAATGCCACGCCGTTGTAATAGCTTCTGAATCTCGGTTGTTTGCTTTTTCTGAAGCGGGTCTGCCAGGTGATGAACATCCAGAAAGCTGGCATGGCGGCATTCCAGAAAGGTGATCAGGTCGGAAGGGGAGTAGAGCAGTTGACCATGGGCGAGCCGTTGCATGATTCTTAGTTACGTATAATATTTGCTGGCTACATGCACCTTGGCGTCCAGAATAATTTTTACTTCTTGCCTCGAGTTCGCTGAATTGCATGTTCGATATCCGATTTTTTCAGCCCTGCAGCTCTGGCTTGCGAACGAGCCTTCCTGATCAAGCTGTCAAACTCACTCAATGCCGGTGCAGCAATCCGTTTCAGAATAACGACATCTTTATCACCGACCACTACAAACTGGGAGCCGGCTTCAAGCGACAGTTGTTCCCGGAT
>JAPOQE010000078.1 GCA_026710875.1 Gammaproteobacteria bacterium | reverse complement strand
CGGATTTGGGAAATCGATTTTGGAGTGAGATCAAGGAACAAGTGCATGGCGTGTTCTTGCCCGATCAGCCGCTTTGGAGAATCCAGACTCCCCCTTCCACTCCCCCTCTGGATATCGCAGGTCCATGTGCGATGGAATGGAATGGTGCCCTTCGCTGGCATGCCACAAACACTGAGGCCTCTGTGATACGCCGTGTTGCGAACCAGGCAGGCGGCCATGCCAGCCTGTTTCGGGGACCTGAAATTAAACAGGTATTCGACCCGCTGCCACCCGCGGTACTTGAACTTCACAAAAAGCTCAAACGTGCCTTTGATCCCGCAGGAATCCTCAATCCAGGCCGGATGTATCCGGAGTTTTGACGACCATGCAAACTTCTCTACCCGCTGACTATTCGCAAACTGAGGAAGGCCTGCAGGCAAATGCGATACTGCGCAGCTGCGTGCACTGCGGACTTTGTAATGCCACCTGCCCGACCTACCAGCTGACTGGAAACGAACTGGATGGACCTCGAGGCCGAATTTATTTGATCAAGAATCACCTGGAGAATGACAGCAACGGTGTGACTGGATTGAAACACCTGGATCGATGTTTGACCTGTCTGGCCTGTGAGACAACCTGCCCTTCAAATGTTCAGTTTGGTCATTTACTTGATATTGGTCGCAAAAATATGAGCAAGGCGATCAAGCGGCCTTTCAAAGACAGAATCAAGCGCTTTCTGATCTCCCTCCTATTCTCCAAACCCACCAGGGTCAGACCCATGCTTGCACTCGCACGACTCTCCAAGCCGTTCCTGCCTCAAAAACTGGCCGCAAAAATTCCGGTTCGCATTAAATCATCAAAGACGACCGGCTCAACCCCTGGCCTGCCGAAGCTGCTTACCATTCAGGGCTGCGTACAGTCTGCAGCTGCACCCCAAATCAACATCGCCGCAGCAAAGGTCCTCGAGCGCACCGGTTTTCATCTCGAAGAGGCAAATAGTGATTGTTGCGGTGCACTGGCCTACCACTTGGCAGATACTGACAAGGCCGAAAGAACGATTCGTCAGAATATCGACAACTGGTACCAGGATCTGCAAGGGGAATATGGATCCCTGGTCGTGACCTCGAGTGGCTGCAGCAGCTTTATTAAGCAATATGGCGCCCTTATGCAGTCAACTCCAGAGTATGCGAAAAAAGCGGAATTTATCAGCGAACGCTGCAGGGATCTTTCTGAACTAGATATTCAGCTCGATATAAAACCTATCCGGGAAAATTGCACCGTGGCGCTGCACAGTCCCTGCACACTGCAACATGGCCAAAAAGTGCATGGCAAAATTGAGGCGCTATTGAAGAAAGCAGGCTACAGGTTAGTTCCGACCATGGACGAGCATTTGTGCTGCGGCTCTGCAGGGAGCTACTCCCTGCTTGAAACCGAACTGTCGGAACGGCTGCTGGCAAACAAACTGGCTTGTCTGGAAGAAGACCAGCCCGATGTCATCAGTACAGCCAATATTGGCTGCCTGCTGCATCTGCAATCCGGAACCGAGAGGCCTGTCAAACACTGGATTGAACTACTTGTATAGGACCAAGTGCAGGTGCTGGATTATGGCGCTCGGTTTTGATTTCCCTGGTTGCTAAACTCGGGCTGAAAAGAAAAGATATAACCTAAATTTGGCATGAATCAGGGGTCTCCAGGCTTCCAGACTCCAAAGGCTTCACCCTTCGGGCGCATACTGGTTTGCCGTTGGCGCGTGACGTCTTCATAGACATATTTCGCAAAGCCGACGATTTCATTCATGACCTCATTTTTCTCACCTGTCGGCATATCCTGATTGCCTATAATAAACCCTGTGATTGCGGCCAGATATTGACCTGCCAAGATTGGATTCGCAGCCCGCTCGTCTGATTCAATCAGAATTTTTTCTATATTTTCAATGAGTTCCCTTGATAATTTCAGCTGATCCATATTGGATGTCCTCACTTGTATTCAGTCTTGATTTTCGGTTTTACCTCGGAGCTTGTCCATGCGCTCCTTGATTCGAATCTCGAGTCCCTGGTCTACAGGCGTGTAGTAGCGCGTGCCCTGCAGAATTTCAGGAAAGTAGCACTCCCCCTGTGCGTAGGCATCAGGCTCATCATGAGCATAACGATAACCATGTCCATAGCCGAGATCTTTCATGAGCTTGGTTGGGGCATTTCTCAAGTGCATCGGCACTTCTTGGCTCCCGTGGGATTTGGCATCTTTCATTGCCAGGCCATACGCCCGGTATACGGCATTGCTTTTCGGCATACAAGCCAGGTAAACGATTGCTTGCGCAATGGCCAGTTCACCTTCCGGTGATCCCAGGCGCTCATAGGTGTCCCAGGCACATACTGCAATCTGCAAACCCCGGGGATCGGCATTACCGATATCCTCCACGGCCATTCTAAGTACACGACGTGCTATGTAGTTAGGATCGCAACCACCATCAATCATCCTGCAAAACCAGTACAGCGCGGCATCGGGATCAGACCCACGAACGGACTTGTGCAAGGCAGATATCTGGTCATAGAAGTACTCACCATGCTTGTCGAAACGCCGGGTACCCTGTGCAGTGACCTCCTTAATAATTTCACAGGTTATGCTGTTTTCTGCAGCTTTTTCACCGATCCAGTCCGCAGCAATTTCCAAAAAGTTCAATGCACGTCGTGCGTCGCCATCTGCTGCCACTGCAAGCATATCTATTGCATCCTTATCGATCTTGAGATTTCTGTTGCCCAGACCCCGTATGTCATCCTGCAGGGCCTGCTCAACACATCTGCCCACATCTTCTTCTGTCAGCCTTTTCAACACATAGATACGCGCCCTGGATAGCAGTGCATTATTGAGTTCGAAAGAAGGATTTTCCGTAGTGGCACCAATGAAATAGATCGTGCCGTCTTCGATATGCGGCAGGAACGCATCTTGCTGGGCTTTATTAAATCGATGCACCTCGTCAACAAACAGCACTGTTGTACTGGACGCATTTTCCTGACTGCGTAACTTGGCCCGTTCTATTGCCTGACGAATCTCTTTCACTCCAGCCAACACGGCGGATATTGAAATGAACTGTGCCTGCGAGGTACTTGAAATGATACGCGCCAGTGTGGTCTTTCCGGTACCGGGAGGCCCCCAGAAAATCATAGAGTGCAATCTGCCTTGCTCAATGGCTAAACGCAGCGGTTGATCGCAAGATAGCAGGTGTGTCTGGCCTGCAAACTCAGCCAGGGTAGTCGGTCGCATACGATCTGCAAGCGGTCGATATCCCTCTTTCTGATCAAACAGCTCGCTCGTCAAATTTGCGGATGTGCCTGGCATATCAATTCCTCAAATACCCAGCAGATATTACCGGGCCAACATTCCACCTGAAACATCGCAACAGATGCACAATACGTGCACACAGGGCAGCATGCTGATCCACTTCACTGTGCTGGATAACCCAGGACATCGACATCACCGGGAGCATTGAATGCAAAATATCCAGCTGGAAAATTTACATTCAGCTTGAGATGCTCGAACTCAATCACGGTTTTCTGTGCAAATTGGTCATACAGCTCCATTTTCCGAATACCTCTTTCATCCAGCCCTATATGCACGCGGTGAAATTCAGTATCCTGGATGCGCGGGGTCAGCTCCACCCAGCTGAGGCCTTCCCGATCCATACCAACGGCAATTTCAAAATCATCCTGCAATACACGAGCATTCATTAACAGTGTAATCGGTGCACTGCCCAATGCTTCCACGATCGGCCTGGCTACCGCCTGCTGCAGTTCTTCATCGTATATCCACAGGTATTCGCCATCCGCGAGGACAAGCTGCCTGTGCGGATGCACGTATTGAAATCGGAATTTGCCCGGTCTGCTAAGGGCAATTGACCCTCTCGAGGTATGGATCAGCCTGCGATCTTCATCCCAGATGGTTTGCGAAAATTTGCCCTGGAACGAATTTACCCCCGAGAAAAACGCATTCAGCAAACTTACCGCTTCACTGCCTGAGCATGCCAGCGAAAATAGCAGCAGCGTTTTACCAAGAAAAAGTGTCCAAATCCGCATCATCAGGTCTCGTGAATGGAAGTCCCGGTCAAAAGATCAAGTGTATTGCACAACGCACTACTGCTGCATCATCCGTGTTCTGGCAGGCACAGACGGTTATACAGGTGGCGGCGCTATGACCTCACGGCTGCCGTTGGATAAGACTGTACTGACAACACCGCTGTTTTCCATCTCTTCTATAATCCTCGCAGCACGGTTATACCCGATTTTAAGTCTTCTTTGTAAATAGGAAATGGAAGCCTTGCGAGACTCGGTGACGATTGCAATGGCTTCGTCATACAGCGGATCAAGTTCACCGTTGTTGCTATCGATCGGCTCCAGTCCCGGTATCGTATCCATGCCACCCTCCGGGTCCTGTGTGACCTCTTCCAGATAGGAAGGTGTGCCTTTCTGTTTCAGGAAGGCAACCACTTTATGTACCTCTTCATCAGAAACAAATGCACCATGAATGCGGTCCGGCAGGGATGTGCCCGGAGGCAAATAAAGCATATCGCCATGGCCGAGCAGTTGTTCAGCACCCATCTGATCCAGGATAGTCCGTGAATCAACTTTCGAGGACACCTGGAAGGCAACCCTGGATGGAATATTGGCCTTGATAAGACCCGTGATGACATCCACCGAGGGGCGCTGGGTAGCCAGAATCAAATGGATGCCGGCAGCCCTGGCTTTCTGTGCAATTCTTGCAATGAGTTCTTCAACTTTCTTGCCTACAACCATCATCATGTCCGCAAGCTCATCCACTATGATGACGATACTAGGCAGCGGACTCAGGCTTTCCCCATTATCTTCCTCCAGTTCGCCGCCAGGTTGTTGTTCGGCAAATGGATCAGGTATCGGGTTGCCCTTTTCAATGGCCTGCTTCACCTTCGTGTTGTAGCTTTGAATACTGCGTACTCCAAGTGCTGACATCAAATGGTAGCGCCGCTCCATCTCAGCCACACACCAGCGGAATGCATTCGCAGCCTCCCTCAGGTCTGTAACTACAGGTGAAAGAAGATGCGGGATCCCCTCATATACGGCAAATTCCAGGATCTTGGGATCAATCAGTATGATGCGTACCTGCTGCGGAGTTGCCTTGTACAAAATGCTTAACAGCATGGCATTCAGGGCGACTGATTTACCGGATCCGGTAGTGCCTGCCACCAGCAAATGGGGCATTTTTGCAAGATCCACCACAACGGGCCGTCCACTGATATCCTTGCCCAATGCCAGGGTCAGAATTGATGCAGATTCGTCATAGGTCTCGGACCGCAGGATTTCGCTGAGTACGACCAGTTCCCTGTTCTCATTGGGGATCTCAAGCCCGACATGGGACTTTCCAGGAATTACCTCAACAATCCGGACACTCACTACAGAAAGTGCTCGGGCCAGATCCTTCGCCAGGTTCGAAACCTTGCTTACCTTGATCCCTGCTGCAAGCAACAACTCGAAGCGGGTGATGACAGGGCCTGGGTGCACCTCAACGACCTCGGCATCAATGCCAAAGTCGAGTAGCTTCAATTCAACCTGGCGCGACATCGCTTCCAGCGCATTGTCAGAGTACCCCCTGGTATCATCCGTCACATTGTCCAGCATGGATGTTGGGGGTAAAACGGTTTCCGCCGAGTCAAACAGTGGAATTTGACGTTCCCGCTCAACCCGCTTGCTGGGCGTGACCTCTTCTATGGTCGGTTCTATCCGGGGCGGGGATTTCTGGATTTTTACTTTTTTCGCCTTGACGACCTTTTCGCGGGCAGTTCTTGCCTGCTTGCCCAGATGTCGTTCCTTCAGCATGCTGACAAGCCTCCAAAGCCATGAGCTGAGCTTCAGGACATATCCGCCAGTGGTATCCAGAAGCCATAACCATGAAAAGTGTGAGAACACGGTAATGCCAGCAAAAAACAATGCGAGCAGCAGCAACGTAGCACCGGCAAAATTGAACACAGCTAAAAAGCCTGTCCCTACCAAATCGCCCAGTGCGCCGCCCGCTGTATACGGAAGAAATCCGGGATGAAAATTAAGAGTGGCAAGTCCGCACCCTGCCGCCAGAGTAAGCAAGAAGCCAGCCCAGCGTATACCTAATGTGCGGTAATCCATCGCCTGATTGTCGGTGCCGCCACGGTAAAGCAGCCATCCGCTGTAGGCCACCATGAAGGGTGCGAGATAGGCAAGATATCCAAACAGGAATAAAAACAGGTCCGCAAACCATGCACCGGCCTTGCCCCCGAGATTTTGTACGGCCAGGTTCATATTCGGCTGGGTCCAACCGGGGTCTGAGTGCTGGTAAGTGAACAGCGCCAACATAAAATAGGCGCCCAGCGCTACCAGTACCAGCAGGACACTTTCTCGAAGGCCTTTTGGCAACGATGCCCGGTTACTGGATTTTGACGGCTTTTTCAAAGCAGTACACGCCAGACTTGTTCATTCATCCCTAAATTGTTCACTTAAAATATTGAATCAAATACAGTTTTAACCCAGTATTTTGGTATCCAAATATCTCTATGAGTTCCATCACTGTACTTTTATTGTACAGCAATACTGTTTCGACTCATGTAAAATTTGCCCTCACAGGTACCAAGGGAATGCTGCCAACTCTACTTCCAGAGTATAGTAAATTCACAGGATGATTTCTTAGCAATACATCCTGCCTAACAAGTCGTACAAGGGGACATGTAGTGGCTGACACTCGACATTTTCAACTGTTGATACTGGGGTCCGGTCCAGCCGGGTATACCGCAGGTGTCTATGCTGCCCGTGCAAACCTGAATCCTGCAATTATCACCGGCATGGAGCAAGGCGGTCAGTTGACAACAACAACGGACGTGGACAATTGGCCGGGGGATGTCGAGGGATTGCAGGGGCCGGATCTAATGGACCGCATGCTGAAGCATGTTGAACGCTACGGGACCGAGGTCATTTTCGACCATATTCGTGACGTGGTTCTGTCGGAACACCCTTTTGAACTGACGGGGGATATGGGGTCCTATACCTGTGATGCCCTGATCGTTGCTACGGGTGCATCCGCCAAATATCTTGGTTTGCCTTCAGAAGAAGCCTACAAGGGAAAGGGAGTATCCGCATGCGCAACATGCGACGGGTTTTTCTATAAGGAGAAAAAGGTAGCCGTGATAGGCGGTGGCAATACTGCAGCCGAAGAAGCACTTTATTTATCCAACATTGCCAGTGAAGTGGTTCTTGTACATCGGCGCGACGCCTTGCGCAGTGAAAAGATTCTTCAGGATCAGCTGTTTGAAAGAGAACAAAATGGCAATGTCAGCATAAAATGGAACACCACGCTCGATGAAATCCTGGGGGATGAAACGGGCGTTACGGGAATGCGCGTCAAAAGTACCCTGGACGGTTCCACGCAGGACATGGACCTGAGTGGTGTATTCATTGCCGTCGGACATACTCCGAATACCGCAATCTTTCAGGATCAACTTGACATGGCTGGCGGCTACATCAAGGTCAACAGCGGCCTGCATGGCAATGCAACCGCAACGAGCATCCCGGGTGTATTTGCCGCAGGGGACGTGATGGATCACGTATACCGCCAGG
Organism: Gammaproteobacteria bacterium; assembly: GCA_026710875.1. GTDB lineage: Bacteria > Pseudomonadota > Gammaproteobacteria > UBA4575 > UBA4575 > WTFY01. Next base: position 139 of record JAPOQE010000078.1, on the reverse strand, counting down.
CGGTGACTTCCGCGGGGACGGGATGCATGGCTGCCTTGGATGCCGAGAAGTACCTGGACAGTCTTGCCAACGGCTGAAAGTTTCCCTTTCATTGACACCTTGACCGTCCAGAATTCGTCACAAGAAAATACCCAGCCTG
>JAPOQE010000077.1 GCA_026710875.1 Gammaproteobacteria bacterium | reverse complement strand
GCCTTTTTGGCGGTTTTGCGTTTAACTGCTTTACGCTTGACAGCCTTTTTAGCAGTTTTGCGTTTAACTGCTTTACGCTTGACGACCTTTTTGGCAGTTTTGCGTTTGGCAGTTGTAGCGGCTTTACGCTTGACAGCCTTTTTAGCAGTTTTGCGTTTGGTTGCTGTAGTGGCTTTACGCTTGACAGCCTTTTTAGCAGTTTTACGTCTAGCAGTTGCGGCGGTTTTACGTTTCTTGATGGCCATCAATACTCCCCTCCAAACAATAAACGTTTAGTTATAGACGCGCTAAAGTATAAACGTTTGATATATAAATACTAGTATTTTTGTAATGGATTTAATTCCAAGTCCTGCACACAAATTCAAGTCAAAATGTATCGGTTTACTCTAATGACAAAATATAATTCCAATGCTTTTTGCTTACTGGCATGACTGAAAGTCGATTACCAGGCTTTAGGAGTTGCAAACCGTTCAAATGTTTTTGCTGTCTGAGTTCTGCAAGTGTGATAGTGCGCTTTAGCTTACGTTTATAGCGTACATCTACCATGAACCATCGGGGATTCTCAGGATCACTTTTCGGATCGTAATGTTTATCTTCCGGATCAAAAGCGGTGTGATCAGCATAGGCTTCACGCGCTACAGTCATGATTCCTACAATTCCAATTACGTCACAATTCGAGTGATACATGAAGGCTAAGTCACCTTTTTTCATGTCGTCACGCATCATGTTGCGTGCTTGGTAATTGCGAACTCCATCCCAAGGCTCTACTTTGTCACGTTTCAGGTCATCAATACTGTATTCACCTGGTTCACTTTTCATCAACCAATACTGCATGAAGAAATACCTAAAATTTAGTATGTAAGAAAGGTTCTAGCAAGGATTTGAAAACGCAGTACGCGGATACACTCCACGATTACTGTGGCTACTGTTGCCCTTGAACCAGAGGTTCAGGTGGGAGAACTGAAAGATGTATCAGGCTTCCCATATTCTGGGGCTGCACAACAACATATTTACAGTATGTTCCCTGGGTAAAGTAATAGGCTCAAGGTATGTACTTAGCAGCTCACCTGTTCCGCAGAGGTATCCGGTTTCAGTAAAGTTTATCAGATTATCAAAGTTCGAGCTGTCGGGTGTTTTTTAGGGCAACATCAATGCGATCCTGAAGGCCACGAACACATGTATGGAAATCTCTGCTAATTTGTTCTTGCTCGCCTGTTTGCGAGAGTAGTGCATGGGCTAGGTTGAGTGCGGCCATAACTGCTATGCGGTCTGCTCCGATGACTTTGCCATCATTTCGCACATCCTGTATATGGGTATTCAATAGCTCCGCAGATGCCTGCAGAGACTCTTCTTCTCCCTTTCCGCACACGACACGATATTCTTTGTCCAAAATGCTAAGTACGATAGGAGAATCTGGTTTACTCATATACTGACCTCCATTGACTTAAGTCGAATTATCATTGCTTCGACTCTTTTTCGAGCCTGTTCGTTTTTATCAATAAGACTGGCCCTTTCAGCTGTGTATGAGTCCTGCTGCGCCTTTAGCAGGCTGTTCTCTTTCTTGAGGTCTTCGTATGCCTGAATAAGGTTGTTCACACGACTCTCAAGCCGATTTAGATCTTTTTTATTGAGCAGGCTTGAGTCTGTCTTCCCCATTGCAAAATGGTAGGATGAAGCACCTTTACCGTCAACTCGAAATTGAGAAATAAATCCTGATTTGCTGAAATGATTGAAAATATTGCATGCTAGGGTCTGTATCCGGGCATAGATTCAAAGCAAAAGCTCTCAGGGGCCTATAGGATAGAGAAATATTCGAGAGATTAATTTTGCAGGTGCTGTCTATACTGAACGGATCTATTTTCAGAGGATTAAGTCAATCTATCCAAAAATGGCCTGCTCAAATACCTTGCGAGGTTTGTTGCCTTAAAATGGAATGAACACGAAAGAACTGCTTAAACGACGTAAAATGCTGATGCGTATGGTGGGTCATAAAGGTGTCGCCATAATTCCTTCTGCAAAATCGGTTCCGCGAAATAGAGATGTCGATCATATCTTTCGCCAAGACAGCGATTTTCTATATCTGACAGGCTTTGAGGAGCCTAACGCTTTAGCATTATTGTTACCAGACAAGGGTGGCGATCAGTACATATTGTTTTGCCGTGAACGCGATGTCGAGCAGGAGATATGGAATGGGTATCGAGAGGGTCTGGAAGGTGCAAAAAAGAATTATTTTGCAAACAAGGCCTATGCGATCAGCCAAATGGATGAAATCCTTCCACGTCTCCTCTCAGATCGTGAAAGAATTTTTTACCCAATGGGCCGTGATGCGAGTTTTGACAGTAAGGTAATTAACTGGGTGAAGCAGTCACGTGGTTCTTACCAGGCCGCAAAACATACTATGCATGAATTACGCTCGCTGGACTATCTGCTTCACGACATGCGTTTGTACAAGTCACGGAGTGAGGTGAGCTTGATGCGCAAGGCAGCGAAAGTCTCTATTTCAGCACACCAGCGCGCCATGCAGGCTTGTAAGCCGGGAATGCATGAGTATGAGGTCGAAGCTGAGTTGTTATATGAGTTTAAAAAAGCCGGCTGCGTTCCAGCGTATCCCTCCATCGTCGGAGGTGGAAGCAATGCCTGTATTTTGCATTACATCGAGAATAGTCAAATGCTCAATGATGGAGAATTATTGCTTATTGATGCAGGCGCAGAGTATCAAGGCTATGCGAGTGATATTACGCGCACCTTCCCAATAAATGGTGTCTTTTCAAAGATTCAGCGAGAAGTGTACGAGCTGGTGTTGGAGGCTCAAATCGCGGCAATTCGCAAGGTAAAGCCTGGTAATCACTGGAATGATCCACATCAGGAAGCTGTTAAGGTACTTACCAAAGGCTTGGTGAGCTTGGGCTTGTTGAAAGGCAAACCTGCTAAACTAATTAGAGATGAGGAGTATAGGCAGTTTTATATGCATCGTACCGGGCATTGGCTGGGCTTGGATGTGCATGATGTGGGTGACTATAGATTTGATGAAGAATGGAGACTGCTGGAGCCGGGTATGACATTGACTGTTGAGCCTGGCTTATACCTTGCACGTGCGAAAGGTGTACCGAAGTGTTTCTGGAATATGGGTATCCGCATTGAGGACGACGTACTGGTTACTAAAGATGGCAATCAGGTGATTACTGAAAAGCTCACCCGTGATCCAGACGAAATTGAAACCCTGATGGCGGCCACTGTACATTAAGATCCCCTGTACATCATGCCGCGTTGTTATGATATTGCTATTGTAGGGGGTGGGTTTGTTGGAAACACTCTAGCTTGTGCCCTAGCTACAGTGCCTGGTCAAATTGCATTGATAGAAGGCAAACCTATCTCTCCAGCAAATGGCAAAAGTCCCAATAGAGATGAGCGCAGCATTGCACTGGCTCTCGCTTCCCAAAAAATGTTTGATGCCTTGGGTGTGTGGGAGCAACTAGGCCTACACTCCATAGCGATAAAAAGAATCCATATTTCAGATCAAGGGCGGTTTGGTGCATTGCGCTTGGATAGCCGCAACTATGAGTCAGAGTGCTTCGGCTATATGGTCCCTGCGGAAAAGCTCATTCTTTCTTTGCAAAAGCATCTTCAAGGATTCGAAAATATCCAGCGTGTACAACCCTACAAGGTGTCTGATATCGAGAGTCATAAGGATCGGGTAGTTTTGCATGGAAATGGTGAGTCCATACAAGCTAAGCTTTTAGTCGCAGCGGATGGGTCACAGTCCTATATTCGCAACAAGCTGGGCATATCTGTACAAGAAAATAATTACCATCAAACTGCAATTGTTGGCAATATCAGTATCGATAGCGATCATCAATTTACAGCATATGAGAGGTTTACCCGGTATGGACCCCTAACATTGTTACCGCATGCTGGTAACAATTGTGGATTTATATGGGTATTACCAAATCACGTTGCAGCTGAACTTCTAGCGCGCCCCGATGAGGATTTTCTGCTTACGATGCAACGGGCATTCGGTTACCGTCTCGGTTATTTTTCCAGAGTGGGCAAACGTTTTTCTTTCCCTTTGTCATTGCTGGTGAGTCAACAGCGTGTGCACCAGCGTGTAGTGTTGATAGGTAATGCAGCCCAAACATTACATCCAATTGGTGCGCAGAGCTTGAATCTTGCGCTACGTGATGTTGTAGAACTTAGTGAAACGTTACATTCGACCCCGGGTGTCTCAGATGAAATTCATGAGAAACTTCACATATATGCAACAGCACGTCAGTCGGACATAAGACGCACAATCCGCCTTACGAATCTTTTCAATTTCCTGTTCACTACGAATGATCCGTTGCTATCTCGGACAAGAGGGATGGGTCTGGCACTTTTAGGCGCTGTTCCAATTATGGAAAGTTACATCCTGAAGCAAAGCTCAGGTGCGCCCAGTACTGCAGCAAGGTTTTTGCCAGGCAATTCACTGCAGTCTCCATGACTGCAAAAGCAACAAAGGTTGATGTCATAATTGTGGGAGCCGGCATGGCTGGTCTCACATTGGCAAATTTGCTGGCGAAACAAGGCAAATCACTGGTCATGATTGACCGCGTGCTTCCAGAAAAATACGATCCCGCAGGAACTTGGGATGTCCGAGTGACTGCTGTCAGCCCTGGGTCTAAGGCAATTTTCAAATTTGCTGGTATCTGGTCAGATGTGCAGGCGAAGCGAGTAAGCGAATTCGACACCATGGTCGTTTGGGACGAGGCCAGCACTGCAAGAATAAACTTCCATGCGAGAGATGTTCATCAACCTGTCTTGGGTTATATCGTAGAAAACAGGTTAATTCAGTCAAGCTTGTATAACTCCCTGCAGGATATTTCCAATATTCAGTGGTATGTGCCGGGAAGTGTTACCGGTGTAGCTCACTGTGATGATGTGATCGAAGTAACTTTAGATAATAACGAAGTGCTTCGGGCGGAATTGCTTGTAGGGGCAGATGGGAGTCAATCTGTTGTACGTGACCTCGCTGAAATATCCTATGTAGAAGTTCCTTATCAACAGCTGGGTATCGTGGCAAATGTGAAAGCAGAACGTCCACATCAGCGTACTGCGTGGCAGCGTTTTCTCAAAACTGGTCCATTGGCCCTGCTGCCCACTGGAATCGGCAAGGAAAATCACGAATGCTCTATTGTCTGGTCAGCTGAAAATGAATACGCAATGCAACTGATGCAAATGGATGAGGAGGCGTTTTCCAAAGCTGTTACAAAGGCCAGCAATTCACAGCTCGGCAATCTTACAGTGATGTCGGAGCGTGCTTGCTTCCCACTGCATTCAGGTCAAGCTGGCAACTTGGTTCGGCCACGAATTGCATTGGTTGGTGACGCTGCCCACACGCTGCATCCTTTAGCAGGTCAGGGGGCCAACTTGGGATTTACAGACGTAGCAGTGATTGCCCATATCCTGGAAGAGACTAAACGGGATATCGGAAGCCTCCGGGTGTTACGGAAATACGAACGTGCCCGGGCAGGCGAGATCAGGGTTATGCAGCATGCAATGGATGCATTTGTTGCAGTATATGGCTCTTCTTTCAAGCCTCTTGTAGCTGCGCGAAGTATTGCGCTAAACATGGCAGAACACACGCCTTCCATGAAAAGATTTTTTATGAGACATGCGATGGGGTTGAACAGCGGCAGACCCGTTTATTCAGACAGGTGATCTGTATACTAACTATGCAGACTAAGCATTGCTGAAAGCTGGAGTCACTGTGGCAGTGCATTAGGGAAAAATAGCTGTTGACCATTTAACGTGAAGTCAGCAATTGTTTGCTGACCTTCACCAGATGTCAGCCAATTAATGAACAACTCGGCCTCCGTGTACTTTATATGTGGATGACGATCGGGATTGATCTGAACGATGCTGTATTGATTATGTAAAGGGGGGTCATTCTCGAAAAGCAGAGCCAATCCATCACGGTTTTTAAATGAGAGCCAAGTGCCCCTGTCAGTGAGCACATAGGCACTCATCCCATTCGCTATGTTCAATGTAGTACCCATGCCTGCTCCGGTCTCGTGATACCACTCACCGCTGTATCGCTGGGCATCTACGCCTGCCAATGCCCATAATTCCATCTCTTTCTTGTGGGTGCCACTTTCATCTCCGCGTGAAACAAATGGCATTTTATGTTCATGAATTAGGGACAGCACACGCGCTATACTTCGTTCTCCTCTTATGTTCACAGGGTCTTCTGACGGTCCAGCGACGATAAAGTCGTTGTACATGACTTCCCGACGTTGAATCCCAAAACCTTTAGACATGAACTCTTCCTCTGAAGGCTTGTGATGTACCAGTATCAGATCCGTATCGCCCATTTCTCCCAGTTTCAATGCGCGGCCTGTACCTACGGATACTACCCGCACATCAATGCCGGTACGTTCTCGAAATTTGGGGATTAGGTAATCTAGCAAACCGGAGTTTTCAGTTGAAGTGGTGGAGGATAAAGTTATAAAAGGTGATTTATCCGCCTGCACGGAGGTAAGCAGAATACAAAGTGTCGCCACCGCAATGGCATTAGCCAAATACTGATTCATTATTTTCTTTCAGTCTCAATCGAGTAGCTTGCCAGCAAGAAAATCTTCAGCGAGGCTGGTCTGGGGTTGGGCAAAATATACTTTAGCCGGAGTATGTTCAATTAATCTACCTTGATGAAGAAATAGAATATCGTGTGCCAATCTTTTTGCTTGGTCCAGACTGTGAGTGGTCATAATAATTTTGGTATTCTGCTGTGCAATTTTTTTGATTAGCCTTTCGATAGTGGCCACACCCGAAGGGTCCAGTTCAGCAGTAGGCTCGTCCAGTAGCATCACTTTCGGTTCAAGCACCCAAGCTCGCGCAATATTCAATCGTTGTTGCTCACCACCGGATAAGATCCGTGCACTTTGCGCAGAAAGCTTTACAAGTCCTGTATGCTGCAGAGCTTGCTGGATAAGCAAGTTCTTCCTGATTTTGACTACTTTGTGTAAAGAAAGTACATATTCAAGGTTGGCTAGCACACTCCGCTGCAGGAAAATTGGTTTTTGAAAAACGAATGTGCGCCAGGATTCCTCAGGCTTTGGTATATGCTGATCCCATCTTAATGACCCAGCATCTGGCCTTTCCAGGCCATGAGCAATGCGGAGCAATAAACTTTTTCCTGCGCCATTAGGTCCGAGAATGATCGTAATTCCCGTGGATTCGATAGTGGCATTAACGCTGTCAAGTAGCAGCTTCCCTTGTCTTGAAACACTAAGGTGTTGAATTTTTAGGGGCAAGGGTAGTGCAGATGTCATAACCATTAGCTATACACGTTGTAGGCAGCATGCCGAGCACTCATGACAGCTGAGGTGACGATCAAAGATAGTGTAATCAGTATCATGCCTAATGCTAGTGCTAGTTCAATGTTCCCTTTGCTGGTCTCAAGAGCTATGGAAGTTGTCATTACACGAGTGTTGTGATTGATATTTCCGCCTACAATCAATACTGCACCCACTTCGGCAATTGCCCTGCCGAACCCTGCAAATACATTCGTAACTAAGCTGTATCGAGTTTCCCACAAAAGTGTGTTCATCATGCTCAATGACTTGGCACCAAGTGCACGGAGTTGCGCATGAAATTCATTATTGGCATCCAAAATAGTCTGTCGAGTAAGCGCTGCAATAATGGGTGTGATCAAACACACCTGTGCAATTACCATGGCCGTAGGCGTAAACAGCAAGCCCAATGCGCCAAGCGGACCTGAGCGAGAGAGGATTAGATAGACTACCAAACCCACGACTACTGGTGGCAGACCCATAAAGGTATTCAGTATGGCAACAAGGAGGCCTCGTCCAAAAAACTTGTACAGGGCCAGCGCTGCTCCAAGCGGTAACCCAATCAGACTGGCAATCAAAACAGCTGTCAGGCTTACCCGTAAAGATAGCGCGACGATCTCTATCAGGTTAGGGTCAAGGTTTAAAATGAGTTGGATCGCTTTTAGAAAAGCTTGTGAGAAATCGTTCAAGGTGGTTACTGTATTGCCTTACTGGGTGACAGAGTATTTCCGACTGGCCTATTTTGCACTTCTATATCAGATTGCGTGAACCAGCATGTACCTTCTGGATGTGGAATGCCCATGATCCCTCGATAATCATTGTGCAGCAGGGAAGTTGTGGCTATTTTGATCTGAATGCTTGTACCAGGACAGTGTGCCGATGCCCTCCTGTCTTTACGCATACATAACATACACAGTAAATGACAGTTTGTCGCTGCTCTTACTGTTGGGTCTTGGGCCGATAAGTATCAGATGAAAATCTCCGGGTTTCAGCGTAAGCGAATCGGATATTGGTACAGCCTGCTGATCCTGAGTCAAGAAGACCAGAATAGCTGCTGACTTGCGCAATAATGTAATTGCTTTGTTAGCAGTTTTTCCGATGTGTACAATACCCGGTTCTAAAACCATGTCAAACGATTCTTCGAAGATAACTTTGTGCTTGTTCTGTGAGGTTACTGATGAGTAATGTGCCAGATGATCGTGTCTATTCGCCTCAGCATATTTGGTTGAAAATGCAAGATAGTGTTATTGCAATTATAGGCATCACAGAATTCGCACAGTCCGAATTAGGAGACATCGTCTATATTGAACCTCCTGATCTTGACCGCGAATATCAGGCTGGTCAGGTGTGCGCCGTGGTTGAATCAGTGAAAACGGCCAGTGACGTGTACATGCCAGTAAATGGCAGAGTAATTGAAGTTAATGGGGACTTGCTGGATGCACCTGAAATGTTGAATGAATTACCCTACGAGAATGGATGGCTCTGTAAGATAGAACTTCCAATAGATACAGCAATTGACAGTCTGCTTGATGCAAGCCAATATGAAGAATACATTGCCTCATAATCGGGGTGTAATAGTTATCCAATAGAGTAAGGCAACGTACTTGTGGCCCTTATGAAAATCGACAACGTTACGCAGGTATGTTGCTAAATCAATACGAATGCACCTGTTACTGGAGAGATAAAATGGCAAAAATTACTCTACATGGAAATGAGATCCATACAAACGGAAACCTACCAAATATTGGTTCAGCTGCGCCAGATTTCACACTTGTGAACAAGGATCTGGAAAATGTATCTCTTTCCGCGTTTCCGGGCAAAAGGAAAATACTGAATATAGTACCCAGCCTTGATACGCCGGTATGTGCAATGTCAGCAAAGAAATTTAATGACTATGCAAAAGAGCATGAGGATACGGCGATTCTAGTCATTTCTGCAGACTTGCCATTTGCAATGTCTCGATTTTGTGTTTCTGAGAACCTGGAGCATCTTACCCCTCTATCCATAATGCGCTCACAGGAATTCTCCAAAGAGTATGGTGTACTGATAGAAGATGGACCACTCGCGGGCATTACAGCACGAGCAATAGTGGTAATGGATCAGAACAATGCGGTTGTCCACACCGAGCTAATTGGTGAGATTGCGAACGAACCCGATTACAAAGCTGCCATCCAAGCACTAGGGCGAGTATCCTAGCTCGAATTTTCAACCACCTCAGCAATTGAGTTTCTCGCAAGCAGGGCCAGCTGCTTTCTCAGCTGGTCTTCGCTAGGTATGGGTTCGCACAGCGTCAATTCTGCAGCTGTACGCTTGGCTGACATAATGCGAAAAGCGTGCTTCACCAGATTGCGGTTATCAACAAAAGGCACAATTGGGTTGACACCTTGGTGATGCGGGTAGCGAAGTGCTGCCGGTTGAATAACAGACTTCGTTTCAATGGCAGCAGCGAACAGCCGGGGATAGAAAGTATGTACAACAGTCCCATCTGTAGCTTTAGCTTCAGGAAAAGACGCCACGCTATGTCCTGCACTGAGTCTTTCCTGCATTAGGCGTTTCGCTTCCAATGCACCGGACTTGGATCCTCTATGGATGAAGAGCGTGCCTGACTTGGCAGCAAGAGTGCCTACCACAGGCCATTTACGAACTTCTACCTTGGACAAAAATGAGACGGGTAATACAGATGCAATGATTACGATGTCCAGCCACGAAATATGATTCGCTACTACAAAAACCGGTGATTTCTGTATGGTCCCCCGCACGGTAAGATCAATCCCAATGATTATTGCCACTCGGGACAGCCAGGTCTGAATAATCCTGTGCTGTTTATCTGTCGGGTCAAAATTCTGCGAGTCGCCCAATAGGATATAGCATATGTAGATACCTTTGAGGAGGTGGACAAGCAAACGGACTAGCCGAAATATCCCTCTGAGTATATTCATCGAATCAAACGCGATGACGTCCTGGCAAATCTATTGCGGGTTTCCGGTATCTGCTATTGCACTTTGTAATTCAGCCAAACTCGTGATCGGGGCCTTGCACGACATGCCTTCACAAACATATGCCACGACACCTTCTGGGCACGGTTCGAAATACTTCTTTTCGATTAGCGCATCCGGCAAATTCCTTTCGTCTGAATCAATGGCAAAAACTAGTCGGCGGGGTTCAAAACCCAAGGTGCATTGTTTTTGCCATTTTTTGAGGTCATTTTTTCTGCCTCGAAGAATGATGATCTGCAGCGGGTAGTGCTTCTCTTCATAAGCATTGATCAGGCTCGCGTGCCCCATAGGAGCATGTGTTACAGCTTGACCGGCAAATTTCAGTACGCGTTCCGTTGCATCGAGGTACTCGGTATTTCCCAATAAATAGCCTAGTCGCGCCAATGCCATGGCAGCAATACCATTACCAGAAGGCATGGCCTCGTCACTCAGGGTTTTGGACCGCTGTATAAGGCGCTCATGATCTATCGAGGTGAAGTAAAAGCCACCTTGTGCTTTATCTTCAAATTTTTCCAGCAACACATCGGCGATTTCACAGGCCCAAGTCAGATCTTCAGTGCACCAGCGCACTTGAAGCATCTCTAAAATAGCATCCAGTAAGAAAGAATAGTCATCCAGATATGCATCAAGGTGGGAAATGCCATCCTTGTACGTTGCGGTCAGATGTTGGTGGGACCACATTCTGTTACGTAAAAATTCCAGCGAACGCTGCGCCGATTCTATATATTCAGTCCTTTCCAGAATCCTGCCGGCAATGGCCATTCCGCGTATCATCAATGCATTCCAGCTACTCAGTATCTTTTCGTCACGGTCAGGATGTATGCGCTTCTCTCGTTGAGATAATAGTTTATGTTTAGCTAGCCGTATCAGGGTCTTGAAGTTTTCTTCTGATATTTCAGCCTGCTGGCATATTGCATCCATGCCTACAAAGGTGTGCAGGTGATACCTGCCTTCAAAATTTGCATTTCGGTCCAGGCCATAGTGTGGTGAAAACACTGCATATTCATCGTCATCCAGTACCTGCTTGATCTGATCGCGATCCCAGGCATAGTATTTTCCTTCGCTGCCCTCGGAGTCGGCGTCTATAGAGGAGTAGTATCCTCCTTCAGGTGACTGCATCTCGCGTATCACCCATTGTGCAGTAGCCTCGCACACATTTTTGAATTGCTCAGATCGGGTCAATGCAAATCCCTGCGCATACAAGGCTAATAAAGGACCATTGTCATACAACATTTTTTCAAAGTGAGGAATCATCCAGTGGGAATCTACTGAATATCGGCAAAAGCCTCCGCCAAGATGATCAAAAAGACCGCCTGCTGCCATTTTTTCCAGAGTGAAAATTGCTGCATGCAATGAGCGGGGGCTGTCCTGTTGTGTCGAAATTGATTGCGTGTAGTAACGCAATAGCCGCTCAATATGAGTAGTGTGTGGGAACTTGGGCGCAGGTCCAAATCCACCATCCTTTACATCGAAGGCCTGCTCGATCTGTTGGTTACAAATTTTGAAGAGGTCAGGAGAGAGATCTGTTAGTGCGTAGGTCGGTTCATGGATTTTCTGCAATACACTTTGAATCGATTGATTTTGAGCTGTAATTTCTGCGCGTCGATCTTGGTACACTTTTGAAATGTGTTGCAGCAAATCCTTGAATGCTGGTAGCCCGTGACGCGCTTCATTGGGGAAATATGTACCTCCGAAAAACGGCATTTGGTCATCGGGAGTTAAAAACATGGTCAATGGCCATCCACCTGTGCGCTGTGTCAGCACAAACTGCGCAGTCTGGTAAATTTTGTCAATGTCAGGACGCTCCTCACGATCAATTTTGATGTTGATGAATAGTTCATTCATCATTTTTGCTGTGGTTTCATCCTCGAACGATTCATGCGCCATGACATGGCACCAGTGGCAGGCAGAATACCCGATTGACAACAGGATTGGTTTGTCTTCATGCCTGGCACGCTCAAGCGCTTCATTGCTCCAGGGATACCACTCTACCGGATTATCCGCATGCTGAATCAAGTAGGGGCTGGTCTGTCCGGCAAGATGGTTTTTGCCTTGAATCATGTTTATGATGCGCTCACTGTTTCTCGTATATTCTGCACATGAATTTTCCAGCGTCTCGGGTCGTGGGACGGAAAATTAAATGTATATGATATGACATGTTGAATTTCCCAAATATTGATCCCGTTATATTTTCTTTCGGACCTCTGAAGCTTCACTGGTATGGCTTTATGTATGCAGTAGGGTTCCTGTCATTCTGGGGCCTGGCGCATATTCTCGCAAAAAAGGAGCATACAGTAGTACAGCCCGCGGATGTTGACGATCTTTTTTTCTATGGCATGTTGGGAGTAGTGCTAGGTGGTCGCCTCGGCTCGGTACTGTTTTATAACTATTCCTATTTTCTTGAAGACCCACTTTACCTGTTCAGGATCTGGGAAGGAGGTATGAGTTTCCATGGCGGGCTGCTGGGTGTCATCATTGTGTTGTGGGTTTTCCATAGGAAAAAAGGGTGTAAATTTTTGCAATTGTGCGATTTTATTGCTCCAACTGTACCAGTGGGGCTTGGGGCAGGGCGAATAGGTAATTTTATTAATGGAGAGCTGTGGGGCCGTGCAACTGACGTCCCATGGGGCATGGTATTCCCGGGTGCAGATTCACTGGCCAGGCACCCTTCGCAACTTTACCAGGCCTTTCTGGAAGGCCTGGTATTGTTCTTGATACTTTGGTTGTTTGCAAAAAAACCACGACCGGGCGGAGCAGTAGCCGGTTTGTTTATGCTGTTGTATGGAGTATTTAGGTTTATGACAGAGTTTGTGCGAGAGCCAGATATGAACTTGGGGTTTGTCGCCTTCAACTGGATGACGATGGGCCAGCTTTTGACGATACCCATGATCTTGATTGGTGTTCTGTTGATATATCAGGCATACATAAGTTCTGGGCCAGTAATTCGGACACACTGAACGATGCAGCAATATCTTGAGTTATTGAGACATGTCATTGACAAGGGTGTAGAAAAAGAGGACCGCACCGGTACAGGCACCTATTCTGTCTTTGGCTATCAGATGAGATTTGACCTGGCAGACGGTTTTCCTCTTTTAACAACAAAAAAACTTCATTTGAAATCAATCATTCATGAACTGTTGTGGTTTTTGAAGGGCGACACCAATATCGCCTACCTGCAAGAAAATGGCGTTTCAATCTGGGACCAGTGGGCTGATCAAAATGGAGATTTGGGCCCAGTCTACGGCGCACAATGGCGCAACTGGTCTTGTGCTGACGGTAAGTCAATTGACCAGATCACTACATTGATAGAGGGCTTGAAGGCTGACCCGCTATCAAGAAGGCACATTGTCAGTGCCTGGAATGTTGGCGCACTGGGTAGCATGGCACTGCCACCATGCCATGCTTTTTTTCAGTTTTATGTTGCCCAGAACCGACTTTCGTGTCAGCTATACCAACGTAGTGCCGATGTTTTTCTTGGGGTTCCGTTTAACATCGCTTCCTATGCGCTTTTATTGTTGATGGTTGCACAGGTAACAGGCTATCAAGCCGGTGAGTTTGTGCACACTTTTGGCGACGTACACCTCTACAGAAATCATGTTGAACAGGCGAATCAGCAACTTGAGCGAACCCCTTTCGAGTTGCCGAAGATGCACATCAATCCGCAAGTAAACTCAATTTTTGATTTTGTATATGAGGATTTTGAGTTACAGAATTATCAATCTCATGGTCACATCCCAGCCCCAGTAGCAGTCTAGTGCAAAATCCAGAAATTGTTGTTATCGCTGCCATGGCTCATCATGGGGTCATTGGGAAAGATGGCACAATCCCCTGGCATTTGCCTGCAGATTTGCAGCGCTTTAAAAACACCACGATGGGCTATCCCATGGTGATGGGACGTAAAACATTTGAGTCACTACCGAGTGTGTTGCCAGGTCGACAGCATGTCATTCTTACCCGAAACAGGAATTACATCGCAAAGGGTTGTGACATTGTCACCTGCTGGGAGGAGGCGAAGATCCTGCTGGCAGAATCAGAAAAGATATTCGTGATTGGTGGAGCTGAAGTTCATGCACTCGTGTTACCCCATGCGCAGCAGTTAGACCTTACATTCGTACATGCAGAGCTGGAAGGAGATACTTTTTTCCCACAATGGGAAAAGAATCATTGGAAGGAAGTAAGCCGGGAATTTCGTCCCAAGGATGGTAAAAACAAATATGACCTGGAAATTGTTCGGTATCTGCGTATCAACAGGGGTTTGAAGAGTTGAAAGGCACAGCTTCCAGGCATTAATTAAAACAGATTAATCCTGAGTGACAGAAGATCCAAGGGACAGTGTCTAAATGGCCGGAATTGCTCGCTTGGCTTCGCAGGCGATCTGAAATTTCTTGTACTTGGGCTTACTGATTCTTACGGCTGTCAGCGCCCCCCCCCAAAGACATCCTGTATCGGTCGCAATAATATTATTACTGTCCCGGTAACCCAATGTTGACCAGTGCCCGAATACAATGGCAGTGTCTTGGCTTTTTCGTGAACTAATCTCGTACCAAGGTTGCATATCTGGACCCTGCATACCGGGTGGCCCTTTCTCTGTCATACTCATCACACCTTCATGATCACAATAACGCAGCCGTGTGAATGAATTGGTGATCACACGCAGTCGCTCCCATCCGGTCAGGGTTTCATCCCACTGCCGGGGTGTATCTCCGTACATGTTTCTCAAAAAGTCGATGTAGTTTCCAGAGCGCAAGACCTCCTCTACCTCATTTGCATATGCGGCTGCGTTTTTAACACTCCACTGAGGGATGATCCCGGCATGCACCATGGCAATGTTGAGTGCGTCGTCAAAGTGCATTAGAGGGCGATGTCTTAGCCAGTCGATCAATTCATCCACGTCGCTGGCACGAAGGGTTTCGGCAAGACTGCTGTATTCTGTAGCCGGTTTAACATTTGCATGGGCTGCCAGCAGGTGGAGATCATGGTTCCCCAATACAGTTGTAGCCGATTCACCCAGGGACTTTATCCAGCGCAGTGTTTCAAGTGATTTTGGTCCCCGATTGACCAGGTCGCCAACAAACCACAACTCATCGTGCTTTGGATTAAATTCAATCTTTGCAACAAGTGCAGTTAACTCATCAAAGCAACCCTGCACGTCTCCAATAGCATAAATAGCCATGTCAGGGTTTTAGTTTGTGGAGTTGAATAGCTGAAAAAGGTGAGAACTAGGCCGAGTCAAAACCTGAAGTCATGAACGTGACTAGCTGATCATAACCATAAAGTTCAAAGAAGTGTTCCGGGGTTAGGCCCACGTGCTGAACATTGCGCTAATGCAAAACACGGGGTGCGGCCAAGGTGAACGGATTGATCTCCGCGTCAAACTTTGTACCGTCATCAGTTACCATCTGATAACTTCCTTGCATCGTGCCTACCGGCGTTTCCAGCATCGTTCCGCTAGTGTATTGGAATGCTTCGCCAGGGCGTAAATAGGGCTGTTCACCCACAACCCCTTCACCCTTTACTTCCTGAGTCTTGCCATTGGAATCTGTGATAATCCAATGGCGTGTCATCAGCCGGGCCGGCACAAGTCCGGTGTTATGTATGGTAACGGTGTAGGCAAAAACGAATCTATTTTGCCTTTCATCAGCTTCAATAAATGCACTATCCACACTTACATCAATACTATGATTTTCTGATTTTTCCACAGTGCTTGCTTATGCATTTACATCGATCATATGTCAAAAAAACATATCACCCTGAGAGCAGGTTGGCAAGATTTATATACTGCTGCACAGGTATTTCCTGGGGGCGATTGCGTGGATCAATATCAACCTGTTTTAACTGTGTAACCGAGACATATTTTGCGAGGCAGTTTTTGATTGTTTTTCTTCTTTGCTGAAAAGCGGATTTTACGAGCTCGCTGAATAGTATCTGGTCACGAATCTTTCTCAGCGTGACAGGGTCAGGCAGTATGCGCATGAAGCACGAGGTTACCTTCGGTGGTGGAGAGAACATATGAGGTGGAATTTCAAACAGGTTCTCTGACTTATAGGCGCTCTTCATTACCACGCTAAGTCTGCTGTATTCAGGGGTATTCGGACGTGCCGTGATTCTTTCTGCAACTTCTTTCTGGAGCATGAAATGCATATCAGAAATTATTTCAGAGAACTGCAGCAGATGAAATAATAATGGCGTCGATATGTTGTATGGCAAGTTGCCAATCACACGAATCGGCTGGTCTGAATTGCCCACACGATTGAAATCAAATTTCAGAACATCGCCTTGATGTAAAATCAACGCCCCAACTTCCCGACATTGCTTCGTTAGTTCTGTAGACAGGGCTTGATCGATTTCGATGGCATGCATCGTGCCTACCTTTTCTAATACGGGCAGGGTGATGGCACCAAGACCGGGACCGATTTCGCAGATATTTTGTTTTGGAGCAGGGGCTATGGCCTGAGTAATCAAAGAGATGGTAGCTTTATCCGCTAATAAATGCTGCCCAAGGCGTTTGTTAAGCTTCATGGTCAAAGCCGAAAATTCGTGCAGATAGCTCAGGTTTTACTTTCCCAGATACCGGTTCTGGTATCTCCACGCGATCTGACAGGCGACACAGGCTACAGTGCAGCATATGTTGAACAGTAAGTGAGCACTAATCTGTGGTTTTTCTTTGTGCTGGGGAGGGCGCTAAATGCGTACTTGCCGTTGTTTGTGTAGGTGTCGTGTGCTCAGTGTCATCATGTTTTTGTGTTTTCGTTTCTCTGACAACATAGGTACAGATGATTTCATAATGCTCCTGTTCGATCGGCTTCACCAAGGAGAGAGTAATTATAAGATCTGGATGATAAAGCAGGAGTTGCTTGCTCTCCTTTAGGGTATCTGATGTCGTTGAATCCGTAATTACGCCAAACCGTAGCGCTAGGCTTCTTCCGATCTGATCTGCAATATTGCGCAAGGCTGCCAAGGGCGTAGAGTTTTCTCTAAGTAAAAGTTGACCCAAGTGCGTTATGCCGAGTGCTGAAGCATTTTCCGTAATTTCCAACGCGCGTGCTTTGCTGGAAAGGGGCTTGAATTTGAATGCAATTTTTCCGTCATGGAGCAATTCGAATTCTTCGTTGCTCGAAATAGTGATGACGCGGTCCAAGTCAACGGAATACGCGGCAGGCATATAGCAACTAACCAATAGTACTGAAAGCAATATGTATTTGATTTTGCGGTTCATTTATCAGTGCGCAAAGTGGGATGATTCAGTCCAAAAGATATCTATTTTGTCAGAGTCAGCTGCAACCTTTATGTTGCTATAAAAGGATAGAGTATTTGTCATAGTGAGGGATCGCTACTGGTTTAATGAGTGTGACTGCCACACAGTTTTGCAGCCATTATTGCTGCCGTAGAAATGCTTCCGACCTCTGCAATACCCTGTCCAGCGATGTCCAGTGCAGTACCATGATCAACGGAAGTGCGAATGATTGGCAGGCCTAATGTTACATTAACGATGCTTCCAAAATCACTGTACTTGATAACAGGCAAGCCCTGGTCATGATACATTACAACGATCACATCTCTCGTGTGGAGTTTTTTCTGGGCAAAAGCTGTATCGGCGGGAAGTGGACCTTCCAGTTGCATGCCTTGTTTGCGCAGCTTATCAAGTAGTGGACTGATTATTTCTTTCTCTTCTGAACCCAAGTGGCCGTTTTCTCCTGCATGCGGGTTCAACCCGCATACACTTATGGATGGTTTTTCGATTCCGAATCGGTGAACCAGGTCTTGATGCAAAATTTTCAGTACGGTTTCAATGCGTTGTGGTGTGATTTGGGCAGGTACGTCCGAGACTGGCAGGTGCGTGGTTACAAGTGCCACGCGCAGTATCTGACCTGTGTCTATGTTACTCATTTCGTTACTGAGCAACATGACTGGGTCACATCCGGTTTTCTCAGCAAAATATTCTGTATGTCCGGAGAAGGAAAATCCTGCCTCTTTGATAATGCTTTTTTGCACAGGACCTGTCGTCACCGCTTGGCATTCGTTTTTCTGGGTAAGCTCAATAGCAGTATTCAGGGTCTCAATGACATAGCTTGAATTCTCGACATCCAACTTTCCTGGAGTTACGTGGTTCAAGATAGGAATATCGATCACATCAAGTTGACCGGGGCGATGGGGCGTGGGAATTTGCCCCGGGGTAAAGCTATTCACTGATACGTCGATGCATAACTGCTTTGCAATACCTGCCAATAATTCTTTATTGGCAACTGCTACAATCTCAAACGCAAGTGCTTGTCGGGCGAGTTTGAGTACGATCTCAGGACCAATTCCAGCCGGTTCGCCTGGAGTCACAGCAATTCGTGGTACGGGTTGCATGGAGGCAGTCGATCAATGCAAATGGCCGAAAGGCCTGAATCAGTTAGAGGAATGCAATCGATTTTCTATATAGCTTTCATCACGAAGTCGTCTTAGCCACAGCTCGGTTTCTTCCTCAATTTTTCTTTGCCGTATTTGTTCAAAGGCTTTGGCACGGATTGCTGCCTGAGTATTGTCATGTTTGCGTACGTCCTGTAATTGCACAATGTGCCAACCAAACTGAGTACGGAATGGTTCGCTGATTTGCTTGGCTGCCAACGCATCTACAACTTCCTTGAATTGGGGCACATAGGTGCCCGACACAGCCCACCCTAATTGGCCACCATTGAAGGCGCTGCTCAGGTCCTCTGAGAATTCTTTCGCAAGCTCAGCAAAATCCTCGCCTGCCTCAATCCTTGACTTGATGTCTTTCAGTTTTTTCTCGGCAGCCTCATCGGACAGCAAGGCATTCGTGCGAATCAGTATGTGGCGCACTAGCACCTGGTCAACCATGGTTTCTTTTTCGATCTCTCGATGGCCCAAAAGCTTGAAAATATGAAACCCTGATGGACTTTGGATGATTTTGCTTATTTCACCAGGAGTCATCTGATCGATTTCCTGTACTAGCACCTGCGGCAATCGTGTTCTGTCCCGCCAACCCAGGTCACCGCCCTGCAAGGCATCCTGAGCATCAGAAGCAGCTATGGCCAGCTGAGTGAAGTTGTCTCCTGACACAGCACGTTCGTATACCATAGAGGCACGATTCGCAGAATTTTCTATTTGTTCCGGACTCGGGCCCTCAGGAACTGCAATAAGTATGTGCGCAACGTGATACTCATTTTCTACTTGCAATAATTCACCATTCGACCTGGTAATGAGTTCTTCGACTTCCGTTTCTGAAATTTGAATGTTTTGATCAATGATACGTTTGCGCAGTTGCTCTATTATCATCTCGTCCCTGATCTGATTTCTAAATACTGCGTAATCCAATCCTTGCTTGAGCAGCGTGTCGCGGAACTGTTCGAGATTCATATTGTTGCGTCGTGCTAAATTGCGCATCGCTTGGTCAAGGGTTAGCACGTCAATCTGAATCCCACGGCGTTCAGCAAGCTGAAGTTGCAAGCGTTCAATGATCAAACGCTGCAGCACCTGCTCAACAAGCACATTTTTTGGGGGTAGGGCGCTTCGGTTTTGTTTGAATTGTTGCACCAGGGCCTGTATGCGCTGCCGGAGTTCACTCTCCATGACGACATCGTCTTCTACGACGGCCACGATTCGATCAAGTGCACTTGTACTGGTGCTGGCGATTAGCAGTACAGCGCACAAAATGTACAGGGAACGTTTCATTCAGGTATCAGTGGTGGGAGGCAAGGTATTCAGTAAATATATTGATCATCTCTATCATCGTATCCGCGAATTCCACGTTTAAGCAACTCGCCCAAGGGTGAACCAATCTGTCCCATCCCTTTCAGAACCAGCTGGAACTCTATGCTGTTATTATAGTCTTCGCTCACATTTTGATTATAGCGCCTTCCGGCTACACGAAGTTTCCAGCAACAGGTTTCATACTCCAGCCCTGCGAGCAGCTCCAGGTTGCGATTATTCTGCAGGTCATAGTTCCAGCGCGTCACGGTACGCCAGCGATTATTCAAGGGCAATACCAAGGAGAGGTCTGATTGTTCCAGACTTTGTTGACGATTAGTCACCAGATCGACCGGTTCTGTACTCTTATGCCGATACCTGTAGGCCAGGTTTAATGCCAGGCTGTCTTCATTGCGGTAGTGGAAACGTATAGAATTTTTCTGTGTGCGATCATTATGAGTGTCGTGCAAGATTGAACCGATTACTTGCCAACGTTCGCTGAGTCCCAGGCTCAGTTCTGCTGCTACTTCTGAAGATTGATCAAGCTCGTCGAGTACACCTGGCTTCCAGGCTTTCCGATCCCTGAA
This sequence comes from Gammaproteobacteria bacterium, assembly GCA_026710875.1. Taxonomy (GTDB): domain Bacteria; phylum Pseudomonadota; class Gammaproteobacteria; order UBA4575; family UBA4575; genus WTFY01. The sequence continues at coordinate 12,701 of JAPOQE010000077.1, read as the reverse complement.
GTAGAAGATGCGCCCGACACTTGCCCGCATCTTCTCTTTGCCATTATCCGCATTCAGGATCCGAGAGGTCACTCCTACGCTCAATCGATCAGCTTCGCTTATGCGGTCATGGCCACTGAAACGACTGTTCCGGAAAAGCTGCTCAAACCCGAATTCATATTCCTTGGTATCAAAGAGCGGTATTTCATCCTGATTGCGATACGGGGTGTGGAGGTAATGTATTCGAGGTTCCAGACTCTGGATATCTCCTGATTTCTTCAAATCTCTCTCAAATCTAAGTCCAGCATCGAGGTATATGCTTGGCACGCTGCGTGTGGGTTCATGATCAAGTCCATCTCTACGATGCAGATCATACCGGGTATGGGCCAGTCGTATGCCGGGCCGGACAAAATAGGCTGCGTTCTCGTAGGGCCGTTCAATCGCTACCTCTAAGTGAAGCCGTTCGCCATCAATTTTGTCATCATGATGGAAACGAACCCATTCGTTTTCAGTAATGAAATTTAATTTACCCAGCACAGAAGGGTATTTACCCTTCAGCTCAAGTTGTGGAAGACGTTCAAATGGCTCTTCTGTACTGTTCAAGCTGGGGTCTACCACTTGAAAACCTTGCATCAGACCTGTGAGTTCCCAGTGCCGTCCCAGGTAACTCAAACGTCCATATTGCTCGATATACTGAGTGCTGCTAAGACGCAAACTATCACCAAGATCCTCGAAATACATTTTGTCAGAGGCCCTGTTATACAGAACATCCAGTTCTATCCCGGGAATTAAGGAGCCTTGGTATTTGACCGAAGTCAGATAACGATCATCATCAAACTCATGGTCATCCAGGTACTCGATACCCACTTGGCTTAGCCCCTTGCTAGTTAGGTGACGATAGCTGGATTTCAGCTGTACCCCGCGGTCAGTGAGCAGGCGAGGCGTAAAAATTGCATCCTGGTTAGCAGCAATGTTCCAGTACCAGGGTGTTTCAAGTGCCAGGCCAGAGTCGCTGGAATTACTGAATGTAGGCGCCAGAAATCCTGATTTTCGAGTATCGTCTAGAGGGAACCGGATCCATGGCGTATAAAAGATAGGGATGCCCATGAATCTTGCAGTTACACCTTTTCCCACTCCGTCACCTGAAGTTCTGTCAAGGTCCAGCGTATTGGCAGCAAGTTCCCAGGAGCTGTCCCCCATGGCACAGGTTGTATAGGTTGAATTTTTCAGGTGGACTAAATCCTTGGAAGTTCGCTCAATGCTGTCTGCTTTGCCACGTGCAAACAGTGGTTTGTATTGATAGCTAACAGAACTTGACTCAAAGTAGCCGGTATCAAGGTTAAGCTGCGCTTCTGTGCCTTCTATAATCCACTCGTCGTCCTCTATGCGCACGTTGCCGTGGGCATCTATTGTCTGATCATTTTCCAGGTAATGGAGAAGGTCTGCATTCAGCTTCTGGGGCCCTCTAGTAATTTGTACCGCCCCTTGCAAGATAACTGCGCCACTATCTTCGCGCTCAATTTGATCAGCACTTAACTGCACAGGTGCATCAGGATTTTCCAGTGCAGTAATTTCCGGGGGCTGCGTCCTTAGGCAGGCCTTGTTAGTAGAGCTTTTGCCATTCGGGATAACGGCCCCGCTCCCATACTCAGCAACGGCTTGTCCGGCAGTCAGGGATACCAGGCATATGCTTGTCAAGAGGGGCGCGAATAGCTTATTCAAGGTAATTGTTGACACAGATGAAGTATGTGCAATATGCGCATGGGATGGTAGCACGAGCAGTGTAGCATTTTCAGGATGGCCGGCAGGTCGAGTGCATTTCAGCACAAAGCAAGGCTCTTACCTGACATGCATCCTCCCGAAGCAGAACTGAAGCGCGCAGTAAAGAACCAACACACCGCAACCGCAAGCCCCGCGCACGATTGCAGCCGGGCTGTCAGGTCAGTGTGCCGAAACCATCACAAGAGTGGTGCAATAACGAGGCTCACGATGGCCATTACGTTGATAAGGATGTTCATGGATGGTCCAGATGTATCCTTAAGTGGGTCACCTACTGTATCACCAACCACTAAGGCCTTATGCACGTCAGAGCCCTTGCCACCAAGATTTCCCTTCTCGACGTATTTCTTGGCATTGTCCCAGGCCCCTCCAGCAGTGGTCATCGTCAGTGCAAGCAGGACACAGCCCAGCAAAGCTCCTCCTAACATACCACCTAGTGTTTTGGCGCCGAAACCAAATCCGACAACCACCGGTGCAATCACGGCCAGTAAGCCAGGGGCCACCATGCGTTTTAGTGCAGCCGTGGTAGCAATATCCACGCAACGAACTGTGTCAGGTTTTGCCCGGCCTTCAAGCAGCCCGGGAATCTCATGAAACTGCCTTCGAATTTCCTTGATCATATCGAACGCCGCATCGCCGACGGCGGTAATGGTCAGAGAGGCTACAATGAAGGGGAATACCCCTCCAATGAACAATCCAATCAAGACTTCAGGCTCACTCAGGTCCAGAGCTAAGGGTTCTTTCCCGTGACTCACCTCAGAAAGAAAGGCCGTGATGATCGCCAATGCCGCAAGAGTGGCTGCCCCAATAGCAAATCCTTTGCCAATGGCTGCTGTAGTATTACCCACCTCATCCAGTTCGTCGGTAATTTTGCGTACATCATCTCCAAGTTCAGCCATCTCAGCTATGCCACCCGCATTATCGGCCACGGGTCCATAGGCATCTATCGCCATGGTAATGCCCACAGTTGCCAGCATACCCACTGCTGCAATACCAACTCCGTATAAGTCAGCGAATTGATTGGCAAAATATATGATTGCAGCGAGACTCAGTACTGGTACAACCACGGACTGGGTACCTGCAGCTAAACCGGCAATAATCACCGTGGCAGGGCCGGTTTCACCGCCGATTGCAATCTTCCTGACGGGTGCACCACCGGTATAGTATTCAGTGACCAAGCCAATGATGATTCCGCCTACTGCACCTGCCAGGACGGAGCCCCAGACGCCGATGTTGATCCCGAGTGCATGAACGACCCAGTAAGCCGCGGCAATAAAGATCACTGCAGCTGAAAAGGTCCCGATTCGAAGTGCTGTGGCAGGGGATTTGCGCGCTGCAGTTTTTACCAGGAAAATCCCCAGAATTGAGCAGACAATGCCGACTGAAGCCAGACCCAGAGGTAAAAACATCAGGGCCTGTCTTTCGCCCAGGCGTTCAATGACTGCTGGAGCCAGAGTTGCCGAGATAGCTACAGTGGCTATGATCGAGCCACAGTATGACTCGAAGATGTCAGATCCCATGCCGGCGACATCTCCGACGTTGTCCCCAACATTGTCTGCGATGACTCCCGGGTTACGGGGATCATCCTCAGGGATACCTGCCTCTATCTTTCCCACCAAGTCGGCCCCCACATCTGCGCTTTTCGTGTAGATACCGCCACCTACCCGGGAAAACAGGGCTACCACCGAGGCCCCCATCCCGAAGCCGTGAATAACATTCGCTGTCGCAGGATCGCGTCCATAAGCCAGATACAACGCTCCAAGACCAAGCAGTCCCATAGCAGCTACGGTAAGTCCCATGATAGAACCTCCCATAAAGGCAACATCGAGTGCAGCATCCCGGCCTTTCTCATGTGCTGCCACGGTTGTCCGAACATTTGCGCGGGTAGCTGTATACATCCCAATATAGCCAGCTGCTGATGAGCACAGCGCACCTACAATGAACGCGATAGCAGTATTTGGACCCAGGTCCGAAAACCAGATGACAACAGTCACCACTGCTGCAAAAGCGTACAGAATTGAATATTCTCGGCGCATGAAAGCCATTGCACCGTCATGGATGGCATCAGATATCTCAATGACCTTATTGCTGCCCTGTGGGTGGCGAAGTACTGACCGGTATATCCACAGTGCAATGACAAGTCCCAGAACACCTAAGGTGACGGGTAAATGATGAATGGTCATGAAAAATTCTCCCTATTGAGATGCCAATTTTGTAATCGGTAGCCGATGCGGTAGGTAGCATCCCGCTAAACGAATAATAAATCCTTACAATCGAGGAACCGGGTATTGTACTTGAATACGGATTTTCGCCAACATGCGGTACACAGCTATTGCGATAGAACCGTCGTAGGTTCTGACCGATTCAGTAGCAATACACATGATAAGCCTATGGAAAGAGTATATCCGTGCGGTTTCAAGGTGTATATTTGGTACCACCTGTTCGTGCACTGGATTGTATAGTCAAAATTGGCTGCTCGCGATTTTTTTAAAGATACCAAGCGGGAAAAACGCTATTTCAGGACGCGGATTTACATCGTAGGCCTGCTGGTCTTGCTGTGCATACTGGTTCTTGCCCTCCGATTGTTCTATCTACAGGTCAAAAGCCACGACTACTATGCGACCCTGTCGCACGAAAATCGAATGAAAGTCGTGCCTATACCCCCTACAAGAGGGCTGGTCTATGACCGGAACTTGAATTTGTTGGCAGCCAACAGACCCAGTTACCAGATCAGGGTCACGCCGGTAGACGTAGAGGATATTGAGCAGGTTATCACTCGGCTTGGCCAGCTTATTGACTTGGAAGAGCATCATTTAAAAAAATTTTATGGGGACTTGAAACGCAAACAGGCGTTTGAGTCTATCCCGTTAAAAGTGAATTTAAGTGAGGAAGAAGTTGCACGATTCTCGGTCAACCGCCACCGGTTTCCTGGCGTCGAGATAATTGCACATGCCAGCCGCCACTATCCTATGACAGGCGTTAATGCTCATGCTTTGGGGTACGTGGGACGCATCAATGCAGATGAGATGCAAAAGCTGGATAGAAAGGATTACAGCGGCACCACCTATATTGGGAAAGTGGGTGTGGAGAAATTTTATGAAGAAACCCTGCATGGTACGGTGGGCTATCAACACATTGAAATCAATGCACAGGGTCGCAGGCTTAGGATATTGGAGAGCATTCCGCCAGTACCAGGTAAGGACATTGTGCTGTCCCTGGATTCACAATTGCAGGAAGTGGCACTACAGGCTCTGGGCGAGAGAAGAGGATCGGTCGTTGCTATAGAGCCTGCGACGGGTGAAATACTTGTATTCGTAAGTGCGCCGACGTATGACCCCAACTTGTTTGTAAATGGTATTGGCAACAAGCAGTATGCAGGGTTGCGCGATGATCCCGATCAACCGCTATTCAATCGAGCTCTGTCTGGCCTGTATCCACCTGGCTCAACGATCAAGCCTATGGTTGCTCTGGCAGGATTACACTATGGCGTAACCCGGGCAAAAGACACCATCTGGGCAGGTCCGTACTTTCAGCTGCCGGGCAACACGCGCAAGTACCGTGATTGGAAAAAGGAAGGGCATGGCAGCGTTGATATGCTGAAGGCTATCACCCAATCCAGTGACGTCTATTTTTATACACTGGCCCACAAGCTCGGGATTGACCGCATGGCCGAGTTCCTAGCACAGTTCAATTTTGGCAGACAGACAGGTCTGGATACCTGGGGTGAGGTAAAAGGCATTCTGCCTTCACAGGAATGGAAACGCAGTGCACATGGGCAACCTTGGTACCCTGGTGAAACTGTAATCACCGGGATAGGCCAGGGCTATATGTCGGCAACGCCACTTCAGCTTGCCTTGGCAACAAGCGTTTTAGCAACACGTGGGAAAGGTGTACAGCCAAAATTTTTACGGGCAATTCAGCTATCTCAGGAAGAACAAAGCGTGAACCAAACATCCGTTGCACGCTCCGTTGATGTCACCGATGAGTCTCATTGGGATCAAATTGTTGAAGCAATGACGGATTCTGTGCACAAGCCGAATGGGACCGCATATTCGGTGGGAAAGAACGCCAGCTACACTATTGCCGGGAAGACCGGAACTGCTCAAGTGTTCAGTTTGCAAAAAGATGGGGAGTATCTGGAGTACAACGAGGAAGACATTGATGAAAAGCTACGTGATCACGCCTTGTTTATTGCATTTGCGCCTGCAGAGAAACCAGAAATTGCAATCGCAGTAGTTGTGGAAAACGGAGGCAGCGGTGGGGTTGCAGCCGCTCCGATAGCAAAGGCTGTCATGGACCATTACTTGCTGGAAGACGAGTATGCCCATCAGGATTCTTCATAGCGTATATCGGCATGGCTACATTTAGCGCAGGTACAAATCGGCAGGAGAAACCGCTGCTCAACCTCGACCCTGTATTGATGGGAAGCTTGGTTTTACTGAGTGGGGCAGGACTGGCTGTGCTCTACAGTGCAGCAAACAATAATCTCGATATCGTCATTCGCCAGTTTACGCATTTTGCAATCGGTTTTATGGTGCTGGTCTTGTTAGCTCAAATACCCAGCAAGCAACTGTTTAAATGGTCTCCATGGTTATACCTGGGAGGCTTGATCGTGCTGATTATGGTACTGGTCGTCGGATACAGCGGCAAAGGCGCGCAACGTTGGTTGGACTTGGGGCTTATTCGTTTTCAGCCATCTGAACTCATGAAGATTTTTCTTCCCATGATGGTGGCCTGGTACCTTAGCGACAAACATGCACCACCTTCTTTACGGCACATTGCTGTGGCATTGCTCATGATTGCAATTCCTGCTTGGTTGATCGTTATACAGCCTGATCTGGGTACCGCGTTACTGGTACTGAGCCTTGGCTTTTTTGTTGTTTTTCTGGCAGGAATTACCTGGCGGTTGCTGGCAGTGTCAGGTGGTCTGCTTTTGGCCAGTGTGCCAGTTTTCTGGTTTTATCTGCATGATTATCAGCAGCAGCGAATCATTACCCTTCTGAATCCAGAAAGTGATCCGCTCGGAGCCGGTTACCACATCATTCAATCCAAGATTGCGCTTGGTTCAGGCGGTTTATATGGCAAGGGCTGGTTGAATGGAACGCAGTCTCAGCTTGATTTTTTACCCGAGCGATCCACCGATTTCGTTTTTGCCGTATTTGGTGAGGAATTTGGCTTTTTGGGAGCTATATTACTACTCTTCATCTACGGGTTTGTTGTGATGCGTGGTCTAAGTATTGCATCTTATGCAGAGGATACTTACTCTAGGCTGCTTGCAGGCAGCCTGAGCCTATCCTTTTTTGTTTATTTCGTGGTCAATATCGGTATGGTTAGCGGTTTGTTGCCGATCGTAGGTATTCCTTTGCCATTGATTAGTTATGGTGGGACCTCTATCGTCACCATTTTGGCAGCCTTTGGAATACTGATGTCTATCCACTCAAGTCAAAACCTGTTTACATCCTAGGCCATGGTAAAACTATTCTCAGCTGTTGTTTCTATATATATATTTGCAGCCTGTCAGGCTGTCGCAAGTGAAAGCTACTTGGACCTTGCAGAGGTTAGAAGTTTCATTGACAACTTCTCAGAACAACATGCCTACCCGAAGTCTTCTTTGACTGCGCTCATCGGGAATGTAAAAAAACAGGTCCAGGTGCTGGATGCAATACGGCGCCCAGCCGAGAAGAAAAAGAACTGGCGTGAGTACAGGGAAATTTTTATCACCACAAAGCGAATTAATGAAGGTTTGCAATTCTGGGCTCAAAATGCCGTGGTCCTGGACGCTGCGGAACGGCAGTTCGGCATACCGCCTGAAATCATTGTTGCCATCATTGGGGTTGAATCGTTTTATGGTCGGTATAAAGGCAGGTACCCGGTTCTTGATTCTCTTGTCACACTGGGGTTTGAGTATGAGCCGCGGAAGAAGTTTTTCCGTAGTGAACTGGAGCATTTTCTGTTACTTGCCAAGGAAGAGGCACTGGACCCCTCGGCGATCAAGGGCTCGTATGCGGGGGCGATGGGTAAAAGTCAATTCATATCAAGCAGTTATCGGAGATACGCAGTTGACTTTGATGAAAACGGCAAACGGGACTTATGGGAAAGCAACGCAGATGCGATCGGCAGTGTAGCCAATTATCTAAAAGAGCACGGATGGCAGATGGGACAGCCTGTCACTTTTCCAGTCACCGTCAAGGGAGAGCGCTACAAGACACTTTTGGAGATGGGTCTCAAGCCGGCGGCCCCGATTTTCGAGTTGTCTCGATATGGTATTCAGCCGCACGACGAATTGCCTACAGAGAAGGGTGAGGTAGCGCTGTTGGAATTCAAAAAGGACCACTCGAGTGAATACTGGATTGGCATGAACAATTTTTACGTGATTACACGCTATAACCACAGCTCCATGTACGCTATGGCTGTGTATCAATTAAGCCAACAAGTCAAACAGGATTTTAAAGACTACGTTGCTCAGAACTGAATTTTTCGGGCGGACAGTCCGCTTTATCAATGCATGGGTTTTTGTTCTGCTGATCTCAGCGCAGGTAGCCTGTACATCCAATAAGCACGTGGCTGTAATATCGACGATTCCGCCCGTGACAATGGAACCCTCACGCGGATTGCCCCCTGACCCGGTACCAAGGGCGGAGCCACGCAGTCGCTACGGCAATCCGCCATCCTATAAAGTACTTGGCAAGCGCTACTATACGCTTTCCAGTAGTGACGGTTTTACAGAACGTGGCATTGCCTCCTGGTACGGTAAGAAATTCCATGGCAAACGGACTTCGAGTGGTGAAACCTACAATATGCATGCCATGACGGCGGCCCACACCCGTTTGCCATTGCCAACCTATGTACAGGTGACCAATTTGCAAAATGGCAAGAAGGTAATCGTGCGCGTGAACGACCGCGGTCCCTTTCATCAAAACAGAGTGATCGATTTATCATATTCAGCTGCAAAAAAACTCGATATTGTTGCAAAGGGGACTGGCCTGGTAGAAATTCGTGCACTCGATCCATTACACTATCGCCAGACAGAAAATACTGGAACAAAAGCCACACAAAACACCTATACTGAAAAGACCGAAGACACAGCGGTTTGGACTCAGGGAACGGGTCAACGGACCGCCCATGGAAGGCCTGTAGTATTTGTACAAGTGGGCGCCTTCAGCAAGCGTGCAAGTGCGGAGCAGCTGTTAAGCCAACTTCGTGATCTCAATCTTGGGACGATATCTGTATCCTCGATACTCAGAGGCAGGGAGGAGCTTCATCGGGTGCGAATCGGACCACTGCCTACAGTCCAGTCTGCCGATGATACATTTGCCAGACTCACTGATCTGGGAATGAGAGAACACCGCGTCGTTATTGAGTGACGACTGCCTACGGATGGTTAACATGGAGCAAGAAAGCAATGAAGCTTAAAACGGTGATCTTGATTCTCGGGCTTGTGCTTGTTTGCACCTCTGTATACGCACAACGGTCGCCCATTCCTACAGCTCCAAAATTTGGAGCATCCAGTTACATACTGATGGATTTTGCGAGTGGGGATGTTTTGGTTGATCACAACTCCAGAGAGCGTGTCGAACCTGCAAGTATTACAAAAATAATGACGGCATATATCGTCTATAGGGCTTTAAAAAATGACGAGGTGCGTCTGGATGATCAGGTTTTAATCAGCGAGAAGGCTTGGCGCAGTGTCGGTTCCAGGACGTTTGTAGAAGTAGGGGATCGGGTTTCCCTTGAAGATTTGCTGCTGGGTATGGTTGTGCAGTCAGGTAATGACGCCAGCATAGCACTGGCTGAACACATTGCAGGAACCGAAGACAGTTTTGCGAGCATGATGAATTCCCATGCAGCACAATTAGGTCTCAAGGACAGCAGTTTCATGAACGTGACGGGTCTTCCTGATCCAGCGCACTATACAACGGCTTACGACATCGCTTTGCTTTCTCGAGCAATGATCAGGGAATTTCCGCAGGAATATGAACGGTATGCGCAGAAAGAATTTACGTACAACAATATTAAGCAATACAATCGAAATCGCCTGCTGTGGCGTGACGGTACCGTAGACGGTATTAAAACTGGGTTTACCCAAGCTGCACGCTACTGCCTAGCCGCCTCAGCTGCACGTGAAGACATGCGTTTGATTTCGGTAGTGATGGGTGCAGACAGCCCTCATTCTCGCATGGTAAACAGCCAGGCATTGCTCAATTACGGGTTTAGGTACTATCAGTCACACAAATTGTATCAGGCGGGCCAGGTTCTTTCTGAGCCACGTATATGGCAAGGGGAGTTAAAGCATGTCCGACTGGGGCTGGAAGAAGATCTTTTTGTAGTCATACCCCGAGGTCAATTCGAGAATCTCAAGGCTGTTTCGCTGGTTCCGCAAGACATTGTCGCACCGGTTTCAGCAGGTGCTCAGTTCGGTACCGTCAAAATCAGCTTTAAAGATGAAGAAATTGCAGAAAGACCACTGATTGCCTTGCAGGCGAATCCGCGGGGTGACCTCTGGCGTCAGATTGTTGATTTTTTTGCAAAGATTTAAAACAGTAGGCACTAGATGTGATTCAAATTCCAGCTTTTTTAAATGGTGAATACATGCCTGTTGCGGAGTGCCGAGTTTCGCCTCTGGATCGTGGGTTCTTGTTTGGTGACGCGGTTTATGAGCTGATCCCCGTGTATAACCGCAAGGCTTTTTGTATGTCTCAGCATTTGGCGAGACTTGCGCGTAGTGTAGAACAGGTTCATATACAGAATCCCTACACACCAACTCAATGGGCAGCGATTATTGAAAAACTCATTCAGCAATCTGATGATGAAGATCTGGCTGTATATATTCAGGTAACTCGCGGGGTTGCCAAGCGAGACCATATTTTTCCTGAAAATGTGAATCCTACAGTATTTGCCATGGCAAATCCGATGGCCAGGGTAGCCGGTGAAGAGCTACAGAATGGTGTGGAACTGATCACAGTAAAAGATATTCGCTGGCAGCGCTGTGATATCAAGGTGACTGGGCTGCTGGCCAACATTCTAGCCAAGCAGGAGGCAATTCAGTCCTCAGCCTATGAAGCCATTCTGATACGTGATGGTTTTGCTTTGGAGGGCAGTGCCAGCAATCTGTTTGTAGTCCGCAATGGTACGGTCTATACACATCCTGAAGACAACCTGGTTCTGCCTGGGGTAACACGTGACTTCATATTGGGATTGTTAAATGAGCTTGAAGTGGAATTTCGGGAACAGGCAATACCAGAAGAATGGCTGTATTCGGCAAATGAGCTCTGGGTTACGAGCTCAGCAAGAGAGATTTTGGCCGCCACTAAAATTGACAAGCGCGTTGTGGGAAAAGGAGTTCCTGGTGAGCTCTGGAAGGATGTTCATGCCCTGTACCAGAAAAGCATAGCCTAGGCAGAGTATCGTCCGCTTACCGTTTGGCGACGTGTCGGTCAGTGTGAATTCTGGCCGCTAATCGTTATAAGATTGCTGCATGGTGAAGAGTGCAGGAAAGTGCGAACTGAAGATTCGTGATCTGGGTATACAGGAATATCTTCCTGTATATGAAAATATGCGCATGTTCAATGCGCGGCGAAGTGCGACTACTGCCGATGAGTTCTGGTGCCTGCAACATTTGCCTGTCGTCACGCTAGGAGCAAATTCAAGCAACGAGCATGTCCATTCAGGAATGAATTTGCCCATCATACACACGGACCGCGGAGGGCAAGTCACCTACCATGCACCGGGGCAGGCCATTATCTATCTACTGATAGACATGAAGCGAAAAGAGATCGGCATCAAGAATCTTGTACAGCGTATTGAGCAAGCCGTAGTGGAGCTGCTGGAGCGTTATCAGCTCTGTGCATCTGCCCGCGCCGATGCGCATGGCGTGTATATAGAAGATGCAAAAGTAGCATCCGTAGGTTTGAGGGTCAGTGGCGGCTGTTGCTATCATGGTATAGCGCTCAATGTCGATATGGATCTTGGCCCATTTTCATGCATGAATCCTTGTGGATTCCCTGGACTATCTGTCACGCAACTGAAAGATCACGGAGTTGCGTCCAGCTGCCAACAGGTACATATGGAATTAGCGATGCAGTTATGTAAACACCTAAACTATAAAACAACGGATATTGAAACCATTGGCCAGTAAGTCGCATCTCGCAAAAATTGGTGTAAAACGGCGCGGAATTGAAAAGGTCATTCGCATCCCGGTTCATCAGGAGGGACTCCCTCAGTACCTACCGAAACCTCAGTGGCTGCGTGTACAGGCACCGACGGCGAAGGTCAAAGCCTTAAAAAATCTGTTGAGGGAACAGAAGCTGCACACTGTATGCGAGGAGGCCTCGTGTCCTAACCTGACTGAGTGCTTCAGCCGTGGCACAGCTACATTTATGATCATGGGAGACATCTGTACCCGACGCTGTCCTTTTTGTGATGTAGCACATGGCAGGCCTTTGCCACTGGATGAGCAGGAACCAGAGCATCTGGTGAAGGCTATTGATCTAATGGGGCTTCGTTATGTAGTCATCACTTCGGTTGACCGTGATGATTTGCATGATGGAGGCGCCCGCCATTTTACAAAGTGTATACAACGTATACGTGAGTGCTGCACAGGAACAACAATTGAAATTCTTGTGCCAGATTTTCGTGGGCGGTTGGATCTGGCATTGCAAACTTTATCTCTGCAATCAGCTGATGTATTCAACCACAACCTGGAGACCGTGCCACGGTTATATCCATTGGCTCGGCCAGGTGCAGATTACTGGCATTCGCTGAAACTGTTGCACAAATACAAAATGCAACACTCACATGTTCCAACAAAGTCAGGCTTGATGCTGGGTCTGGGGGAGCAGATGGATGAAGTCATTCGAGTGATGAATGATTTGCGAGCACATAAGGTGGAGCGGCTTACTTTAGGACAATATTTGCAGCCAAGTCGCCATCATCTCCCCGTGCAT
>JAPOQE010000076.1 GCA_026710875.1 Gammaproteobacteria bacterium | reverse complement strand
GTTTCATACGACCAATCCATCAGGCCTCATCGGCACTCTCTGTTGCAGGCTCTTCGGATTCACTCTGTGCGGGCAGGTTCACTTCCCCGGCATGAATAGGCTGGATCATGACGTCACCACCCGGGGCACCGGGGACCGCACCCTTGATCAAAAGCAGATCCTTTCCTTCGTCGACCTGCACGACTTTCAGGTTTTTGGTCGTGACCCGCACGTTGCCCATCTGTCCGGCCATTTTCTTGCCCTTGAACACATGGCCAGGGTCCTGGCACTGTCCGGTCGAACCAAGCGCGCGATGCGACAGGGAGTTTCCATGGGTGGCATCCTGCATGTGGAAGTTGTGGCGCTTGACAGCACCTGCGAAGCCCTTGCCCTTTGAAACCCCGGAAACCGCAACCTTCTGCCCTACGGTAAACAACCCCACGCCCAGTTCCGAGCCCACCTGCAGGGATTCCAGTTGTTCGTTGTCGGATCGAAATTCCCGCAGGCCCCTGCCTGCACGGACACCCGATTTTGCAAACTGGCCGGCCGTCGGTTTATTGACACGTGAGGGCTTGATGTCGCCATAGGTCACCTGCACGGCATCATAGCCATCCAGGTCCTGACTGCGAACACGGGTCACCCGGTTGCTAGGTACATGCAAAACGGTCACCGGCACGGACTCACCTGCCTCGTTAAAGACACGGGTCATACCCACTTTTTTCCCAACCAAACCTAATGACATGTGTGCTCTTTCCTACAGTCCAACGTTCGCAAGGATTTCACTTGCCCGGATAACCGCGACCCGGCACAGGTCTAGCCCATGCCGGGTCGCAGCGAATCTACCATTATCCCAAATATCAGTGTCTTAAAAAACCATTTTCTTTACCCAGCGAGAGCTCCAGTGAATCCACCCCTTCCTAGTTCAGTTTGATCTGGACGTCGACGCCGGCAGCCAAATCCAGCTTCATGAGCGCATCGACGGTCTTGTCCGTCGGGTCAACGATGTCCATGATCCGCTTGTGTGTACGAATTTCGTACTGGTCACGGGCATTCTTGTCGACATGCGGCGAGATCAGCACGGTAAAGCGCTCTTTCTTGGTCGGTAACGGGATCGGGCCCTTGACCCTGGCCCCGGTGCGCTTGGCCGTTTCCACAATTTCACTTGCAGAGCGGTCGATCAGGCGGTGATCAAACGCTTTGAGGCGAATCCGTATGGTCTGTCCCGTAGTCATCGTGCTGGCTGCCTAATCAACTGCATTACTCAATGATCTTCGCGACCTTTCCGGCCCCCACCGTGCGTCCGCCTTCACGGATGGCAAAGCGCAGCCCCTTTTCCATGGCAATCGGGGCAATCAGGGTCACGACCATCTGCACGTTATCCCCCGGCATGACCATTTCTGTACCGCTGGGAAGATCGACTGCACCGGTCACATCGGTGGTACGGAAGTAGAACTGCGGGCGATACCCATTGAAAAACGGGGTATGCCTTCCACCTTCCTCCTTGCTGAGGATATACACTTCGGCTTCGAACTTCGTGTGCGGGTTGATACTGCCGGGCTTGCACAGCACCTGGCCTCGCTCGACCTCGTCGCGCTTGGTTCCACGAAGCAACACGCCGACGTTGTCACCGGCCTGCCCCTGGTCGAGCAGTTTTCTAAACATCTCGACACCGGTACAGGTGGTTGTTTCCGTATCGCGTATCCCTACAATCTCAATCTCGTCTCCGACCTTGACGATGCCGCGTTCCACACGGCCTGTGACAACCGTACCGCGACCGGATATCGAGAATACATCCTCAACCGGCATGATGAAGTCGCCGTCGATGGCACGCTCCGGCTCAGGAATGAATGAATCCATCTGTTCCACCAGTTTAACGATGGAAGGAATGCCCGTTTCCGAAGTGTCCCCTTCCAGGGCCTTCAGGGCCGAGCCGGTGATGATCGGAGTATCGTCTCCTGGGAACTCATAGGTCGACAGCAAGTCGCGGACTTCCATTTCAACCAGCTCGAGCAACTCGGGGTCGTCCACCTGGTCGGACTTGTTCATGTACACCATGATGTGGGGAACACCGACCTGCCTGGCCAGCAGGATGTGCTCACGTGTCTGGGGCATGGGGCCATCAGCGGCACTGACGACCAGAATCGCACCGTCCATCTGTGCGGCACCCGTGATCATGTTCTTTACATAGTCGGCATGGCCGGGGCAATCCACATGAGCGTAGTGACGGTTGACGCTCTCGTATTCAACGTGTGCAGTCGCAATGGTAATGCCGCGCTCACGTTCTTCAGGAGCATTGTCAATCTGATCATACGTCCTGTACTCACCCCCGTGGGTCTCACCCATCACCTTGGTCAGGGCCGCTGTCAAAGTAGTCTTGCCGTGGTCGACATGACCAATCGTACCGACGTTTACATGCGGTTTAGTACGCTCAAATTTCTCTTTGGACATCTTTCTCTACCTCTTAAAAAAATATCGTAATGGCCACACGCGGGTTAACCATTCTTCTTGATGATTGCATCCGCCAGGCTTCCCGGGACTTCCTTGTACTTGTGAAACTCCATCGAATAGGTGGCCCGACCCTGTGTCGCGGAACGCAGATCCGTTGCATACCCAAACATTTCAGCCAGTGGAACCTCCGATGAAATGACCTTGCCCGAAGGGCTGTCCACCATGCCTCCCACTATGCCGCGGCGACGACTCAGGTCACCCACAACATCCCCCATATGCTCTTCCGGGGTCACGACTTCCACCTTCATGACGGGCTCAAGCAATACCGGACTGGCTTGGCGGGCGCCATCGCGAAAGGCCATGGAGCCTGCAATCTTGAACGCCATCTCGGATGAATCCACATCATGGTAGGAACCGTCATACAGCGTCACCTTGACGTCCACCACAGGGTAGCCCGCGATCACGCCATTGTATATGGCTTCCTTGACCCCTTTTTCCACCGCGGGAATATATTCCCTCGGTACCACGCCGCCAACAATCTCGTTGGCAAACTCGAAACCGTCTCCCGCCTTCTGCGGCTCGATTTTTAAATACACGTGCCCGTACTGACCCCGGCCACCGGACTGGCGCACAAACTTGCCTTCCTGCTGGATGTCCTTGCGAATGGTTTCACGGTAGGAGACCTGCGGAGCACCTACATTGGCCTCCACGCTGAATTCCCTTCTCATGCGGTCAACGATAATGTCCAGGTGCAACTCACCCATGCCAGAGATGATGGTCTGCCCCGATTCCTCATCGGTACGCACCCTGAAGGACGGGTCTTCGCGGGCCAGTTTCTGCAAGGCGATGCCCATCTTTTCCTGGTCTGATTTCGTTTTTGGCTCAACTGCCACGGAAATGACCGGCTCCGGAAATTCCATGCGTTCCAGGGTGATGACATCGTTGAGGTCACACAGGGTCTCGCCGGTAGCGACATCTTTCAATCCGACGGCAGCCGCAATGTCACCGGCGCGGACTTCCTTGATTTCATCACGCGAATTTGAATGCATCTGCAATATTCGCCCGACGCGCTCCTTTCTGCTCTTGACCGGGTTATAGACGGTATCCCCCGAACTGAGAACACCGGAGTACACACGGAAAAAAGTCAGGGTTCCGACATACGGGTCCGTTGCGATCTTGAAGGCCAGGGATGCAAACGGCTCATCATCCGAAGACTTTCGCTCGGTGATGGTCTCGGCCTTGTCTTCCATCATGCCCTGGATCGCAGGCACATCAGTCGGCGATGGCATGAACTCAATGATGGCATCCAGCAGGGCCTGTACACCCTTGTTCTTGAATGCCGTGCCGCACAGGGCGGGCACGATCTCGTTGGACAGCGTGCGAAGCCTCAATCCCTTGCGGATGTCATCTTCTGACAGGGTGCCGCTCTCGAGGTACCTTTCCATGATCTCCTCGGAAGACTCCGCCGCCGCCTCGATCATTTTTTCCTGCCATTCCTGGCTCGCAGCGAGCATGTCCTCGGGGATCTCCGCTTCCTCAAACGTAGTTCCCTTGTCTTCTTCATTCCAGTAGATGGCCTTCATCTTGATCAGGTCGACCACGCCCTTGAAGTTCTCCTCGGCACCAATGGCCAACTGGATGGGTACCGGGTTGGAGCCAAGCCGTTCCTTGATCTGGCCCACCACGCGCAGAAAATTTGCACCGGTGCGGTCCATCTTGTTAACGAATGCCATGCGAGGCACCTGGTACTTGTTTGCCTGGCGCCATACGGTCTCGGACTGGGGCTCAACACCGCCGACCGCGCAAAATACGGCACAGGCGCCGTCCAGTACACGCAATGAGCGCTCCACCTCGATGGTGAAATCCACGTGTCCGGGGGTATCGATGATATTGATGCGGTGTTCGTCGAACTGCTGGTCCATGCCGCTCCAGAAACAGGTCGTCGCCGCTGACGTAATGGTGATTCCGCGCTCCTGCTCCTGCTCCATCCAGTCCATGACGGCTTCACCGTCATGCACCTCGCCGATCTTGTGCGAGATGCCGGTGTAGAAAAGGATGCGTTCGGTGGCCGTGGTCTTGCCGGCATCAATGTGCGCCATGATGCCAACGTTGCGGTAACGCGAGATCGGTGTTTTACGTGCCACGATTTAAGCCCTGAGCCGGTACGCTACCAGCGGTAGTGAGAAAATGCCTTGTTTGCTTCCGCCATGCGAAGCGTATCTTCACGTTTCTTGATGGCCGTGCCTTTTTGTGCAGAGGCATCCATCAACTCGCCGGCAAGCTTGTTGATCATGGATTTCTCGCCACGTTTTTTCGCGGCATCGACAATCCAGCGCATTGCCAGCGTGGTCTGCCGGGCCGGGCGCACTTCCACGGGCACCTGGTAAGTCGCACCGCCTACGCGCCGTGACTTGACCTCGACAAACGGGCGTACATTCTCGATCGCCTTCTTGAAGATTCCGATTCCTTCCTCTCCGCTTTTGCGCTCTACGTTGTCAAACGCCTGATACAGGATTTTCTCGGCGATGGACTTCTTGCCGTGTTTCATCAGCATGTTGACAAACTTCGCAACCAGCTGATCCCCGTACTTGGGGTCGTCCAGGATTTTGCGCTTGGGGATTTCTCTTCTGCGTGACATGGTGAGACTGATTCAGTAAGGGGTGGCGCTATGCTTTGGGTTTTTTGGCGCCGTACTTCGAACGGGCCTGCATGCGATCCTGGACACCCTGGGTATCGAGGCTGCCGCGCACCGTGTGGTAGCGCACACCCGGCAGGTCCTTGACACGACCTCCCCGGATGAGGACCACGGAGTGTTCCTGCAGGTTGTGGCCTTCGCCGCCAATATAACTGGTGACTTCAAACCCGTTGGTCAGACGTACCCGCGCGACCTTACGCAATGCAGAGTTCGGCTTTTTGGGTGTCGTCGTGTACACACGGGTGCATACCCCTCTTTTCTGGGGACAGCTGGCAAGCGCGGGAACATTGCTCTTCTCCACCTTGCGCTTGCGCGGTTTGCGCACCAATTGATTGATTGTAGTCATAAATTTTCTATACCTGAAACAAACAACAGGCCGATGAAACATCGGCCTGTGTAGCCGCGAGATTGTAGAAACCATCGGGCATGCTGTCAAGCAAACCTTCTCATTACTCGGCGCTTGGACTGACCTCCACTTCTGTGCTGCTCCCGCCTGCCGCAGTCAATTCCTCGGCAAGCGCCTTTTCAGCATCGTCATCGGTCATTATTTCAGCTTCTTCCATGTCAGCGGCTTGCATCTCCTCCAGAACATTGCGTCGGCGGCCCTCATGGTAGGCGAGGCCCGTTCCTGCCGGAATCAGTCGCCCGACAATCACGTTTTCCTTCAGTCCGCGCAACATGTCCTTGGAGCCGCGTACCGATGCTTCGGTCAGCACGCGCGTGGTTTCCTGGAATGAGGCCGCCGAGATAAAGGATTCCGTCACCAGGGAGGCCTTGGTCACACCAAGCAGCACCGGATCGAACCGGGCTGGCTCCTTGTCATCCGCTTGCATTTTCTCATTCATCTCGAGCACCCTGGATTTCTCCACTTGCTCACCCTGCAAGAAACTTGTATCGCCAGGGTCGGTGATTTCCGCCTTGCGCAGCATCTGCCGGGTAATCACCTCGATATGCTTGTCATCGATTTCCACGCCCTGCAGGCGATAGACATCCTGGATTTCCCGGACCAGGTACTCGGCAAGCTCCGTGATTCCCAAAAGGCGCAGGATGTCGTGCAGGCTCAGCTCACCGTCAACGATGACCTCACCCTTCTCCACGTGCTCGCCTTCAAATACATTGATCTGCCGCCATTTCGGGATCAGCACTTCCTTGGATTCACCTTCTTCATCCGTGATCACAAGACGCTCCTTGCCCTTGGTGTCCTTGCCAAAGGATACGATCCCGGTCTGCTCAGCGAGCACGGCCGCCTCCTTGGGCTTGCGTGCTTCAAACAGGTCGGCCACCCGCGGCAGTCCGCCGGTGATGTCCCGAGTCTTCGAGGATTCCTGCGGGATCCGGGCAATGATGTCGCCAACGCCCACGGTGTCGCCGTCGGACAGACTGATGATGGCCCCGGGATGCAGCGTGTAGTGGGCCGGTTTTTCGGTGCCCGGGAACTTCAATGGTTGACCTTTGGCATCCACCAGGTTGACCGCCGGTCGTAAATCCTTGCCCGCCGCAGGTCGGCTTCTCGGGTCAAGGACAATGGCAGAACTCAAACCGGTGACCTTGTCCGCGAACATGTTGACGGTCACCCCGTCGGCAAAATCCACCAGCTGGATCGAGCCGCCGACTTCGGTGATGATGGGCCGGATATGCGGGTCCCAGGTGGCGACCGGCTGTCCGCTTTCCACGGTGTCGCCATTATTCACGGAAATCGAAGCCCCGTAACTGATCTTGTAGCGTTCCTTCTCGCGGCCCTGTTCATCGACCACGCTGAGCTCACCGGATCTCGATACCGCGACATTGTGTCCGTTCTTGTGCTGCGCAAGCTTCACGTTGTGCATGCTGATCGTACCGGCGGATTTCACCGTGATGCCGCTGGTGGATGCCGCCCGGTTGGCTGCACCACCGATATGGAACGTACGCATGGTGAGCTGCGTGCCCGGCTCTCCGATGGACTGGGCAGCAATAACCCCGACCGCCTCGCCGATGTTGACCAGGTGGCCGCGTGCCAGGTCCCGCCCGTAGCAGTTTGAGCAGACCCCGTAACGGGTTTCGCAATTGATTGGCGTGCGCACCTTGATCTCGTCCACGCCGAGTTCCTCGAATTTCTTGCACCAGGTCTCATCCAGCAAGGTGCCTGCCGGAATCAGCACATCCTTTTTCTTCGCATCCAGCACATCCTCGGCAACCACACGGCCAAGTACACGGCTTGACAGGGTCTGCACGACATCCCCGCCTTCAATGACCGGTCTCATGATCATGCCTTTGGAGGTTCCACAGTCGGTCTCGGTGACCACCAGGTCCTGGGCCACGTCCACCAGTCTGCGTGTCAGGTAACCGGAGTTGGCGGTCTTGAGCGCGGTATCCGCAAGTCCCTTGCGCGCACCGTGTGTGGAAATAAAGTACTGCAGTACGTTCAGTCCTTCGCGGAAATTTGCAGTGATCGGCGTCTCGATAATCGAGCCGTCCGGCTTGGCCATCAGGCCGCGCATGCCCGCCAGTTGGCGTATCTGTGCAGCTGAACCTCTCGCGCCTGAGTCCGCCATCATGTAGATCGAGTTGAACGATTTTTGCGTGATCGTATTGCCTTCCGGGTCCTCGACTTCTTCGTTGCCCAGTCGGCTCATCATGGCCTGGGCGACCTGCTCGTTGGTGTGCGACCAGATATCGATGACCTTGTTGTAGCGTTCTTCCTTGGTCACCAGGCCGGAGGCGTACTGCGAGGCGATTTCCTCGACTTCCTTCTCCGCTTCCCCAAGAATCGACTGCTTTTCTTCCGGAATGACCATGTCATCGGCACAGAAAGACAGCCCGGCACGGGTGGCATAGTTAAAGCCCGTGTACATCAGCTTGTCCGCCAGGATCACAGTATCCTTCAGACCGGTACGCCGGTAACACTCGTCAATCAGCGACGAGATGGCACGCTTGTCCATGTCCCGGTTAATCAGGGCAAAGGGCATGCCTTTTGGCAGTACCCTGGAGAGAATTGCGCGCCCGACCGTCGTCTCGATGGCACGATGTATAGGATCTGCGGGTTCGTCGCCCTCACCTTCCTCCACGTCCTTGATCCGGATCCTCACCTTGGCATGCAAGCTGACTGAACCGCTGTCATAGGCGCGTTGGGCCTCCTCGACATCGGCAAAGGCCATGCCGGCGCCTGGCTCGTTGATCTTCTCACGGGTGAGGTAGTACAGACCCAGCACGATATCCTGGGAGGGCACGATAATCGGGTTGCCGTTGGCGGGGGACAGCACGTTGTTGGTGGACATGATCAATGCCCGGCTTTCAAGCTGTGCCTCCACGGACAGCGGTACATGAACAGCCATCTGGTCGCCGTCAAAGTCGGCATTGAAGGCCGTGCAGACCAACGGGTGCAGCTGGATCGCCTTGCCTTCGATCAGGATCGGCTCAAACGCCTGAATACCCAGGCGGTGCAGGGTCGGTGCGCGGTTCAGCAACACCGGGTGCTCGCGAATGACTTCTTCTAGAATGTCCCATACCTCGGGACCTTCCTTTTCAACCACCTTCTTACAGGCCTTGATGGTCGGTGCGATCCCGCGCATGTGCAGCTTGCTGAAAATAAACGGTTTGAACAGTTCCAGGGCCATCTTCTTGGGCAGGCCACACTGGTGCAGTTTCAGGGTCGGTCCGACCACGATCACCGAACGCCCGGAATAATCGACGCGTTTGCCCAGCAGGTTCTGGCGAAACCGCCCCTGCTTGCCCTTGATCATGTCCGCCAGGGACTTGAGAGCACGCCGGTTGGTACCGGTAATCGCCCGTCCGCGTCGGCCATTGTCCAGCAGGGCATCCACCGCTTCCTGCAGCATGCGTTTCTCATTGCGCACGATGATGTCGGGCGCATTCAGCTCCAGCAGTCGTTTCAATCGATTGTTGCGATTGATGGCACGACGGTACAGGTCGTTCAGATCGGAGGTCGCAAAACGCCCGCCGTCCAGGTGTACCAACGGGCGCAGGTCCGGCGGCAGCACCGGCAAGACCGTCAGCACCATCCACTCGGGCTTGTTGCCCGACTCGATGAAATTCTCGGCCAGGCGCAAACGCTTGGACAGTCGTTTCAGCTTGGCTTCCGAGCGCGTCTCGGTGATTTCCTCGCGCAGGGTGGTCACTTCCTGTTCCAGGTCCACCTGCTTCAGCAGCTCGAAAATGGCCTCCGCGCCCATGCGCGCATCAAAATCGTCCCCGTAGGTTTCAATCGCTTCAAGGAAAGCTTCATCGGAAAGCAACTGCTTGTGCTCCAGTCCGGTCATGCCCGGGTCGATGACAATGAAGGCCTCGAAATAAAGTACGCGCTCGACATCCCTCAAGGTCATGTCCAGCAAAAGACCAATCCGCGAGGGCAGCGACTTCAGAAACCAGATATGGGCCACGGGGCTTGCCAGCTCGATGTGTCCCATGCGTTCACGACGCACCTTGGTCAGTGTGACCTCCACGCCGCATTTCTCACAGACCACACCGCGGTGCTTGAGACGCTTGTACTTGCCGCACAGGCATTCATAATCCTTGATCGGCCCAAAGATCTTGGCGCAGAACAGTCCGTCGCGTTCGGGCTTGAAGGTACGGTAATTGATGGTCTCCGGCTTCTTGACCTCGCCGAATGACCACGACCGGATCATGTCGGGGGAAGCCAGTCCGATGCGTATGGCATCGAAGTCCACCACTTCACCCTGATTTCTCAGCAAACTTATTAAGTCTTTCATAATCTTCCTCGTACCCTTTGCTTGCCGTTATGGCCGCTTAACGCATGCAGCCATGACTGTGTACCCGATCGTCCCCTACTCCTGAATCAGGATTCCTGTTCCAGGTCGATGTTCAGACCCAGAGAGCGGATTTCCTTCATCAGCACGTTGAATGATTCAGGCATGCTTGCATCAATGCTGTGATTGCTGTCGACGATGTTCTTGTACATCTTGTTGCGGCCCATGACATCATCGGACTTGACGGTCAGCATCTCCTGCAGCGTGTAGGAAGCGCCGTACGCTTCCAGCGCCCAGACCTCCATCTCGCCGAATCGCTGGCCGCCGAACTGGGCCTTGCCCCCCAGCGGCTGCTGGGTCACCAGGCTGTACGGCCCGGTCGAGCGGGCATGCATCTTGTCATCCACCAGGTGATTGAGTTTCAGCATGTACATGTAGCCCACGGTAATCTTGCGGTCGAACCGCTCACCCGTGCGCCCATCCCACAGATTCGTCTGCCCATCCTCCGGCAGATCGGCCAGTGTCAGCATCCGCTTGATCTCGGATTCCTGGGCCCCGTCAAACACCGGAGTTGCCATCGGCACCCCGTTGCGCAGGTTGGTGGACAGGGTCTTGATTTCCTCGTCGTTGAACTCATTGAGCGTCACTGAAATGCCTTCATCCTTGTTATAAATCTCATTCAGAAAGCTTTTCAACTCCTTATTTTTACCTGACTTATCTAGTATCTTTCCAATCTTAAGGCCTAGCCCTTTTGCAGCCCATCCCAGGTGGGTTTCAAGCACCTGTCCGACGTTCATTCGTGAAGGCACGCCGAGCGGGTTCAGCACGATGTCGACCGGGGTCCCGTCCTCCATGTGCGGCATGTCCTCGACCGGTACGATCATCGACACCACACCCTTGTTACCATGGCGCCCGGCGACCTTGTCTCCCGGCTGCATGCGACGCTTGACCGCAAGGTAAACCTTGACCATCTTCAAAACGCCCGGGGCGAGATCATCACCCGCGGTAATTTTTTCCTTTTTCTCGAGCAGCTTTTGCTCGAAGGATTCGCGCTGACTCTTCAGTTGCCCGGAGAGTTTTTCAAGCTGGGCGGTGATGGTTTCAGAACGCATCCGGACCTCGAACCAGTACTCAGAGTCCAGGGACTCCAGGTAGGTCTTGGTGACCTTGGTGCCTTTCTTCAGCCCTTCCGGACCCCCCTCTGCGACCTGGCCCGTGATCAGGCGCTTGACGCGCGCGTAGATGTCCGCCTCGTAGATGCGCAGCTGGTCATTCAGGTCTTTTCGTACCTGGTCAATTTCCGCTTCCTCGATTTCCAGGGCCCGCTTGTCCTTGCTCACACCGTCACGGGTAAATACCCGTACATCGATCACTGTGCCTTCCATGCCGGAGGGCACGCGAAGCGAGGTGTCTTTCACATCCGAAGCCTTTTCTCCGAAGATGGCACGCAGCAGTTTCTCTTCCGGGGTCAACTGGGTCTCGCCCTTTGGCGTGACCTTGCCCACCAGAATATCGCTGGGCCGTACTTCCGCACCGACATACACGATTCCGGAGTCATCCAGCTTGGCCAGCAGGTTCTCGCTGACATTGGGAATATCGGCCGTAATCTCTTCTGCACCGAGTTTGGTGTCGCGTGCAAAACAGCTGAGCTCTTCGATGTGGATGGTCGTAAAGCGGTCCTCCTCCACGACACGCTCCGAGATCAGGACCGAATCCTCAAAGTTGTAGCCGTTCCACGGCATGAAGGCGACCAGCACGTTCTGCCCGAGTGCCAGCTCGCCGAGGTCGGTCGAAGGTCCGTCTGCCAGTACATCCCCGTTGGCAATTACATCGCCTGGCTTGACCAGCGGTCGCTGGTTGATACAGGTGTTCTGGTTGGAGCGCGTGTACTTGGTCAGGTTATAGATGTCGACGCCCGGCTCACCCGCCTCGGCCTCATCATCGTTGACCCGCACCACGATCCTGCCCGCATCCACGGTGTCTACCTCACCCCCGCGCCTTGAGACCAGTGCAGCACCTGAATCGATCGCGACCGTGCGCTCGATGCCGGTACCGACCAGGGGTTTTTCCGCGATCAGGGTAGGCACGGCCTGGCGTTGCATGTTGGATCCCATCAGTGCGCGGTTGGCATCGTCATGCTCCAGGAATGGAATCAGCGAGGCCGCGACCGAGACAATCTGTTTGGGAGAGACGTCCATGTATTCGACTTCCTCGCTTGGTACAAGCGAGAACTCGTTTCTGTGTCGAACGGATACCAGCCCGTCCAGGAATTTGCCCCGTTTGTCGAGGCGCGCATTGGCCTGGGCAATGGTGAACTGGCCTTCCTCGATGGCCGAGAGGTACTCGATGTCATTACTGACTTTTCCGTTGACCACTTTACGGTATGGGGTTTCCAGGAATCCGTAGTCGTTGGTGCGCGCAAAAATAGCCAGCGAGTTGATGAGCCCGATGTTTGGACCCTCCGGGGTCTCAATCGGACAGACTCGCCCATAGTGTGTGGGGTGGACGTCACGAACCTCAAAACCCGCACGCTCACGCGTCAGGCCCCCTGGACCCAGGGCAGAGATTCTGCGCTTGTGAGTAATTTCTGATAACGGGTTGTTCTGGTCCATGAACTGGGACAACTGGCTTGAGCCGAAAAACTCCTTGATTGCCGCAGCTACGGGCTTGGCATTGATCATCTCCTGCGGCATCAGGCCTTCGGATTCGGCCAGGGTCAGTCGCTCCTTGACGGCGCGCTCCACACGAACCAGGCCCACTCTGAAGGCATTCTTGACCATCTCCCCGACACAACGTACCCGCCGGTTGCCGAGGTGGTCGATATCATCCACCATCCCCTTGCCGTTGGGGATATCAATCAGGGTGCGCATGACATCGAGGATGTCATCCTTGCTCAGCGTACCCGAGCCCGAGGTTTCCTCACGGCCCACGCGTCGGTTGAATTTCATGCGACCTACAGGAGACAAGTCGTAGCGCTCCGGTACAAAGAACAGGTTCTGGAACAGGTTCTGGGCCGCATCCTTGGTCGGCGGCTCACCCGGGCGCATCATTCGGTAAATCTCGACCTGCGCTTCAAGCTCATTGGTGGTGGTGTCAATGGCCAGCGTGGACGTGATGTACGGACGACGATCGATATCGTTGGTGTAAAGCAATTCCAGCACATCGACCGAGGACTCCAGGATCTTTTCGATGTTCTCTTCAGTAAGTTCGTCATTGGCCCTGCAGACCAGTTCTCCCGTATCCACATCGACCAGATCCCTGGCCAGCACCTTGGTGAGCAGGTACTCCACCGGAACCTCGAGTTTCTTGATTTTCGCCTTTTCGATCTGGCGTACATGGCGCACCGTGATGCGCCGGCCCGCCTCGACAATCACCTTGCCGCCCGCGCGGATTTCAAACGGCGAGATCTCGCCGCGCAACCGTTCAGGGATAAGATCCAGGATAAAGCCGGAATCGGTGATGTGTACCTTGTTGGTATCGAAGAATATGGAAAGGATTTCCTCGCTGCTGAAACCCAGTGCGCGCAGCAAAATGGTGGCAGGAAGCTTGCGGCGCCGGTCGATGCGCACGAAGACCAGGTCCTTGGCATCGAACTCGAAGTCGAGCCAGGAGCCCCGGTAGGGGATGATCCGGGCGGCGTAGAGATATTTGCCGGAGCTGTGCGTCTTGCCCCGGTCGTGGTCGAAGAATACGCCCGGCGAGCGGTGCATCTGGGAAACGATCACCCGCTCGGTGCCGTTGATGACGAAGGTGCCGTTGTCGGTCATCAACGGCATGTCGCCCATGTAGACGTCCTGCTCCTTGATGTC
>JAPOQE010000075.1 GCA_026710875.1 Gammaproteobacteria bacterium | reverse complement strand
TGACCGGTTTGAAGATGGACGGTGAGCGGATCCTGATCCTGGTGGACAGCTCGGCCAGCATGCTCGCCGATCGCATCATCAACGTGCTGCGCTTTCGCAACCTGCCCGCGCACGAACGCGTGCGCGCCGCCAAGTGGCGCCAGGTGCTGCACACGGTCGAGTGGATCACCTCGCGCATCCCGCCAACCAGCCAGTTCCAGATCCATGCATTCAATGAAACAAGTACCCCGCTTTACCAGGCACCTGCCAGCACCTGGCTGGATGGCGGCAACGTGGACCACCTGGAGCAGGCCGTACAGCACATGTACGAGATGGCCCCGGCCAACGGTACCAACCTGTACCAGGCCTTCAAGGCGATCGAGCAACTGCAGCCGCCACCCGATACCCTGTACCTGTTGACGGACGGGTTGCCCACCCAGGGGCGCTCGAAATCCTGGGGCACGAAGGTGTCCGCCCGGGCGCGCAAGAAGCAATTCGATGCTGCCCTTGAAGTCCTGCCCGCAGGAATTCCGGTCAACATCATCCTGTTCCCCATGGAGGGTGACCCGCAAGCCTCCAGCGAATACTGGAAACTGGCGCGCGCCACCCAGGGCGCTTTTTTCAGTCCGTCCGGGGACTGGCCCTGAAGCATGAAACCGCGGCGCAACATCGAGATCTTCAGCCTGTCCTTTCTGGATTGCATCTGCTGCGGCTTTGGCGCACTCATCCTGCTGCTCGTGTTGTCAAAAACGGCCGAGCCGGTGATCTTTGAGCAATACAGCGAGGATCTCGACCAGCACGTGGCCGACCTCGAGGAGCAGCTGACCGAACTGCATGGACAAAGCCATGTGCTGAACCGCGAACTGGTCAGGAAGAAGCAGCAGGTGGCTCTTGAAATCGAAAAGGTGGCACGCCTGCAGGGCGAGTTATCGAGTATGCAAAGTGCACATCTTGCTTCGAGAAGCGAGGCGGCCGTACAGAACACGATCGAGGGCCAACTGGCGCGTGCCCGCCAGACACTGTCCGATGAGATGCGCCGGCTGCAGTCGCGTGAATCCCTGCCCCTGCGGCCCCAGGATGCAACGATCGCAGGTATCCCGGTCGACAGTGAGTACATCATTTTCATCATCGACACCTCGGGCAGCATGCTCACCTACGGCTGGCAGCTGGCTGAACAAAAACTTACCGAGGTGCTGGATGCCTACCCAAGGGTCAAGGGTCTGCAGGTCATGAACGACATGGGCGAATACATGTTTCGCCAGTATGCAGGGCGCTGGATCCCGGACACGCCTGCGCGACGAAAAGCCGTACTGGAGCGCATGCGCTCCTGGCAGCCGTTCAGCAACAGCAGTCCGGTCGAAGGCATCACGGCCGCGATCCAAACCTTTCATGCCGATGACAAGAAGATCAGCCTGTACGTATTCGGCGACGAGTTCACCGGGCCTTCCATACAGGCCGTGCTGCGTGAGGTAAACGCGATCAACCGCAAGGACGTGCATGGCAACCGGCGGGTACGGATCCACGCCGTCGGTTTCCCGGTCCAGTTCGCCCGACCGGAAGACGAGCAGGTGACTGGCGTGCGTTTTGCCACCCTGATGCGTGCCCTGTGTGAACAAAACGAGGGCACCTTCATCGGGCTGGCCTCCATCACCCCTTGAACCCTCCCAGGGGTCTCCTCCCCCGGACCCTCTGAAAATTCACACCGAAGATGGCTGTCCGATCCTTGCAATAAATCAATCGTTGCAAGCTAAATTATTAATTTCACTTATCAAGTGTGGCGGTTCATGATGACTCACAGAACGGAACTCTGCAGGTCGCCCAGGGATCGGGAACGCCAGCCCTGCGGGCACAGCCCGACAGGCTGTCACAGGTGAAAGGCCGACGCCGACAACGGAAGGCGGGCGTGCGATTTTATCGCCGCTTTGCAAGGAACGCACGAGGCGGCCAAAGGCCGAAGCAGACGAAGCACCAGGGACCCCGCTTGGTGCTTTGCCGCCATAGGCATGAAATAACACAGTCCACGCCGCTTGGCTACATCGAGGCCTGCTTTAGTGCTACACGCTCTCCAGGATCACATCGGCGAGCAGGCCGAACTCCTGTTTGCGAACACTCGATTTTCGCCATGCCAGTCCGATCTCGCGGTACGCATGATCTTTCAGGTCCTGGGTTACCACCTGGGTATTTTCCAGCAAGCCTCCATCGATCGCCATCTGCGGAATGAAGGTCACGCCCAAATCACTGTTGACCATTTGAATCAGGCTATACAGGCCGCTGGCCGAGAATTTGTTGGTTTCCTCGAGCCGGCTCAGGTTGCAGGCACTCAATGCGTGCTCACGCAGACAGTGCCCGTCCTCGAGCAACAGGATGACGCCCTGGTTCAGCTTGCTGGGCGTGAAGTCCTGCGGGTCGATCAGGCGCGTGCCCTGCTTGTACGCCAGCTTGAAGGCATCCGTGTACAGCGACATCGATTCCGTATTGGTCAGTGCCACGGGCAGGGCCAGCAACAGGATATCGAGTTCTCCTTGCTGCAGCAGGGTATGAATCTTCTTGGTCTGTTCCTCCTTGAGATACAGCTCAAGGTCCGGAAAGCGTCTGCGGATTGCCGGCAGGATTTTCGGCAGCAGGAAGGGGGCGATCGTGGGGATCACGCCCATTTTCAGGGGGCCGGTCAGCGGGTGCTGGACGGAGCGCGCGACAGC
>JAPOQE010000074.1 GCA_026710875.1 Gammaproteobacteria bacterium | reverse complement strand
GTCAGGTGGGGACGGTATAACACTACTGCCGCCACCGCCTTGCCCACCGCCTTGCCCACCGCCTTGCCCGCCACCTGTGGAAGGCGTTGTGCCGAACACTTCTACAAACGCCAGAAAGTCCGCCAAATTTACGGTTCCATTCCCATCAAAATCCATCCGCGCATCATACCCCACATCCGACGATGACTTGCCAAACACTTCTACAAATGCCAAAAAGTCCGTCAAATTTACGGTTCCATTCCCATCAAAATCACCGAAACCCGTTGCAGATGCAGTAAAGGTGATGATTGCATTGGACACATCTAACATGTCAATATCGCTTCCACTGGTCATGGAAAGGCTTTTGACAATCAATGTCGCACCGCCTTCAAGCGACCTCGTCATGTGCAAATCAAGCTGTCCTATATAACCCGTTGAGGGCACAGAAGCACCTGTGGGGAATAATGCGGACAACTTTTTAGAACCAATGCTTATCAGTGCTCCTCCTGTCCAATCCGTGCCGGATACATTTCCAATATAGCTGGAGAATGTCTTGCCAGGCAGATCGAGTTCCACTGTATAACCATTGGTAGATTGACCCGCACCTGCTGGTATGAAAAGCTGAAACCGGATCGTATCTCCTGCTTTTTGTTCTGGAAGGGTTTGCACATTGTTGTTTTGCACAGGCGTTTCGATCTGTGTATCTATCTGGAGTGCCAACCCTGAAAACGCGCCTAAAAAGTGTTGTGCAAATGAGGGGATAAAAATCAGTGATGCGAATAGGGAACAGAGTGATAGGCGTTTGAAAATGGACATGGCAAAGGTCTCCTTTTGCATTGTATTTCAGCACCGGAATTTCATTGATCCTCACGCATCTTCAAACGCATGGGCTTCAACTCGATTTGCTTGTACTCATCAATCTCGCCGATGGGTTCTATTATGATGCAGTTGATCGGGATCTGGTGCTCAGATGCTATCGCCACTTTAGCAGCGGCAGGAGAGGGCAGCGTGTACGCGTCTGCCTGGCTGACATCGACAGTGTAGCCCAGATCATCCAGAGACTGGATCGTGATCGCGCTCAACGGATCGCGCGTCGCAGCACCGGGAGAAAGGAATCCCTCCATAAGTTCGTTGGGGCCAAACACAGACTGCCGCCAATGACCATCCCGTGTGCCCGCTCCCCCTTTTTCATTTTCCACCGGCACCTTTCCATCTGTATAGTTCGTTCCACCTGCGTCATTGAATGCCTCAATCGCCCTTGCACCTGCGAAATGCGTATCGGCATCATCCACCTCTAAGGGAAAAATAATAAGCGTGATGATTGACGGATTTTTTAACAGGTCAAGGCGTTTCCAAACAGTGCCGATGCCCAAACAATGCCCCATTTCATGCAGATAGAGATCTTGCAGAGCTTCAGGAGTAAAATCGCTCAGGTCAGATGTATCGAATGTCATTCGCGCTACGATCGGCAATTTTGAGTGCGTGCGCATTTCTCGGGGTCCCGCGATTCCCAGGGTTTCACCTCGACCATCAATATTAGTGAGGCGTGCATAGATCAGCAGGTCATCTACAAGACCGAAGACCTTAACGCCTTCTATCGTACCCCCTTCATTTGCATTAACAAAAACATCGGGAATGTCGCCCGTGATAATATTCTCCCAACGCGTGACCGCAGCATTGAAGGCTGTCCTGTGTTCTCCAGATGGCTCGCCGCCGACCCATACCACTTCGATATTGAAGACGTTGGGGTCAGGTGCATCGGAAAGCCGCCACTGCTGAGGTGAATTGTAGTCTTTATCGCTACCACATTTGGCGCGTAAAGTGCCTGTGGTTGTTGAAGAGAAGGTCATTTCGATTGCACAGGTACCGCCCAACTGCCCGCCATCATATTTTTGCGTCAGTATGCCCGTATTCGAGCCAGTATTTGAATATGTATAGCTTCCCGGATATTGATTGTTTTCTTCGAAACGACCGGTAGATACAAACTCGATATAATAGGTCTCTACTGATAGGACTTTATCAACGGCAAATGTATTGAATGCATTCTGATCTACCGGGGCAAAGCCGGGAGCAGGACGACCAGTTGTGCTGTTGCCCGATGGCGACCAGTCGCTCGTGCCTTCATCATTAGTCGCTCTCACCTGTATCTCGTAACGGGTCTCAGGCTTCAAGCGCGTGATGGTCGTGTTCAGGCCCGGCCCAATATGGGGCCAGTCGGTGAAGTTGCCACCTGCTGCTCTGTACTGTACATCGTAGTCGCTGATGGCAGGGCCGGTATTTCCCGGTGCTGCCCAACGTACGCTCAGGCTATTCGACGAGGCCGTGACTACAGGTGCAGCAGGTCTGTCCGGCGGTTCGTTCTCATCGGTGAGGGTGATCTC
>JAPOQE010000073.1 GCA_026710875.1 Gammaproteobacteria bacterium | reverse complement strand
TCCGTGTCGTCGATTGCATTGTTCGCGGAATACGCCCTGGCGAACGCCTCGCAATAGCGTGACACGCTCACGCTGCCCCGCGAAGCCTCGGGACCGCTTCGCTCTGGCGGTTCTCCATCCGCGCTGCCGACCACCCCGCAACCTGCGAGGAGAAGCGCGACGCACAGCCCCACCACGGCCCTTCTCTCCAGCATCAAACCCGCCCTCGGTTCAACCGCGCACCCTGCGGCCATGTCCGATCACACCATACGGAAAGGGTTGTATCGGGTCGATACCCCGAGCTGTCAAAAACAAACCAGCCAGGGATGACCATGGAAACTTCACGCATCTCGGAACTCGTTAAACCCCTTATCCAGTTTGCTGATCTGGGTAGCTCGATCAGGGACAGGGGGTCATTCCCCTGGCTTCTTGCGGTGTTCGCTGCGGCTTGATCTACTACCCCAATATCCCATAAAACCTGTGACAAGGTACGCGCGGTAGGAATTGAGTGATCCTGAGCATGACTTGGTATGCCAAATAGCATACATGTGCCAATGATCATTACTCTCAGCATCTTCGCAACATCAATATATTTCATACGCAGTACTGAATTTCTGAGGCTTCAATAAGACAGGAAGACCAGGTCCGTGACAGTATACTAAAATACAGGTTGGTAGATCCGTGTGTGCCAGATCATGCTATGTGAGACTGTCCGCATACGGCTGGCGTGCCAACCTGAATCGTGATCGTGGTATTCAGGAATTGATCCTGGAAGCTGAACCCCTGAATGAAATCACGAATCGTGCTGGCCAGCAGTTCAGTATGATTTTGCCGCTTTATTTGCATAAGCCATTTCTGGAGTTTGTTTAACCTGGACCAGCGTTCATGTTTCGAATTGGCAACTTTATTTTTCTTGTGGTGGCTGGATTAAATCCCATGGAACGGCTGTAACAAGCGTGGAATCGGCGTGCGAAATTCCAGCCGTGCATCGGTGACTGCGAGACAGATGCAGTCCTGTTCCGGTCCTGCAACAGGACGGTGCACGACTTCCGGGCTGGCAATCCCGACATCGCCGCGTCGGTACCATGCGTCGCGATCATAAAACGACCCCGCCAGAACAAGCGTTGCTTCTACACCTCGATGCCCATGGCGCGGGACACTTTTACGGGCTGGGATTGACAGGAGCCGTGCGGTTGTACCCGCACCGACGGTTTTCAGTAGAACCTGCCGAATTCCGCCACCTGCAGACCGCCATCTGAGCGTATCGGCATCCCCACCAGCATAGTTGTACAGCGGTTGCGGCAGTACAAGCGCCTCGTTTGATGCACGAAGAGCGGGTGCACCCGCATTATCATCCTGACAGGCGCCATCAAGGACTGCCTCCAGCATGGCCTCGTCCACCGCAGTGTCAGTCGGGGTTCGGTCGATCAGCACGCCGCCTACGGCCTCGGCCAGTTCGAGATCAGCCCGACAGGTTGGGCACAGTGCAAGATGGGTCGCGACAAGCAGCGACATGGCCTCGTCCAGCGTGCCCGCTCCATAGGACAGCAGCAGGTCATCACCGACATGGTGTTTGATCGTCATCACAAATCCTCCCGTTTGGATCCAAGTTCAGTGCGCAGGCGGGCAAATGCGAGGCGTGCCCTTGACTTGACGGTGCCGAGCGGAATCCCCAAACGCACTGCAATTGCCGAGTAGCTTTCGCCTTCATAAAAGGAAAGCCGTAGAACCTCGCGTTGCTCATCACTCAGCACGTCAAGGGCAATGCGGACCGTCTTGGCGTGTTGCCACGCAATGAAAGTCTCCTCGCCGCCAGGCACAGGGTTGCGCTGGAGGGCAGGGTCTTGAGGATCGAATTCTGGTCGGCGTTCGTTGCGCAAGGCATCGATGCGTCGGTTGCGGGCGATGGTGAATATCCAGGCGGCTGCGCTGGCACGCTGGTGGTCATAAAGATTCGCCTTTTGCCAGACTGTGGCAAACACATCCTGCAGGATGTCGTCGACGTTCTTCGTATCGCTGCCACGGTGAACAAGGTAGGCCCTGACCCGTGGGCTGAAATGGCGAAACAGGATCTCAAACGCCTCACGATCACGATCTTTGGCGACAGCAATCAGTTGCAACGACATTTCGTCAGGCGAACAGGCTGTTTGTCCCTGTCGAACGGGATGCTGGGCTTGACGTGGTGCATGACTGCGGCTGTGTTGCTTGAATTTGATTATCGTTCCAGTATTGGTCATACCTGATTATACGAGGCAGACCTGATTTCGGATCACTTTTTCCAATTGAAGTGATCCGTTCGTGTGTTTGTACCGTATTCATTGGGTATGAGGTACGAACAAACAGGCATGTTCAGAGGCGGACAAGGCACTCGGCGCCGGATCGCGGTCATCGGTGCGGGGATTTCGGGTCTTGGTGCAGCCTGGCTGCTGTCCCGTTCCAACGACGTGGTCGTGTTCGAGGCGGCGCACAGGCCAGGTGGCCATGCGCGCACGCTTGTCATAAAAACCAAAGGTCGCGAATTGTCCGTTGATACGGGGTTCATCGTGTTCAACAAGGTGAACTACCCCCATCTTTGCCAATTGTTCAAACACCTTGATGTCCCGATCCACAAGAGCGACATGTCATTTGCAGTTTCCGTAAATGGCGGAGCGATCGAGTATGGTTGCCGCGACATGAATGCCGTGCTGGCCCAGCCGATGAATGCGGCCAGGCCAAACTTCTGGCGCATGTTCCGTGATATTGCGGTATTCAACAAAACGGCATTGGCCGATTCGGACAAGGACCCGAGCCTGACGCTGAGTGGTCTGATCCGCCAGCGTGGGCTTGGTTCCTGGTTTACACGCTACTACCTGTTACCCATGAGCGGGGCGATCTGGTCGACGCCACGCGCCGAGATGCTGAATTTCCCGGCCCGCGTGCTCACCCGTTTCTTCGACAATCATGGCCTGCTGGCCTTCAGTGGCCGTCCCCAGTGGTGGACGGTCACGGGTGGCTCGCACAATTACGTCTCCAAAATGATCGCGGACATGAATGTGCGACTGTGGCTGCATACGCCCGTCGAGGCCGTGATTCGCCAGTCTGACGGGGTCCACGTCAAGGCGGCTGGACAGGAGAGCGAGGTGTTTGATTCCGTGGTATTTGCCTGTCATGCGGATACGGCATTGGCTCTTTTGGCGGATTCCAGTGCAAAGGAGCAGCGTATTCTTGGACAGATCCCGTTTCGGCGCAACAGGATCGTTCTGCATACCGATGCCCGTTTGATGCCACGGCGCAAAGCCTGCTGGTCGAGCTGGGTCTATCTCGCAAAGTCGCGCTCGGACGAGGACCAGGCATCGGTTACCTACTGGATGAATTCACTTCAGGGCATTCCGCAGGAGACGCCCTTGTTTGCCACCCTGAATCCGTCAACAACCATCGACGACGCCCTGATCCTTGATGAACATGCGTTTGAGCATCCGCAATATGATTTCAACACGATTGCAGCCCAGGCGGCATTGCCGTCGATTCAGGGCCGTGCCAACACCTGGTATTGCGGAGCATGGACCGGCACGGGTTTTCACGAGGATGGCCTGTCGAGTGCTGTATCCGTCGCACAGCGCCTGGGAGCGTCGCCGCCATGGGCATGACCGGACCTTCTGTGGTTCAGGCGAGGGTAAGCCACGTACGGCGTGTGCCCGAAGGCAACCACTTCAGCTATCCTGTCGACTGCCTGTTGCTGGATGAGGCGACACTCGGCGGCAGACGGGGTTCAAGACTGTTTTCCTACGGGCGGTTCAATCTGTTTTCTCTGCATCCGAAGGATCACGGCGTTCGTGGCTGCACGGGTGCCGAAGGTGTACATGGGCTGGCCCGGGCGGCGGGCATCTGTGGCATCGAGCATGTACTGCTTCTTGCGCACCCACGGTATTGGGGCTACACGTTCAATCCGGTCAGTTTCTGGTTTCTCGTCGGTGCAACCGGAAATCTGCGCGCTGTGGTGGCCGAGGTACACAACACCTTCGGTGACCGACATGCCTATTTTTGTGCAAAAGAGAACGGTGCCGACATTGGGCGTGACTGCTGGATCGAGTCCGCCAAACGCTTCCACGTTTCGCCCTTTTTTAATATTACAGGAAACTACCGGTTTCAGTTTTCGCTTACAGAAAACCGCATTTTCGTTCGAATCGTTTATGAAGACGGTGAGGGCGGGGGGCTGGATACCATGATTGCAGGGAAGCGATTTCCCTTCACGGATCGGCAACTCTTGCGGGTTTTTGTACGCCGCCCCTTCGGTGCCATGCGAACGTCCGCGCTGATCTACTGGCAGGCCCTGCGTCTGTGGCACAAGGGCATCGCGTACCGGCGGCGTCCAAAACCGCCCAGTAAAAGCGTCACATGATGCCCTGGACGGCACTGCTGGGTATTTTTCTGACGGCCGCGAGTGCGCTGGCTGCACCGCCTGAGCTGTCGGGTCGTGTGCAAGCGGAGCATGCCGCAAGCTGCGCTGAATACCGGTTTTTGTTTTTCAGGCTGTATCGGGCCGAGTTGTGGACAGATGCCGCGGTATTGCCAGGGTCCCTGTTTGGCTTGTCTCTCGTGTATCACAGGGGATTCGAACGCGAAGAACTGGTGTCCTTGTCGATTTCTGAAATGGCGCGCATGTCGTCACGAGCACAGGCAAGTTTCGCACAGGCCAGGGCAGAACTTGAGCAGGCCATGCGCAGTGTCTCGCAAGGAGACCGTTTCACCGCCTGGCGAAGTGGACCCGATCGGGTCGAGTTTTTTCACAATGGGGTTGCCACAGGGACACTGACGCAAGACGCCGACCTGTTTCTGGGAATCTGGCTGGGTGATGCGAGTCGGGACCTCGAGCGTCGCAGAATGCTGCTCACAGGCCACTGCAATGACTGAACCGCATGCAGTCTTGGCGAGACGCGAGCTGTTCCCGCCTGCGGCGGTTGCGGCCATGCTTGCTTTTGCGGGCCTGCCCCTGTACATCCACGCACCTCGTTACTATGCACAAGAGATGGGCGTTGGCCTTGCCACGCTCGGCATCGTGCTGCTGGCAGCACGAGCAGTAGACAGCCTGCAGGATCCGGTGATCGGGCGTCTGGCCGACCGGTGGCCACGCCATCGCGAAGCCTGGGCACTGGTTTCGGGACTGTTGCTGTTCACTGGATTTGCCCTGTTGTTTGCACCCCCGCAATGGGGTGAAGCCTTGCCGCGTCTGGCCATCGGTCTGCTGGCGGCATTTACGGGTTTCAGTGCCCTGCAGATTGCAGTCTACGACCATGGCCTTGCGCAGGCCAAAGCTGCCGGTGGCGGCTACACGCGAATTGCACTGTGGCGCGAGGCGGGTGGACTGGTCGGCATCTGCCTTGCGGCCATGGCACCTGCCGTACTTGGGTCCGTCTTTGGCGCGAAATTTGCCTATGTCGGCTATGCCGCAGTATTCGGACTGTTTTCCCTCTACGCACTGGGACAGATGCGCAGTTACTGGCTGGCATCTGGCAAGTCTCTCCCCAACACGGGCTTCATGGACGCCTTGCGCGTTCCGGGTATTGCACCGTTGTTGACCTTTGGTTTTGTCAATGCCCTGCCGACTGCGGTCACCTCGACACTTTTTCTGTTCTTCGTGACGGACATTCTTGCCACCGATATCCATGCCGGACCCATGCTGCTCGTCTTTTTTGCAGCCGCCGCAATGGCTGCACCGGCTTGGGCACAGCTTGCAGAGCGTGTCGGGCGAAAAGTGGCGCTGACGGTGGGCATGTCCTTGTCGATTCCTGCCTTCGTCTGGGCGTATCTGCTGGGAGCGGGTGATATCGGGGCATTTTATGCCATCGCTTTCGCCTCTGGTGCGGCACTGGGAGCCGATATGACGCTTGTCTCGGCTATGCTCGCGGCAAGGATCAGGGAAAGTGGGGGCCGGATGTTTTCGCTGTGGACGTTCATGCAAAAAACCACACTGGCCCTGGGGGCAGGGATCACATTGCCGGCCCTCGCGCTTGCAGGATACGAGCCCGGATCAGAAACGCTTACCGAAGAAGGCCGCAGGGCACTTTCCGTGGCTTACGCACTTGTGCCTTGCGCACTCAAGCTGATAGCCATCCCTGTGCTATGGATAGGGGTCAGCGACCAGGGAGACGACGTGTGAAAAATAACCACGATTCAGGTTTTGGCTCCATCTCACAGAGTGTCAATGACGATGCTGTCCAAACACCCGCCCTCGACTTGCGCAAGTACCTGAGCGGGCCGATCACCGCATGCGGCTTGTTTTTCAGCCGATCTGGACGTGTGAAACGGTCTTTCACAATGGACATGGTCGGGTGCTGGGACGGCAACCGTGGCACGCTTGATGAGCATTTTCGCTACAACAACGGTGAAACGGGCAATCGTTGCTGGCACCTGACCTTCACGGATGACGAGACCTTTGTTGCCAGCGCACATGACCTGGTCGGGACGGCGAAAGGCAGACAAAGTGGGAACGTGGCGGTGATGCGGTATCGGCTGCGTGTAATGCGCGGTCGGAGTGCGATCACTGTCGGCATGGAAGACTGGTTTTACCTGATAAACGACCGCACGCTCATCAATCGGGCACGCATGTCCAAGTTTGGGGTCAGGGTGGGCGAGCTGATGGTTACGTTCCGAAGATGCCCTGCCATCGAAGCCCCTGCTCCAGGGTCCGCCGCTCCATGAACAGGCTGGCAGGCAAACGCTACTGGCTGGTGGGTGCCAGTGCAGGCATTGGTCGTGAACTTGCCCTGCAACTGGCACGCAAGGGGGTCGCCATCGTGGCCTCGGCACGGGACGGGGCAACGCTTGCAAGGCTGCTGGGCGAGATGACTCCGGTGGAAACATCCAAGGGGGGGCATGCTGGCGTGTCGTTTGATGTCACAGACCGCACCCTGACACTGGAGGCCTTCAACAAGGCTGGCAGGGTCGACGGGATCATCTATTGTGCCGGTGCGTATGAGCCGATGTCTGCGCGCCAGCCTGATCTGGACACGCTGGAGACGATCATCGATGTCAACCTCACGGGTGCCCTGCGGGTCCTTGCCGCCTGCCTGCCTGCGTTTTGTCGGCGGGGGTTTGGTCATATCGTGCTGCTTGGCTCGCTTTCGGGGTATCGCGGGCTGCCGAATGCCTGGGGCTATGGCGCGAGCAAGTCGGCCCTGATCCATCTTGCCGAGAACCTGCGTTGTGACCTGCACGGCTCAGGCGTTACGGTGCAGGTCTGCAATCCGGGGTTTGTGGCGACCCGCCTGACCGACAAGAACAGCTTCCGTATGCCCTTGCTGATGACACCTGAAAAGGCAGCCGAACAAATCATCAGGGGCATGAATCGGGGCCACTTTGAAATCGCCTTTCCCCTTGCCATGAAAGTGGCATTCAAAATCCTCGCGGGCTTGCCTCGACCGCTCTATTTTGCGCTGCTGGCACGCACCCCACGTAAAACGGGAAAGCGCTCATGACTGCCTCGGCGAGCAGGCACAACACGCACCAGGGTTCAATGGGGGTCAGATGGGCGGTCCGACACCGGATTCGGATCTTGCAGTCGCTTCTGAACCGTATCGAATGCGGGTCCATCGAAATTCTGCTGCCTGATGGTCAGCGCATGTACTCAAGGGGCAATGCACCCGGCCCGCAGGGCGCAATCACCGTTCACCACCCAAAATTTCTTCGACGGTTGCTCGGTGAGGGCAGTCTGGGATTTGGCGAGATGTACATTGACGGGTGGTGGACGACGCCCGACCTTCAGGGCCTGCTGGACGTCATCATGCTGAACAACGAGAACATGGCACGGCATTTTACCGGTGCCGTGCCGCTTCGGCTATTTGAAAGGCTGCGCCATTACCGCAACGCCAACAGCCGCGAGGGATCAAGGCGCAACATCGCACACCACTACGAT
This sequence comes from Gammaproteobacteria bacterium, assembly GCA_026710875.1. Lineage (GTDB taxonomy): Bacteria > Pseudomonadota > Gammaproteobacteria > UBA4575 > UBA4575 > WTFY01. Next base: position 2,936 of record JAPOQE010000073.1, on the reverse strand, counting down.
CTGGGCAACGCCTTCTACGAACAGTGGCTTGACCAGACGATGGCCTACTCGTCAGCACTGTTCAGGAACGCACAGGAGAGTCTCGGTGAAGCACAACAGAACAAGTATGCGGCGGTCTGTGACCAGCTTGCGCTGAAAACGGGTGACCACATTCTGGAAATCGGCTGTGGCTGGGGCGGATTTGCGGAATATGCCATTCGGGAGCGCGGCGTACGCATCACTGGACTCACATTGTCGCGTGAACAACACGATTTTGCCCGACGTCGACTCTTCGATGCAGGGCTGGCGGGAAGTGCAGAGATTCTGCTGAGCGATTACCGCGACTCGCGCGGCACATTCGACGGAGTCGTTTCGATTGAGATGATCGAAGCCGTCGGAATGAAATACTGGCCCGTCTACTTCTCGACGCTATTTGATCGTCTCCGTCCTGGCAAGATTGCAGTGATTCAGGCGATTACCATAGCGGACCCATTGTTCCCAAAGTATTGCACCAAGGCCGACTTCATCCAAAAGCATATCTTCCCTGGCGGGATGCTGCCATGTCCAACGGCCTTGCGTGAGCACTCCCGAGCGGCTGGTCTTGAAAAAATTGCGACCAGGGCGTTTGCAGACAGCTATTCCCGCACGCTTCGAGAATGGCGGTGCCGCTTCAATATCTCCTGGAGTCGGATTGCTGGGCTTGGTTTTGATAATCGCTTTAATCGTATGTGGAACTTCTATCTTGCGGCAAGTGCTGCTGGATTTGCAGCGCGAACGACGGATGTCGTCCAGGTTGCCTATCGCAGACCCGCATGACAGCCATCGTGCGGACAATCACAGCATCAAGCTCGCGCGAAAACTCATCTAGATGACTGGAATCGGGTTCCATGACTGAATACAATAGGCTATCTTGATGCTGGCAAGAAGTCCGCCACACCTGCTTAATAAAATTTCCATGACTACTTTATCCTTAATCTCCAATAATTCATCGCCTGTGCCACAACCCAATCATACAATTCGCTAACGTTGCCTCATCCTCGATGGCAACGCTAACAAGCCTGCGGTCCGTGAATAAGCGCGTGTCCATTACAACTCATACTATTTCCGTTTGCCCGACGATCTGCTCAATTATCGCAGGGATGATTTTGCGTGGTTTGACATCCGCATGAATGTCGGGTACGGGTACGGATCATGAAAGACGTACAGCGACTGTACCAGCACCTGTATGCCACGGAGCGGTGGAAGAAGGTGCGGGTGTGGATGTTACAGCAGGCTGGATACAGGTGTCGGGAGTGCGGCAACAGGAAGGATCTGGAATGCGTGCACAAGGTGCCGATGGATGCAGTGATTCAGTCCCTGCAGCGCAAGGGGCAGGGGAAGGGCAATCGCATGGATGCCTGGCAGGTCGAGCAATTGTTTTTTGATTTGTATCGGCTGCACATTCTGTGCAAGGCATGCCAGCGTAATAGGGCAAGGATTCCTCCTTCCATGCTTCTTGCGGAGCAAGAAAGGGCGGGAATCATTTGAGGGGCGAAGCTGCCCATTTCAACAACTGCCTCTGCACCTGCGTGAACTGCAAACAGGAAGGTGACGGTAATTAAAACGACACTGGGCGAATTCAATATCAAGTGGGTGGACAGTGGACGAGAACCGAAGTGCCCGCCCAACCCTGATTATCCCGAAGGAATAGACATTCCTGATTCATCGGGGGCGACACTGCGGTGCAAGGCCGTGCTGCCGTACCCTGCCAAGCGGTGCGGCATGTACCTGGTGCGGTGTCGGCGTTGCGGTCAAACTGTCAGCCTCACTACGGCGGGACGTGCGGATGATCCGCGTTCAATCACGATGGGCTGCATAACCACCAGGAAAGCGGTCGCGTAATGAGGTTCTGGGCGCTGATCTTGATGCTGGTTGCAGGGCCGGCCCATGCCGCTAAAGACTGTGTGACTTTTGCGCCCGATGACCCGTCATGCGTGACGAGTTGCAGTGAGCAGTTATTGAAAAGTCATGCACGAGAGCGTGATGCGATTGTGCAGGCGTATGTCACACTATGGGTCGGGTTTTCGGAATACAGCTATTTCATGCCCAAGGACGTGATCACGCATCTGGAGGCCATTGAACGCCTGGAAAAGCGGGACAGGTATTTACAGGAACTGTTAAAAAGCCACTGCCCTGGTAAATCCCATGATCGCCCGTTGACCAGTGAGCTTGAACGGCACTGGCCGAAGTGATGCGGCACGTACACGTCTTTGGATCACTTGTGACTCTTGCAAGTTGATTGGCAGCCTCATGCGGGTCTTGTAAGATCAAACCAATGGAGATCTCCAGCATTTTTAATCGTTTCATGAAATTGTTTCGGCAGCGTCCGCATGACCTGGACAGGTCTACCGCTATGCCGCATGGCTGTCAATATAGGCAATCAGATCTCGCACAGTGTTGAACTGCAGGCATTCCTCCGCTTGCAACCCGAGGCCGAACTCCCGGTTGACCACTTTGAAAAACGCGACCGCATCGACTGAGGAGACTCCGGACTCCCTTAACTGGGCATCGAAATCAGGCTCGTGACCCAGATCAAGGTGGTCATTCACAAGTTGCTTGAGACGATCTTCGGTGGACGACATGTGTGTTCTCCTTATTCTTCTTAGCAATGGCAGGGTGGGGCTATGGAGTCGTTCTGACCATAGCAATTTCATTTTTCAGGAGCAAGTGCCCTGTATGACCCTTCCCCGCGAGCGAAGTCGTCGGAGCCACAAGAACCGCCGCGAGTCGTTATCGTTCACGATTCGCCAACCACAGTGCGAGAGCCTTGCACATGGATACCGCAGGCACTTGACTCAGAGGCCTCGAGAAATCCGCCCTTTTGATCATGGACGCCTGGGGGTGGTATAGTTTGCTATCGACGGGCAACGACAACATAATAATCGAGTGTCAAGCAGCTGTCTGGTAAACCTGTGATC
>JAPOQE010000072.1 GCA_026710875.1 Gammaproteobacteria bacterium | reverse complement strand
GTTGCGCGCCTGGCCCCCCCCCGGCAGCTCCCGCGAGGACCGGCCCCGCGTCGTGCGGCCACCCATCAACAAGCGCGACATAACACTATTCGGCTTCAGCCCGCGATTTTCGCTGGTGCGCGAACAGCGGAAGTCGAATATGCAGGGTGCAGATTATACGCGCAGTGGCGGCGAGTTGAGCATCGTGCGTCTGTTTTGACGCTGCGCCCCTCCCGACCGATATCCCTGACTACAGTATCGCGGCTGCAGAATTGACAGATTCAGGAGCCGACACCGGTGGCCCGTACGCGTCGCGTACGGCCGTTCCATGATCTGATCTTCCCCCATTGGAGTGGTCCACCTTTAGGTTATGGGTAAGCGATGCGGGCAGAGCACCCCGCTTTCCTCTCATCTTCTGCCCAAATCGCAGGGTGAACCCCAAAGTAATAGACGTCCTCCTTTGGTGGTGAGGCAAGAACGCGGAGGATTTGGGAGTGGCTGGCGGCGTAACTTATGCATCGGTGTGGCATCGTAAATATATGCCACGGGCTCGGCGACAGCTTGTCCGGGTGGCCCGAGGCAGGTGCTCGCGGTGTCCGTGACGTATCGTGTGCAGACCAAAAGTTCACTACTTATCAGATAGTTAAAGCATCTCAGACCAGAATTTCAACCAAATGTCGATCTCGGTGGTTGCAGGCCCTGGCCACTCGGCTAAAATAGTTTAAATTATCAATAGGTTGTCGTCATTCAGAGGGTGGTTTTGAGCCGTAGGCCAAAGAGATGAAGATTGCATCGTGGAATGTCAATTCGCTGCGCGTACGCCTGCCCCAGGTGCTGGACTGGTTGCAGAATAATCCTGTCGATGTGCTGGCCCTGCAGGAGACCAAGCTCGTAGATGAGGAGTTCCCGGAACAGGAGATTCGCGAGGCCGGCTACCACGTCGAGTACTCCGGTCAGAAAACCTACAACGGCGTAGCCGTGTTGAGCCGTGAGCCTGCAAGCGAGGTGCAGGCGGGAATCGAAGGCCTGGACGATCCCCAGCGGCGCATCCTGGCGGCCACCATCGGGGATGTGCGGGTGCTCAATCTGTACGTCGTCAACGGCTCGGAGGTGGGCTCCGAGAAATACGCCTATAAGCTGGACTGGCTGCAAAAGGTGACCGAATTTTTGCGCGAGGATGTACAGCACCACCCGCGCTACGTGGTCCTCGGCGACTTCAATATTGCCCCGGAAGATGCGGATGTACATGACCCGAAAGCTTGGGAAGGCTCCATCCTGTGCAGCGAGCGTGAACGCGCTGCACTGAAGGCGATGCTCGACCTTGGCTTCGTCGATACGTTTCGCCTGTTCGAACAGGAGGAGAACAGCTTCAGCTGGTGGGATTACCGTGCAGCCGGATTTCGCCGCAACCTGGGCCTGCGCATCGACCTGATCCTGGCGAGCACGGCGCTGGAGGCCTCATGCAGTTTCAGCACCATCGACAAGGGTCCGCGAGCCAACGAACGTCCGTCGGACCATGCACCTGTCATGGCCGAGTTTGAAGGCTGAAATGAACGATCTTGTCACTAAAATCGGTTAAGTTCTTTAATATTTCGTAAACAGGCAAGAAAGGGCAGCGTGCACGCTGAGCCGGGTGTTGTCTGGTCGCCAGCAGGCCAATGGACGGTGCAGGTTTGCTAATCCATGCCTGTTTTGCTAAAAGTCTGCAGGTCGGGTCAATTCCCGAGCAGGTACGGATTCAAGACGCTAGAATGACGGGACTCACACGGGGAGGGGATGATCAATGCGCAACATCATGGTAATCAATTCCAAGGGCGGCTCGGGTAAATCCACTGTTGCGACCAACCTCGCTTCCTGCCTGGCGCTGCAGGGACAATCCGTCGTACTGATAGATCACGACCCCCAGGGATCGAGCACGCAATGGCTCAAGGCCCGCCCGCCTGCGCGCGCGCCGATCCGTGGCATCGCGACCTTTGAAAAAGTGGTCAAACGGCCCGGTCGCAACACCGACTATGTGATCATGGATGTCCCGGCGGGCCTGCACGGGGGCGCACTGAGCAAGATGGTAGCCAGGGCCCAAACCATTCTCATTCCGGTCCTGCCCTCGCCGATCGACATGCGTGCGGCGAAAGACTTTATCGCCGAGATCCGAAGCTGCACACCGGTACAGCGAAAGCGCGCCAAGCTGGCACTGCTTGCCAACCGCTCGAGGGATTTCACCAACATCTACTGGGAACTGGATGACTTCCTGAGTCGCCAGCGCATCCCGTTTCTGACCATGCTGCGCGACAGCCAGCACTATATCCGGGCCGCGGAACGCGGACTCGGAATTTTCGAGATGGCGCCTGCGGCCACCGCGCTGGACCGTGAGCAGTGGCAACCCATCATCAAGTGGGTGAAAAGCAAGCGCAGCCAGCCGTAGAATCAGCCTGCCGTACCCTGCCCGCTGGCACACCGCAATCCGTGGACAAGGCAGATCGCGTCGTCGTCGAAAAAGCCAGGCGCAGGCTGTCCCTGTATCAAGGCACTGATCTTCTGAAGACCTACCCGGTGGCACTGGGCCAAAGGCCCAGTGGACCCAAGCGTTGTGCCGGGGATATGCGCACGCCGGAAGGCTGTTACGTGCTGGACTGGCGCAATCCTGTCAGCCGGTTCTTCCGTTCCATCCACATCTCCTACCCGAATGCGAACGATCAGCGAAATGCACGTCTTCGACAAGAGGATCCGGGCGGGGACATCATGATTCACGGTGCACCTGCATGTCCTGGCGACCGCGCCCGCATGCTTGGCGGCGAGCCCGACTGGACGGCTGGCTGCATTGCCGTAAGTGATGCAGACATGCTGGAAATCTGGGAGACAGTGGACGATGGTACGCCGATCGAGATCCTGCCCTAAAGCCCGGGCAGTCCTGTAGGGAAGGCGGTCTGGGCGTCGCTTAGATCTGTATGTGTGCGGGCGCCTGCGCACCCACTGGGCGGTTCCTTCGGCTTAACAGGTAAATGGCAAGCAACACGGCGGGGACGCCGAGCATGCCGGCATAGAGGAAGAAATGGATGTAGCCGAAATCGTCCACGACTTTTCCTGAAAATCCGCCGATGAATTTGGCCGGCAGCAGCATCAGGGAGCTGAACAACGCGTACTGGGTAGCCGTGTAGGCGCGGTTGGTGAGACTCGACAGGTACGCGATAAAGGTGGCTCCTGCGATGCCGCCGCTCAGGTTGTCGGCCGTGATGACCACCGCCAGGAAAAAGATCTCAGGGCCCTGGGTGGCGAGCCAGGCAAACACCAGGTTGGTGACCACCACCAGCACCGCGCCCACGATCAGCATGCGCAGGATGCCGTAACGCATGACCAGCACTCCGCCAAGCAAGGCACCCACGATGGTGACAATCACCCCGAAGGTCTTCGATACCCAGCCGATCTGTTCATCTGAAAAGCCCATATCCACGTACAGCGGCCCGGTCATGACGCCCATGGTGATGTCACTGATGCGAAACAGTCCGATGAACAGCAGGATGACCAGTGCCATGACGCCGTTGCGACGGAAGAATTCCACAAAGGGCTGCACGACGGCCTCGGAAGACCAGTGCGCCAGGCGCGCCAGGCCACCGGCATTCGAGTCCTGAAGAGGGGTCTGCGGCGGATGGTCCGGCTCCGCCACCACCAGGGTGGTGAGCATGCCGATCAGCATGAAGCACCCCATGACGAAGTAGGCGATATTCCAGGAATAGTTACCGGCAATGATCAACGCACCGCCACCGGCCAGGATCATGCCCAGCCGATAGCCCATCTGGTAGGTGGCGGCCATCGCCCCCTGCAGGTCATCGGCCACCGCCTCGATACGCCAGGCATCAATGCTGATGTCCTGCGTGGCAGAAGAGAAGGCTACCAACAGGGCCGCCAGGACCAGCAGGGGCAGGTGCTCGCCGGGCTGGTTGCCGGCCATAAGCCACAGTCCGCCCAGCACACCGATCTGTGCGAGCAGCATCCAGCTGCGTCGCTGGCCCAACCAGCCGGTCAGGAGCGGCAGCTGCAGCCGGTCGACCAGCGGAGCCCATACGAACTTGAAGCCGTACAGGATGGCCACCCAGGAGACGAAGCCAATCGTCGTGCGGTCAATGCCTTCACGACGCAACCAGACCGACAGGGTGCCGAACACCAGCAGCAGGGGCAGGCCGGCAGAGAATCCCAGGAACAGCATGGCAAGTACCCGGGGCTGGGTGTAGACACCGAATGCCTGCTTCCATAACCGGATATTGTCTTGTACTGAATTCAAATCGATAGGTCGTAGTCTATGATGAGCGGGGCATGATCGGAGAACCGTTCCCGTTTGTAGATCTGTGCCTCGCGAATCTTGCCTTTCAACTCGGGGCTTGCCACGTGGTAGTCAATGCGCCAACCGACATTTTTCGCCCAGGCCTGGCCGCGGTTCGACCACCAGGTGTACTGGTCTTCCATCTGGTTGACTTCGCGAAACGCATCCAGGTAACCCACATCATAGAACAGCGTATCCAGCCATGCACGTTCTTCGGGCAGGAAGCCGGAGTTCTTGCGGTTGCCTCGCCAGTTCTTCAGGTCGATGTTCTTGTGCGCGATGTTCCAGTCGCCGCAGATGATATAGGCGCGGCACCGGCGCTTGAGCTTTTTGAGATGGGCCATGAAGCTGTCCATGAAGCGGTACTTGGCCTGCTGGCGCTCGTCACTGGAAGACCCGGAGGGTGCATACAGGGAGACGACCGACAGCTTCTCGAACTGGTATTCCAGGTACCGGCCTTCCTCGTCGAACTCGCGGTCCCCGTAGCTCCTGATGATGCGTTTTGGTGCCTGGCGGCTGTACAGGGCCACACCGCTGTAGCCTTTTTTCAGTGCATCCACATACTGGCAGTGGTAGCCCTCGGGGAAAAACGTGGCGTCGTGCTCGAGCTGGTGGATCTGGGCCTTGGTTTCCTGGATACAGACGAGGTCTGCATTCTGCGCCTCAAGCCAGGGAAAAAACCCTTTGCGTGCCGCTGCGCGTATGCCGTTTGCATTGAGGGTGATGATGCGCATGGTGTGCAAGAATAATCGCTGCGCCGGCAGATTGCACGGACGCATCAGGATCCCTGTGTGCGAATTAACTGCGCGGGTATGGCTTGAGTTCGCGCCCTCAGGTTGGAAAGTCGAAATAGGTGTCTGGGAAGGGTTCGTCCTGCAGGGTGAAGTGCCACCACTCCTGTGCATAGGGTGCGAACCCGTGCGCACGCATCAGCATGTGCAACAATATGCGGTTGGCGCGTTGGTGGGCGTTCACCTTCAGGCTGTGAGGTGAGGAGATCGGACCGAAAAAATCAAACGGCGAACCCATGTCCAGCTCACGTCCTTGGCCGGTGTCATCGTGCGCGACAATTGTCAGGTCCACCGTGCTTCCGCGCGAGTGGCTGGAACGCGCGGCAATGTAGCCTTCCTTGAAGAGGTCCCGCTTGTCGACGTCCGGATAATAGTGTGCCTTGGTCCGCTGCTCACGTAGATCCTGGCCCCAGCGTACGAAGTGATCGACCGCACGTTGCGGGCGGTAGGCATCAAAAATCTTGAGGCCCAGTCCAAACGGGCGCAGCGTCTCCTGGACTTCGGCCAGCGCGTTCGCGCCCGCCGCAGACAAGACCGTGTAGCCGTGCCGGTAACCATCGATAGGCGTCCCGACGAAGTTGTGTTCCGTGGTATAGCGAGGATCGATCACCAGGTCCGGTATCGCAAGGTCCAGATAGACGAAGCCATCAGGCAAGGCTGGGCGATCTGCACCCGGCACACCCGGCACGTACAGCACTATTGCGATGAGGACAGCGACCGGCAGTTTTTTCAACATGGCCCCAGCTCCAGAGAATTCCGGCAAAGTGGCGCTTATTGTGCCTTATCACGGGAGCCATTCCAATGCAGGAAAAAGTGAACTCCAACACGGCAACAGCTGTGCCGGTACAGGGTGCGCGGCGCGAACCGAACCCTTACGATCCCGCAGGCGGGCAGGTACAATCAGCACTCTTGATCACAGGGAGACGCACATTGACTGCCGCCGCAGACCGCAACGACCTCAGGGCGTTCATCGACGGACTTCCCAAGGCTGAACTGCACATGCATATCGAGGGTAGCCTGGAGCCGGAGATGATGTTTGCACTGGCCGAGCGAAACGGTGTGAAGCTCGGTTTCAGCTCGGTGGAGGAGACGCGGGCGGCCTACGATTTCGGCTGCCTGCAGGAATTCCTGGACCTGTTTTTCCAGGGTATGGAAGTGCTGTGTCACGAGCAGGACTTCTACGATCTGACCTGGGCCTATTTCAAGCGCGCCGCGGCCGACAACGTGCGCCATGCCGAACTGTTTTTTGACCCGCAGGGCCACACCTGCCGTGGCGTCGCATTCGAGACGGTCCTGCAGGGTATCCAGCGGGCATGTGCAGACGCCGAACGCGAACTCGGTATCACCTGCGGGCTGATCATGTGCTTCTGGCGTCACCTGTCCGAACAGGATGCGCAGGCGGTGCTCGAGGCAGCAGAGCCTTATCGCGATGGCATCGTCGGTATCGGCCTGGATGCCGCAGAACAGGGCAACCCGCCGCACAAGTTCGCATCGGTCTACAGGCAGGCCCGCGAGCAGGGCTACAAGCTACTGGCGCATGCCGGAGAAGAGGGGCCCGCCGACTATGTCCGGGAGGCCATCGATATTCTCGGGGTCGACCGGATCGACCATGGCAATGCCACGCTGGATGATGCACAGTTGACGCAGCGGATTGCCCGCAAGGGCACGGTGCTGACCGTGTGCCCAATGTCGAACGTCAAGCTTGCGGTGGTCGATGAGATGCGCCACCACCCGTTGAAGGTCATGCTCGATCGCGGACTGGCCGTCACCATCAACTCGGACGACCCGGCCTATTTCGGCGGCTACGTCAACGACAATTACGCAGCGGTGGCGCATGCCCTGGAGTTGACCACGGAGGAGTTGCATTGCATCGCCCGCAATTCATTCACCGGTGCCTTTCTCGATGACAAGGCCAAGGCGAGACACCTGGATGCACTCGATGCCTACGTGGCGGCATACAGGTAAGGTCTCCTGTGGTACGGTATCCTCTGCACCTGATCATCTATCGCTGCCACCCGGTTGAACACGCCGCGGTTGCAGGTGTGCGGTGGAGAGGAGAGACGTGAGCCGTCAGGAATTCAGCAACAGCCAGGCATTTATACAGTTCGCACTGGAAAGAAAAGTCATCCAGTTTGGCGAGTTCACGCTCAAGTCCAAACGGGTCGCGCCGTATTTCTTCAACACCGGTCTGTTTAACGACGGGCAGTCCCTGGAGCGCCTCGGCCGCTTTTATGCGGCTGCCATCCTTGAGGCCGACCTCAAGCCCGATCTGTTGTTCGGGCCAGCCTACAAGGGCATCCCCCTGGTGGCCGCCGTAGCGACAGCCCTGTCCCGCGAGCACGGCCTGAACCTGCCCTATGCCTTCAACCGAAAGGAAGCCAAGTCGTACGGGGACAAGGGCACGGTGGTTGGTGCGCCGCTGAAGGGCCAGGTGCTGATTGTGGATGACGTGCTCACCGCGGGCACTGCCGTGGACGAGGCCACCACCCTCATTCAGGCGCACGGAGCCTGCGTGCTGGGCGTGGTGATCGCGTTTGACCGCAAGGAATGGGGTACGGTAGAAGGCCGGCTCGCGGTGGACGAGGTCAGGCAGCGCCATGGGATCGAGGTCTTGTCCGTGGCCAGTATCGAGGACCTGATCGAGCAGGCAGAAAATGGGGCATGTGACCAGGAACAGGTAGCGCGCATCCGCGCGTACCTGCAAAGATTCGGGCAGGCCTGATGATGCCGGGGCATCGGTGCCCTGGGCTCAACTGTGCAGCAGCGTTCCGATTCCTTCGCTGGTAAACAGCTCCAGCAGCACGGCGTGGCGGATTCGCCCGTCGATGATGTGCACCGATTTCACACCTGAGGCCAGCGCATCCCAGGCACACATCGTTTTCGGGCGCATGCCGTCACGGATGACACCCTCTTTGATCAGCGGCTCGATTTCGCCTGAGGCCAGTCGCGAGATAATCTGCCCATCCTTTTGTACGCCGTTCGTGTTGGTAAGCAGGATCAGTTTTTCCGCGCACAGGGCCGCGGCGATCTTGCCTGCGACCGAATCGGCATTGATGTTCAGGGCATTGCCCTGCCCGTCGCTCGCAGTCGGTGCGATTACCGGGATGAAATCATCGCCCTTGATCTGATTCAGCAGGGTCGGGTCAATGCCTATGACCTCCCCCGTATGACCGAGATCGATGACCTCGGAGGTGTCTCGTTTCAGGGTTAGTTTCTTGGCACGGATCAGGCGGCCGTCCTTGCCGGTAATGCCGATGGCGCGCCCGCCATGCTGGTTGATGCGTTGCACGATATCCTTGTTGACCAGTCCTCCAAGCACCATCTCGACGATATCCATGGTTTCCTTGTCGGTCACGCGCAGGCCATCCACGAACTTGCTGGCCTTGCCGGTTTTCTCCAGCAACTCCCCGATTTGCGGCCCGCCGCCATGCACGATGATCGGATTGATGCCAACCAGTTTCAGCAGCACGACATCGCGCGCGAAACTGCTTTTCAGTTCCTCGTCGACCATGGCATTGCCACCGTACTTGATCACCACGGTTTGATCGGCGAACTTCTGGATGTAGGGCAGTGCCTCGATCAGCACCTTGGCCGTGTTTTCTGCGTTTTCGGGTTTCATGCTCGGATACGTGTACAGTTCAGACGTGCGCTATTCTATCCGGGTTGCGCCTGCCTAAAAAGGCCATTCTAGCCCGGGACCCACTTTCAGCAGCTGCGCACGGAAGGTTGCCTGGATTTCCTTGAGCGCCTTCGCACTGTCTGCCTCGAAACGAAGCACCAGTGCGGGCG
>JAPOQE010000071.1 GCA_026710875.1 Gammaproteobacteria bacterium | reverse complement strand
TGGGGGTGGTAGATCTGGAAATACTCTTTCATCAGGTCCAGGCGCTCCTCACCCCGGTAGCAGAGCTTGGCATGAGCGATGTGTACGTCGCAGCCGTCTCCTTCACCGATCACAAGGAAATTGCCCCGCAGGCCGCAGGCCTCGTCGATCAGTGCCGAGGTGGTAGACCAGTGGTCGTCATCACGTGCGGCCCGGTGCAGCGATGCAAGAATTTGTTCGAAGGAGTCGTCCAGGTTCACACGGCCCCCTTTCCCAAGACGTTGGTGTCCAGAGGGGCAGTGCCAACACGTTGTCGATTTGGAGATCTATGGGTTGAACGACCATCGCCTCGAACGATGGACGGGTGCATTTTCTGTAAAATCGCGGCGGCCGCTATACTTGAAAATTGAAGGTATCGCACCCAATCTTGGGGGGATTTATTTACTGTAAATTGCACACGCTGTCACCCATATGGGAATTGCACCCATAACAAATTATGCACCATTTCAGTGCATGTTGAGGGGGTAGCCATTCCTGCTGATCCATACCTTTAAGATTAAAGGGTATGGAGTCGTCGAGTAAATCCTTCAAATTTGAAGGTATAGGGGTAGGCGCAGAACGGCCTTAAACGGCAGAAAATCAGCTTCGCGAGGATAGGCTACCGGTCTGCGGAGGAAGGACGGAGACAGCCACCTGGTGACTCGTTGACCGGGTTGCATGCAGTCAGCTGCCCAGCACCTTCTCCCTTTCATGGGCGATTGCGACGACCGACGGGCGTGGGGGCTTCATGCCATCAAAATCAGGCCAGCGTGTCGAGGGTTCATCGAAGCTCGATCCTTCGCCCGGATGCTGCACGGAACAGAACATCGTCCTGTAATCAGGGGTAAAGCAGGGACTGCAGATCTCGGCACCCCGTGGAGCACGCAGGAAATGACGCGGCAAGGCGCGCTCGATTCCCCGGGTTGCACTGACCCAGATGCCGTCGGCGACCCCCTGTTTTTCGAAACCGTCGGTCGCGATCCACAGGTTGCCCAATGGGTCAAACGTGCCGTTGTCTGGACAGGAAAACCAGCCATGTTCACTGATGTCGGGATGGTATCTTGCCTGATCGATTGGGCGCTTTGGGTCACCTGCAAAAATGAAGGTATCCCACTTGAAAAATTTTGCACGATGATCGCCCTGCGGTGCGATCAGCTCGAGAATGTGCCCGTGGCGATTGAATGCCCGCGGGTTGGCTGGGTTCTCTGCCAGGGGGGTGCGCATCATGTTATTCGTGAGAATGGCAAAGACATGGCCGCTGACCGGGTCGACCTTGATCTCCTCGGGACGGTCCATCGGGGTCGCCCCGGCGAGGTCGGCCGCTTTTCGCATATCGATCACCACATCCGCCTGGCTGGCAAAGCCGTTGGCCGGTGTGCAGGCACCGCGCCCGAAGACCAGGGGATGCCAGACGAACGAACCGTCTGCCTCGAACTCGGCCACCGACAGCTCGCCCTCATCCAGCAGGGACAGGTTATGTACACGATCCCCGGGACGGTAGCGGTGCCGGCTGACAAACCGGTAGATGTATTCAAAGGCCTGGTCATCGCCCATGTACAGCACCACGCGCCCATCCGGATTGATGAAGACATCGCATCCCTCGTGTTTGCAGCGTCCAAGGGCAGTACGTTTCACCGGCACGAAGTTCGCATCAAACGGATCGATCTCGACGATCCAGCCGGCATGCATGCCGGCCTGCGGATGCAGGTCCAGGTTCCAGTGCTCGTGAAACATCCCCCAGGCCGAACGCGCCACATCGCTGCCGTGCATGCCAAAGCGCTTGTAGCTCCTCATTTCATCCGTCAGCCGCGCCTCGCCCATGAAGTAGAACTGCACGTTCTCCTCGGCCGTCAACACCGTCCCCCAGGGGGTTCGTTGCCCGGCACAGTTGCCGAACGTGCCCATCGACCGGATGCCCTCGGGTGAGAATCCGGTCTTGAGGCGTCGATGCCCGCGCGCGGGTCCTGCAAAGCGCATCGGGGTGTGCGGCGTGATGCGCCGGTTGTAGCCGGAGGCGGGCTGGATCTTCCAGGCGCGCCCCTGTTTTTGCACCTCGACGATGGACAGGCCATGGGCCTGCATCTCGATGTCCGACTGCTCGCGACTCACACCCCATGCATCCGGCGAGCCCGGGTGCATCATGGCGCTGCTGGCATATTCATGGTTCACCACCAGCAGGCCCGCCGTGGACGGGTGGGCAGCGCCCGGCAGGGGAAGAAAGGCCACGAAGTCATTGTTGTATCCGAACTGGCGGGACTGCGCCTTGGCACTTTGCCGGTACGGATCAAAGGCCTGCGCATCGGCAAATATCGGGTCTCCCCAGGCCAGCACCACCTGGTGCGTGTAGCCTTCCGGTACATGCAGGGTTTCATCGAGCCCGTGAGTCAGCTCCTTGAAGGCGGGAGCTGTTCTCGGCTCCGATGCCAGGGCCTGGCCAAGCAGCGATGCCTGGGCACCGGCCAGGGCGGTGCCTTTCAGCACGGTGCGCCGCGAAATGCGGCGTTCAAGAATTTCACTGAAGGGGGTCGCGGTGTGCTCGCGCGGGGCGGGCCGGTCATCCACGTCAAAGCCGCTCATCTGCAATCACACTCCGCGATTTTAAAGGACGTCAGGTTATCCTGATCTTAGCTTGGCATTACTGCAAGCCCGTGACAGGTGAGTGTACGTATCAAAACAGGCTTGGGAGATCCGGAAACGCGCTGGCGACCCCTGCATGCGTGATTTTTCCGCCATGGATGTTCAGTGCTTCACGCACACCCGCCTCGTGCTCGAGGAAAACCTCGAGTCCAAGACCTGCCAGCTTGCGGATGTAGGGCAAGGTGGCATTGCAGTAGGCCTGCGTGCTGGTGCGCCCCACCGCGCCCGGCATGTTCGGTACACAGTAGTGGACGATGTCATCGACCACGTACACCGGATCGTGGTGCGAGGTGCGCCGGCTGGTCTCGAAACACCCGCCCTGGTCGATGGACACATCCACCAGCACGGCTCCGCGCTTCATCTCCTTGAGCATCGCTCGATCGATCAGCCGGGGGGAGCGTGCACCCGGGATCAGCAGTGCGCCCACAATCAGGTCGGCCAGCAGCGCGTAGTGGTGCACCGCGTGGGGATCGCAGTAGATGGTCGTGACATTGTCCGGCATGACCTCATCCAGGTACCGGAGCCGTTCGATATTGATGTCCATGATCGTGACATTGGCGCCCAGTCCTGCCGCAACCCGCGCAGCACTTGCGCCGAC
This sequence comes from Gammaproteobacteria bacterium, assembly GCA_026710875.1. Lineage (GTDB taxonomy): Bacteria > Pseudomonadota > Gammaproteobacteria > UBA4575 > UBA4575 > WTFY01. Next base: position 3,358 of record JAPOQE010000071.1, on the reverse strand, counting down.
CACGCCGGCACCCAGGACCAGCACATTGGCCGGTGCCACGCCAGCGACCCCGCCGAGCAGCACGCCGCGGCCCTGCATCGGTCTCTCCAGGCACTTCGCACCTTCCTGTATCGACATCTTGCCGGCCACCTCGCTCATGGGTTTCAGAAGCGGGCGCTCACCGTGTGGATTCCCCAGGGTTTCGCAGGCCAGCGCCGAAATGTTCTTCTCAAGGCAGGCCTCAACCAGGGGCCTTGAGACGGCGAGGTGGAAATACCCGAAGACGATCATCGATTGGGCATAGTGCTCGACTTCTGTCATCTGCGGCTCTTTTACCTTGAGCAGCAGTTCGCATTCCGCATGGATCGTATCCGCCGACTCCACGATTCGCGCACCGGCCTTGCGGTATTCCTCGTCCGAGTAACCGCTGCCCGATCCCGCCTCGGCCTGGACCCACACCTCGTGGCCGTCCTCGACCAGCAAGTGGGCACCCACCGGTAACAGCGATACGCGGTACTCATCGACCATGGTCTCTTTCGGTATTCCTATTTTCATGACACTGATTATCCCAGAACCAGCTTCCAGATGTCTTCCAGAATGGCCTTGATATGCAACGAAAACCGGGCGGCCTCGGCTCCATTGATGACCCGGTGATCATAGGACAGTGATAACGGCAGAAAATTCTGTGTGCCGGCGCCCGGAGCGGAGCGCACGATCATTCTCGACAGGCCCAGGATGGCGACCTCGGGAGGGTTGATGATCGGCGTGAAGGCCTGTCCGCCGAGATGCCCGAGGCTCGTGACCGTCATGCTCGCACCACCCATCTCCTCGGGGGCGAGCTTTCGTTCACGGGCCCGATGACCCAGGTCCGCTACCTCGCCGGCCACCTCGGCCACGGTCTTCCTGTCCACATCGCGCAGCACCGGCACCAAAAGCCCGTGCGGGGTATCCACGGCAATGCCGATGTGGAAATATTTTTTCAGGACGATGCATTCGCGCGCAGCATCAAACGAGGCATTGAAGCGCGGAAACTCGGCCAGTGCGGCAGCCAGGGCCTTGATCACGAAGATCGGCGGTGTCAGGCGCACGCCCTGGGATTGCGCCTGTTCTGCAAGCTGCGCGCGGCAGGCCTCGAGGCCGGTCACATCGGCGCGCTCGAAATGGGTCACATGCGGAATGGACTGCCAGGCTGAAAGCAGGTTCTGGGCCGTCAGTTTCTGAATCCGGGTCAACGGCGCCTCCTCGGTTTCCCCGTACTCGGAAAAATCCGGCAGCGATGCAGGCGGTGGTTGTATACCGTGTGCGGACTGCGGGGACTGCATGCGAGTGCGAACATGCGCCTCGATATCCTCCTTCAAAATGCGCAGACCCCGCCCGCTCCCCTGTACCCGTTCAAGCGATACCCCCAGCTCCCGGGCATACCGGTACATGGCCGGACTGGCATACTCCTGCCGGGAACCCTCGGCGGCGGCAGGCATGGGTTCAGACGGTGCGGGCGTCTCGGCGAAAGCCGCTTGCGGGGCTGCGGGTGTCTCGGGATTGTCGGGTTTTTCGGGTCGTGGGGCGGCTTCTGTGGCCTCCAGTGCGAGCAGCACATCGCCTTGCACCACCTGGTCCCCGGGCTGTACATGAATCTTCCTGACCACTCCTTCATGCGGGGACGGGAATTCCACCAGCGCCTTGTCGGTCTCCAGGGTGGCCAGCACCTGGTCCACCTCGACGTGCTCGCCCTCGGCCACCAGGATCTCGACTACATCGACCGGTGCACCCTCCTCGAGGTCGCTGATGCGGATCTCCGTAAGTGCTGTCATAAAGCTCAGTTGTGCACCGGGTTCGGCTTGTCGGGATCGAGCTTGTATTTGCGGATCGCAGCACCGATGTGCTTGCACTCGACGTCGCCCTGTTCGGCCAGCGTGTGCAGGGCCGCCACCACGATGTTCTCGGCATCGACCTCGAAATAGCGGCGCAGGCTTTGACGGGTATCGCTGCGCCCGAACCCGTCGGTGCCGAGCACCGTGTACGGGGCACGTATAAAGGGGCGGATCTGGTCGGCGTAGATCTTCATGTAGTCCGATGCGCCGACCACAGGCGCATCGCATCCCGCAAGGCTTTGTTCGACGAAGCCTTGCTTCGGCTTGGCCTTCGGGTGTCGCATGTTCCAGCGATGCATCTCAAGCCCCTGGCGGCGCAGACGATTGAAGCTCGTCACACTCCAGACCGCGGCCGCGAGTCCGAAGTCCTCGTGCAGCAGCTCGGCTGCGCGAATGACCTCGCGAAGGATGGCGCCGCTGCCGAGCAGGCGCACCTGTGGATCGGAGCCGGGAGCGGCCTGCAGGCGGTACATGCCCTGGATGATGCCCTCCTCGCAACCCTTCGGCATCGCAGGGTGTTCGTAGTTCTCGTTCATCACCGTGATGTAGTAGTACCAGTCGTTTTGATCGACGTACATGGCCTGCATCCCGTGGTGGATAATCACTGCAAGCTCGTAGGCAAAGGCCGGGTCGTAGGCGCGGCAGTTGGGAATGGTGGAGGCGAGCACGTGGCTGTGCCCGTCCTGGTGCTGCAGGCCTTCGCCGGCCAAGGTGGTTCGACCTGAAGTGCCGCCGATGAGAAAGCCGCGTGCGCGGCTGTCGCCGGCCGCCCAGGCCAGGTCACCGACCCGCTGGAAGCCGAACATGGAATAGAAGATGAAGAACGGGATCATCGGCAGGTTGTGGATACCGAAGGAGGTGGCTGCGGCAATCCATGAGGACATGGCGCCGGCCTCGGTGATGCCTTCCTCGAGGATCTGGCCCGCACGATCCTCGCGGTAGACCAGCACCTGGTCGGAATCCACCGGGTCGTACAGCTGGCCACGATGTGCGTAGATACCAAGGCTTCGAAACAGGCCCTCCATGCCGAAGGTGCGTGCCTCGTCCGGCACGATCGGCACGACGTGTTGCGCAATTTCCTTGTCGCGCGTCAGGACCAGCAGAATGCGCACGAAGGCCATGGTGGTCGAGTAGCTGCGCCCCTTGCTGCCGTCCAGCAACTCCTTGAAGGCCTTCAGCGGCGGGATCTTCAGCGTGATGGTCGGACTCTCGCGCCTTGGCATCTCGCCGACCAGCTTGTCGCGCAGGCGTTCCAGGTAGCGCATCTCCGGGCTGTCCTCGGGCGGCTTGTAGAACGGCACGTCCTCGAGTTCCTCGTCGGTGACCGGGATGCGGTAGCGATCGCGGAACGCGGCCAGTGACTCGCGCGCCGGTTTTTTCAGCTGGTGCGCGATGTTCAGGCTCTCGCCGCTCTTGCCAAGCCCGTAGCCCTTGACCGTCTTGGCGAGCATCACGGTGGGCTGGCCGTTGTGCGAGAAGGCGCGCGCATAGGCGGCATAGATTTTCTG
>JAPOQE010000070.1 GCA_026710875.1 Gammaproteobacteria bacterium | reverse complement strand
TTCGGAGACGGCAGGAGATACCCTGAAAGTCGGGCGACGCGGGTCCTTGTCCGCGACACTGAAAGTGAATGGCATACAGGGTCATGTTGCCTACCCGCAGTCCGCCAAAAACCCGATACACGAGTTTGCTCCGGCCCTGGCCGAACTGATCGCCACCCGCTGGGACTCAGGCAACGAACATTTCCCGGCCACTTCCCTGCAAGTATCCAATGTCCATGCAGGAACGGGGGCTGGCAACGTCATTCCCGGGCAATTGGACGTTGATCTGAACGTGCGGTTTTCGACAGAAACGACGGCGGATGAGATCCAGGCCCGAATCAAGGAGGTGCTGGACCGCCATGCCCTTGACTACACGCTGGCGTGGCACCTGTCCGGCAACCCGTTCTATTGCGAGCCGGCGGAACTTGTACAGGCCTGCGAAAAAGCCATACAGGACACCATTGCAATTCGGCCGAAACTTTCCACCAGCGGCGGCACCTCGGACGGGCGGTTTATTGCCCCAACAGGCGCACAGGTGGTTGAACTTGGCCCTGTAAATGCGAGCATCCACAAGGCAGACGAGCATGTCGGCCTTGCCGAACTTGAGCAGTTGACAAAAATATACGAAACCGTGCTGCAGCGGCTTCTAACCTGAAGCCCAGTGCCTTAGGAATTCGTCCAGGTGCGGCTGGCCAGCCTTGGCCAGTGAAACCTTGACCTGTTCGATTTTTTTCTCATACATGCCCGGTGACAGCTTGCCACGCATCTTTTCAAAACAAAGATAGACCAGGTAGGTATTGAGCGCATCCGTTTCACAGTAATTGCGGATCGCCTCGATCTCACCATTCAGCCATGCCTCGCACACCTTGCTTCCATCCATACCCGTCTTGCCGGGAAACCCGAGCATGGTTGCGATGTGATCAAGCTTGGCAAATGCACGGGCCTGATAGCCCGCCAGCACGTCCATCAGATCAATATGGCGCCAGTGGAAACGACTGAGGTAGTTGTTGTAGCGAAAGCTCGTATCCTCATCACCCGTCTGCCAGTAATGGTGTGCATCCACGCCATGCAGCAATGCACGAAACTGGATAACCGGCAAGTCAAATCCGCTTCCGTTCCAGGAAACCAGTGTGGGGTTGTACTGTTCCAGCCCTGCAAAAAATCGCTCCAGCAGTTCTTTCTCCCCGGATTCAGGCGACCCCAGAGACCACACCCGGAGGGTGTCCGCACCGCTCAGCACCACCGATATGGCAACGATGCGCTGCAGGTAATGCGGCATGAACGTGTTGCCCGTCTGCTGACTGCGCAGTTGCTCCAGCGCCCGGACCACATCCCGATCCTCCAGCCCCTGAAGATCATGGATTTTCCTGCCGGACTCGATATCGGGCACCGACTCAACATCAAAGGCGAATACGTTCACGGATCAATCCCCTCCCTGGTCTGCTGAAAAAAGCCCGGTAGACAGGTATCGGTCACCGCGGTCGCATACGATGGTAACAATCACCGCGTCCTCAACCTCTTCTGAAATCCTCAAGGCGGCCGCCACCGCACCCCCGGATGAGACTCCGCAAAATATCCCCTCTTCGCGACCGAGCCTTCGCATCATCTCCTCGGACTCCTGCTGCGTCACCTCGATCATCCGGTCGACGGCGCTGGCATCGAAAATCTTGGGGATATAGGCCTCGGGCCACTTGCGGATACCCGGGATCTTGGAACCCTCGGAGGGCTCGACTCCGACGACCTGGACCTCGGGTTTCATTTCCTTGAGGTATCTTGATACTCCCATGATCGTCCCGGTTGTCCCCATGGAGCTTACGAAATGCGTCACCTGGCCTTGCGTATCCGCCAGAATCTCGGGTCCTGTGCTGCGGTAGTGCGAAAGCGGGTTGTCGGGATTGGCAAACTGGTCCAGCACCTTGCCCTTGCCCTGCTCCTGCATCTGCAGGGCGAGATCACGCGCCTTTTCCATGCCCTCTTCCACGGTGACGAGAATCAGCTCGGCTCCGAATGCCTGCATGGAAGCACGGCGCTCAAGGCTCATGTTCTCCGGCATGATCAGCTTCATTCGGTACCCCTTCATCGCGGCGACCATGGCCAGGGCGATCCCGGTGTTCCCGCTCGTTGCTTCAATCAGGTAGTCGCCGGGTTTGATATCACCGCGGCGCTCGGCTTCGACAATCATGCTCAGTGCCGGGCGGTCCTTGACCGAGCCGGCTGGATTGTTGCCCTCGAGCTTGGCAAGAATCCTGTTGGAGGTCTCCCCTGGCAATCGTTGCAGGCGAACCAGCGGAGTGTTGCCGACAAATTTTTCAAGCGTAGATATGTTCATGGGCTTTTACCAAAAGCGATGGCATAGGCAATCGTGTAATGCTGCTCATGTGAAATACTAACAGACACCTGCAGCGCATCCACTCCTAGATAGCTGCGCAGGGACTCCTCAAAGTCCGGCACCGGCTTGCCGAGGGAGTCGTGGGTGATACAGATATTCTTCCATGACATCTTGCCACGCATTCCAAGTCCGAACGCCTTCGAGATGGCTTCCTTGACAGAAAAACGGCTCGCCAAATACAGGACCTTGTCGGGATCGGCAGAAAATTCCTCGAGTTCATTGGCATGCAATATCCTTTTTGCGAAGGCCTCGGGGTATCGGCCATGGATTCTCCTGATCCGCCGGTTATCTACAATGTCGACTCCTGTGCCAATCAGTTCCATATCAAAGGCCTGCATCGATGGCGGCTCTCATTCGCCGGATTGCCTGTTCCAGGCCCATGAACAGGGCGTCGGCGACGATGGAATGTCCAATATTCAGCTCATGCATGTTCTCAATTCCGGCAATGGCACCTACATTGTCGCAATGCAAACCGTGGCCGGCATTGACGATCAGCCCGAGAGAGGATGCCTTTCGGGCAGCACTACGAATCCTGTCCAATTCGTTTTCCAGGGCATCTGCGCTGGCCTCGGCATAGGTGCCCGTATGCAGTTCAACTGCATCGGCACCGGTTTCTGCGGCAGCTTCCACCACTTCGTCATCCGGTTCGATGAACAGGGAAACAACGATCCCGGCTTCACGCAAGGCACTGGCAAGCGCCTTGATTCTCGCGAGATGGCCAATGACATCAAGGCCGCCTTCCGTGGTCAGTTCCATGCGCTTTTCCGGAACGATACAGCAGTGTTGTGGAACCACTTCCAGGGCGATGTCGCGCATCTCCTCAGTAGCAGCCATCTCCAGATTCATACTTGTCTGTATTATGCGCCGGGCAAGATATACATCGGCGTCCTGGACGTGGCGGCGGTCTTCACGCAGATGCATCGTGATCCCATCCGCCCCGGCGCGCTCGGCTGCGACGATGGCCTCCTGCCAGTCCGGGTAGGCCGTGCCACGAGCCTGACGGATGGTCAACACGTGATCAAGATTCACACCCAGTCGCACCCTTGATTCAGCTGGCATCATGAAATTGTCATCCGTTGGTTCTAAGGCGCGAGTCTATGCGATGAACTGCAAGATTTCACGGCTGCGCAGGGAATGGTTACCCAGATGGAAATCGATCACCCCACGCATGAATCTTTTCGCAGCACTCATATGCTCGCTTTCCATTGACAGCGGCGCCTGGAGTGCGATCAGGGTGGCTCCCCGTACAACGTTCCATGCATCCCGGTCCTGGCGGACCTGCATGGGTCCTGTTTCCACATCGTAGCGATACACGGCATCCGGGCGAATCTCGGTCTCATGGTCCGCCTCCCGGTCGAGCAAAAGACCGTATCCGGTCAGCTCCAGCAACTTGACCTCAAATAGACGCAGCAAGGTTTCACACGGCTTCCCGTCCTCACCCAACGCATTGATTACACTCTGGTACAAATCAAAAATGTCTTGGCTGGGACTCGACTTGGGCGTCAGTCTCAGTATCAATTCATTCAGATACATGCCTACGATGCTGGTACCGGGTGAGGAGAAATGCCGGCTTGCCCTGGACTCGATATGGGTCAGCGTAAACAGCCCTCCGTTTCCACTCCATGAGATCAATAGCGGAGTGAACAGGATACTGTTGGCACCACGCTGCTTTCTCGACCCCCGGTACACACAGGCAATCAGGCCATGGGCCGGCGTCAGCATCTCCACAATCTGGCTGGATTCCCTGTAGGACCTCGCATGCATGCAATAGGCAGGCTGTAGATCTACTTTTTTCGCCAATGTGCCTGCCCCTAATACTTGAACTGGGAAACGATAGCCTGCTGATCCTGCCAGTTCTGCTTGACCTTGACCCATGTGCTGAGCATCACCTTTTTGCGAAATATCCGTTCCAGCCGAACGCGGGCCTGCCCGCCGATAGATTTCAGCCGGGCGCCTTTCTTTCCGATCACAATCGGTTTCTGACTGTCTTTCTCAACCCATATGATGACCGAAACGGTGACCAGGCGCTCTGTGAATTCAAGGGTTTCGACTTCCGTATAAAGAACGTAAGGCAACTCTTTTTGCAGTTGCACCATGGCCACACCACGTACGATTTCCGCAATTGCAAATGCGTCATCACGATCCCATTTCATATCCCGGGGGAACAGGAACTCTGAACGTGGACTGAGCTTGCATAACTCTTTTGTCAGCCCCGTAAGCTCCGTATCACGCAGTGCCGACATCGGAACAATGCTGTCAAATGCATGCTGTAGCTTCAGACCTTCAATGATGGGCAGGAGTTCGGACTTGTCCTTGATCTTGTCCACCTTGTTGATGACGAGCAGGACCGAACACCTGATCTGGCTGATCTGTTCCAGCAAATACGCATCCTCCCGATTCCAGACATGGGGCTCAACCAGCATCATGACGACATCCACCTCCTGCAAGGAGGATAGTGCGTTACTCAACATCACCCTGTGCATCAGCCGCCGGTTGCTAAGCTGGACACCGGGTGTGTCGATCAGTATCAATTGACATTGCTCAAGGCTCAGTACGCCCCGGATGTTGTTGCGCGTGGTGTGCGGCTTGTGCGTCGTTACAGAGTACTGCTCCCCGAGCAGCTTGTTAAACAGGGTGGACTTGCCGACGTTGGCACGGCCTACAATGCTCACAAACCCACACTTTGACTGCTCGGACATTGCGATCCCTCAGGTGTCCTGCGCAGACACGTAGGTCAGTGCCAGCTCGGCGGCATCCTGTTCCGCACAACGGCGGCTTTTGCCGGTGACAATGAACTGTTCACTGCAACCCTGAATGACACATTCGACGGTAAAGTGCTCATCGCCTGATTTCCTGATCTGCTTTTGCAGAACATACCGGGGAAGCTCAAGACCCCTGGCCTGCAGGAATTCCTGCAGCTTGGTCTTGGCATCCTTGAGCTGATCCAGGGAAGGGAGGTTATCGAGCCGTGTGCTGTACAAATCCATGACAAATTTCCTGGCTCGATCCAGTCCTCCCGCAAGGTATACGGCAGCGATCAAGGCTTCCAGCGCATCGGCCAGAATCGAGACACGCTGGTCACCCCCGGTCTTGAGTTCACCGGCTCCCAGGGACATGTGCGCACCCAGATCCACCTCACGGGCAATCCCGGCAAGCGTGTCTTGGCGCACCAGGTGGGCACGCAGCCGTGTCAGGTCGCCCTCGGAGTAGTGGGTGTAGCAACGAAACAGCCACTCTGCGATGAAAAATCCCAGCAAGGCATCGCCCAGGTATTCGAGTCTCTCGTTATTATTCGCTCCGGCACTGCGGTGTGTCAGGGCCCGGCTGAAATACTCCGAGCTTCGCAAGGACTCTTCAAGGATGTCGCTTAGATGCAATCTGTTTTACTGCTGGTCTTCTGGGGATTACGGAACAGGCTTAACAGGACCTGCGCCATGATCGAGTACGTTTTTCAACAATCCAACACACAAGGGATGGTTAATCTTAGGGAATTATCCCGATTAGTTGACATGATCATCCAACCAGACCGTTTGACGCTTCACAGGCCCACTACTGCGGCGACCTCCACGTCCAGCAGCCCCATTCCCGAAGGCCAGAATATTCAATGCGGCATTCATGTCCGCATTGGCCCGATGCCCGCACTCCACACATTCAAACTTACTTTGTGATTTGCGGTTCTGTTTATCTGTATGTCCACATTCATGGCACGCCTGACTCGTGTAATGGGGCGCAACTTTCACCACATTCGATTTGTAGGACAAACAATGTTCCAGCTTGTGCCAGCCTGAACTCAGGATTGCCTTGTTTAGCCCTGCTTTACGCTTCACGTGCTTGCCCGGATTCCCAGTGGTACCCTTTGCAGAGACCGTCATGCTTTTTGTATTCAGATCCTCCATGTAGACAAGGTTGTACTTGTCTGCAATCTCTCTGGATGTCTGATGGCACCAGTTTGTGCGGGCCTGTACAATCTTCTGATGGGTGCAGGCACATAAATGCTTTGCTTTCAGGTAGCGATTGGAGGGCTTGATACCCTGCTTCCTGCTTCCTTTATGTCTACGCGCCATCATGCGCTGGTATCTGCGCTTGCGGGCTTCGAGCCTGCCCATTTCAGGGGTGTGATGCACCACGCCGTCCGAGCGTGTCATCTGCCCGACATTGCGGTCCATGCCCACCGGCTTGATGGATGCAGGCAATGCCGTGACCTGTACTTCGTACACGATATAGGCGTACCACCTGCCCGCTTCGTATTTGATGGTGCCGCTTTTTGCAATACCGTCGGTGTAGGGATTGTTTCCGGTGAGCTTGAGTTGTCCGATCTTCTGGACATGCAGCCAGTTCCCTTGTAGCTTGAACCGCTGGCTGTCCAGCGGGATAAAGGGTACATGCGAATATCGTCCGTGGAATTTCGGCAGCCCGCCTTCGCCCTTGTAGAATTGCCTGTAGGTTGTCTCGATGGGTTTTAATGACAGACGAAGAAGTCCGCTTGAATACCCCTGCAGCCACGGCACTTGCTTGCGCAGATGGGTAAAGCGCGGCAACAGCGAATACCAGCGGCTATCTGCCCGTCCATACGCCGTGTACTCATCTCGCAGCACGCCGACGAAGTGATTCCACACGTACCGACAGGCGCCTGCCAGTTCATGCAGCTTGCGCGTCTTGGCTTGCGTCTGCGGGTGCAGGCGGTATCGGATGGTACGGTAGGCTTTCATCGGAGTATGTCAACTAATCGGGATAATTCCATAATCTTATACCAGCCCAGTTTGGGAAACCAATTCCCTCCCCGGGAGCTGTTTGCGAGGTGTGGACCCCGGGTCTTGCCCTGATCAATCGGAGCACTAGATGATTTTTTTGCCGATGCGTTCGAAGTTGAACTGCTTGCCTGCGTAATCCCAGTTCATCCATACCAGGAAGGCCCTGCCTACCAGATTTTTTTCAGGCACAAACCCCCAGCTGCGACTGTCACTGCTGTGGTCGCGGTTATCTCCCATCACAAAGTAGTGGCCATCCGGCACATATTCCGCCATGGGTGCATTGTATTTGGGGCTACGAATCAAAACATCGTGTGACAGCACCTGCAGGTCTTCCCTGTACATCGGGATGCCGTTCATGACGCTGTTTGCACCGAGTCCCTCATACACACCTGTGCGTTCCTGCAGCATGGGGCGGTTATTGACGAATACCGTTTTGTCCCGGTATTCAATGAGATCACCCGGCAGACCGATAATCCTTTTGATGTAGTCCTGGGCAGGGTTCCTGGGAAAGCGAAACACCGCGACGTCTCCGCGCTGTGGTGCCCCGGTATCCAGTACCTTGGCATGCAGGACCGGCAAGCGGACGCCGTAGCTGAATTTGTTGACCAGGATAAAATCACCGTGCAGCAAGGTCGGCATCATCGAGCCTGACGGGATTCGAAAGGGTTCGGCCACGAAGGATCGAAGCACCAGCACAATCAGAAGGATCGGAAAGAAGGATATGCAGAGCTCGATATACCACGGATCCCTGTCACCCGTGTCCCTGTCTTCAGCTTTCGCCGCTCGTCTGCTGCGCAAGAGATACCGGTCCAGCAACCAGACAAAGCCTGTCACCAGGGTTCCGGCGAGTAAAATAAACTCAAGATCGACGTGAATATTCAATGGCATTTATAGAACGTACTTCCTTTACATCTGAGCGGGTCCACTCCATGTCCTGCAACCGGAAAGACCCCTGGCCTGGTCGGGGTGAGAGGATTTGAACCTCCGACCACCGCAACCCCATTGCGGTGCGCTACCAGGCTGCGCTACACCCCGATTCTCGCTGGCGTATGATATAGGAATTACTGGAAGAACAACTAACGCTTCAAAACCTGCAACAGATCCTCAAGCTCGACACGCATCTGGTGGACAAGCTGCTGACTCTGGCTCGTATCCTCTTTTGCCGAGGACCCTGACAGCTTCTGACGAGCCCCGCCAATGGTATACCCCTGCACATACAGCAGGTCTCGAATCTGGCGGATAAGGATTACATCGTGGCGCTGGTAATACCTGCGGTTGCCGCGACGCTTGACGGGCTTCAGTGAAGGGAATTCCTGTTCCCAGTACCTCAGTACGTGAGATTTTACCCTGCAAAGTTCGCTGACTTCGCCAATCGTGAAATAGCGTTTCCCTGGGATCGGTGGCAATACATCGTTATTGCTGATTTCCAACATACGCCTCGACTCTGGCTTTGAGCTTCTGTCCAGGACGGAATGTCACAACGCGCCTGGCAGAAATCGGGATTTCCTCACCCGTCTTGGGATTTCGCCCAGGACGCTGATTCTTATCCCGCAGTATAAAATTGCCAAAGCCGGACAACTTGACTTCACGGCTTTGCTCCAAAGCATTCCGTACTTCTTCAAAAAAGACTTCAACGAGTTCCTTGGCCTCGCGTTTGTTGAGGCCTAGCTCCTCAAACAGATTCTCGGCCATTTGGGCTTTGGTCAGCGCCATCGCACTTAGCTTCTAATCCCCGCTCCAACCTGATGCTCAAGTTGGGAAACAATTGATGTGATGGTTTGTTCTACTTCTTTGTCTGTAAGGGTGCGTGAAAACTCTTGCAAAATCAAGCCTAAAGAGATGCTTTTCTTCCCTTTTTGTATGCCTGCGCCCGTATACACGCTGAAGATCTCCACCTGCTGCAGGCAAGGGATTTGCATTTGCTCAATGTTTGAGCATATTTGTGCAGCTTGCACCGCCTGGTCCACGATCAACGTGATATCCCGGCGGATGAACGGGTATTTCGACAAGGGCTTGAACATCAGTTCAGGGGGAGTGTCTGAACAAGCCTCGAGCTGCAACTCAAACAAGTACACTTCCTGGCTGATCCCGAGAGCCGCCTGGATACGCGGATGCAGGGCGCCGAACCGAACCAGCATCTCGTCCTTGTAGAGAATCTTTGCAGCTTTTCCCGGATGCAGTCCTGCATCTTCCAGGGGTTCAGTCCTCAGTTGGTCGGGTGCCAGGCCTGCGACTTCCAGAAGGTGTTCGACATCGCCCTTGAGATCGTAAAAATCGACCTCTCTCGGGCTGACCCCCCACTGCTCTACTTCACAGTGGCCGCAGACCAGTCCCGACAGGACCGGACGCTGCTCGAGACCTTGCGGAGTCTGGCAAAACTGCAGTCCTTGTTCAAAGAAGCGAATACGTTCTTGCTGGCGATTGAAATTGTGAATGGCAGCCTGGATCAGGCCGGGCCAGATGCTGCTGCGCATCACCGCCAGGTCCTGCGAAATCGGATTTGCCAGCACCTTGGCTTCATGGCTCGGGTTGAACAGCTTTTCCACATCCTGACTCACGAAACTGAACGAAATAACCTCGCTGTAGCCGCACATCACCAACGCGTTCTTCATGACCTCTACGGGGTCCGTGCGAGCCGCCTGGTCCTTGGTGGTCAGATAACCGGGTCCGGCATTCGTATCCGGTAAATTCTCATACCCTTTCAGACGTGCAATTTCCTCGATCAGGTCGACCTCGATGGCGAGATCGGTTCGAAATGCCGGTGTGAGGACTTGCAGTATGTTGTCCTTGCGACTGACTTCACAATGCAGGCGTTCAAGGAGCGCCTCAATCTCTTCGCCAGTCAACTCGATGCCCAGCAGGTTTTCTGCCCGGGTAACGTCCAGCCTGATCGTTGCCGGTTGAGGCAGGCGGGATGCACTTTCCTCAATCACCACAGGCCCTGGCTGACCGCCGGTGCTCTCAACAATCAACCCGGTGGCACGGTGTATGGCCATGGCAGCCAGTTCCGGGTCCACACCACGTTCGAAGCGGTGCGAGGAATCCGTGTGCAGGCCATGCCTTCTCGCCTTGCCCGCCAGGGTCTGCGGGTGAAACCAGGCGGCTTCCAGAAAAACGGTATGCGTTTGATCCCCGACGCAAGAACGCTCGCCTCCCATGATCCCCGCCAGGGCCAAAGGACCTTCAGCATCCGCGATCACCAGCTCGTCCTTGGACAGGGACACCTCCTGGTCGTTTAGCAGGCACAGGGACTCCGAGCTTCGGGCAAAGCGTACCTCGATACCCGAGGCCAGCTTGTCCAGGTCAAAGGCATGCATGGGCTGGCCCAGTTCCAGCATCACGTAATTGGTGATATCAGTAATGGCATTGACGGAACGCAGCCCGCTGCGTCGCAGTTTCTCGCGCAGCCAAAGCGGACTCGTGCTATCTCCAGACACCCCCGTAATCACGCGACCGACATAGCGTGCACAGGCTTCAGGGGCCTCTATCGAGACGGGGAACACCGTATCGGTTTCAGCGCTGACCTCTTTCATGGACAGCTCCCTGACTGGCGCCTCAAGGAGTGCGGATACTTCACGTGCCAAGCCCCAGACACTGAGGCAATCTGAACGGTTCGGCGTCAAGTCGATATCAATGACGGTGTCGTTCAGTTCCAGTACTTCGTATAGATCCTCTCCCGGCTCGCAGGACTCCGGCAACTCGATGATGCCCTCTGACGCATCCGCCAATCCGAGTTCCGCATAGGAGCAAAGCATCCCCGTGGATTCGACACCATGCAATTGCCTTTTCTCGACACCCGCCTGACCCGGAAGTTGTGCGCCGACCCGGGCCAGCGCCGTCATCAACCCGGCCCGCACGTTGTCTGCCGTACACACCACGGTAAGCGGTTGACCGGAGCCGTCATCGACCTCGCATACATGGCCCTTCTTGGCTTTTGAATGCGGGGCCAGCTCGATAATTCTTGCGGCTACGACACCGGAGAATGCAGGGGCTGCGGGGGTCAAACCGTCGACTTCCAGTCCAGCCATGGTCAGGGCATTGGCGAGCCCGTGCGTATCCGCGGGCGGGTTCACCCATTCACGCAACCAGAGTTCACTTACCTGCATGACTCAACACTCATGTGAACTGCTTGAGAAAACGCAGGTCGTTTTCAAAAAACAGGCGTAGATCATCAATCTGGTAGCGCAGCATGGCGAGACGTTCCACGCCCATGCCAAAGGCATATCCCCGATAGCGGTTTTCATCGATTCCGACCTGTCGAAACACCTCGGGATGCACCATTCCGCAGCCCACGATCTCCAGCCATCGGACGTCCCCGGACTCAGAACCGGGCATGGCTACGTCAATTTCCGCCGAGGGCTCTGTGAACGGAAAATACGACGGGCGAAAGCGTATCTGCAAATCCTCGTCTTCAAAAAAGAACCGCAGGAACCTGAATAAAATACTTTTCAAATCAACAAAGGAGGTTTGTTCATCGACCAGCAGTCCTTCGACCTGATGGAACATCGGGCTGTGGGTCGGGTCCGAGTCGCACCGGTACACGCGCCCGGGTGCGATGATCCGTATGGGCGGAGCCTGGTGCTGCATGTGGCGGATCTGCACCGAGGAGGTATGCGTCCGCAACAGCATCGTGTCGTGGAAATAGAAGGTGTCATGCATGGCACGCGCCGGATGATGAGCGGGGATGTTAAGGGCCTCAAAATTATGGAACTCATCTTCCACCTCGGGCCCCTCTTCCACTGAAAATCCGAACTGCTGAAAATACTCACGGATGCGCATCAAGGTGAGTGTTACCGGATGCAGGCTGCCCAAATTCTGTCGGCGTCCCGGCAATGTGATGTCCAGGGCGTCGCGGCTGAGCCGCTGCTCGAGTTCGGATTGCTCCAACTCGGATCGTTTTTCCGCGATGGCCTGCTTGAGGCGTGACTTGATCCGGTTGATCTTCTGACCCGCGGCAGGACGCTCATCGCCGGGGAGCTTGCCCAGGGCCTTGAGTTTCTCTGTCAGCACGCCCTTTTTGCCTAGAAACTCCACACGCACTGCATCCAGAGCATCCACGTCTGCAGTTGCCTGGATTCTTCCAAGGGCAGCAGCCTCCAGAGACTCAAGATCAGTCATTCGTTTATCTGCACTCATGGTCCGCACAAAAAAGGGAAAGGCAAAGCCTTTCCCTTTTATAAAACATCAACCCGGCAGTTATACAGCTATCAACGGGTTTCAAAATAATCTACAAGCTAGCCTTCGCCCTTTCAGCGATCTTGCCAAACGTATCGATGTCATGGACTGCCAGATCTGCCAGCACCTTGCGATCAATCTGCACAGACGCCTTGTTCAGCCCATCCATCAGCCGACTGTACGAAAGCCCGAACTGCCTGGCAGCCGCATTGATGCGGACGATCCACAGGGACCTGAACTGGCGCTTTCGTTGCCTGCGGTCACGGTATGCATACTGACCCGCCTTGATGACTGCCTGCTTGGCAGCACGAAAGGTCCTGCTGCGGGCTCCATAATAGCCCTTCGCTTTGGCAAGGATCTTCTTGTGTCGGGCACGGGCCACCACCGCCCTCTTTGCTCTTGGCATTAGTTCTCTCCAGGTTTCCTTATGACATCGACGTTACGCGTAGGGCAGCATTTGCCGTACTGATTTCACGTCCTGATCTGCAATTGTCGAGCCTGCACGCAAATGACGTTTCCGCTTGGTGCTTTTCTTCGTCAGTATGTGCCGGCCATGGGATTGTATACGCTTAAAGCTTCCGCCTGCAGTCTTTTTGAATCGCTTGGCAGCACCACGGTTTGTCTTTAGTTTTGGCATGTCTGTACTCTTGTCTGTTTCATTTTTTTCGATGCGGGGTGAACACCATTACCAGCTGGCGTCCTTCCAGTTTGGGTCTTTGCTCCACTTCACCATAGTCCTCCAGGTCCTTCTCGATACGGTCCAGCAACACACCCCCTAATTCCTGATGCATCATTTCCCGGCCCCTGAAACGAACGGTAACCTTGGTCTTGTCGCCATTCGTCAAAAACTCGGTGATCTTTTTCAGCTTGACCTGATAGTCTCCTTCTTCCGTACCCGGGCGAAACTTGATTTCCTTGACATGAATCAGTTTCTGCTTCTTTCTCGCAACCTGGGCTTTCTTACTTTGTTGGAACTTGAACTTGCCGTAGTCCATGACCCGGCAAACGGGAGGTGAGGCATTTGGCGCAATCTCTACCAGGTCAAGGTCGGCGTCCTGCGCAATCTGCTGGGCTTCACTGATATCCACCACACCTACGTTCTTGCCATCGAGTCCGATCAGACGGACTTCCTGCCCGGTAATTTCCTCATTCAAACGTGTGACTTTCGCTACGCTAATATTCCATTCCTCCAATAATTAATTTAATGGCCGCGGTGCTCCCCCGAATTGTGTGAACTTCTGAACGAGGGTATCGAAATCCATCGCACCCAGATCTTCACCGCCACGTGAGCGCATGGCCAACTGACTTGCAGCCACTTCCCGATCACCTGCGACCAGCATGTACGGTACGTGTGCGATCGTATGCTCCCGAATCTTAAAGCCAATCTTTTCATTTCTCAAGTCGGAGATCACCCTGAATCCTTGATTCTTAAGCATTTCTTCTGACTTACGCACATAATCCGCCTGCCGGTCCGTGATATTCAGCAAAACGGCCTGTACCGGAGCCAGCCAAAACGGCAGATCGCCCGCATGATTTTCAATGAGAATCCCGATAAAACGCTCCAGTGAACCGAGGATTGCACGGTGGATCATGACCGGCACCTGGCGTGTTCCGTCTTCGGCCACGTAGGTCGCATCCAGCCTCCCGGGCATGGAAAAATCCAGTTGTATCGTGCCACATTGCCAGGCCCGGCCAATGCTGTCGCGCAGCGTGAACTCAATCTTGGGGCCGTAAAATGCACCCTCGCCCGGCTGCAGGCGGTACTCAAGGTCCTGCGCATCAAGCGCTTTCTGCAATGCTGCCTCGGCCTCGTCCCAGAGACCATCCTCGCCCACTCGCACCTCCGGTCTCGTTGACAAAGCCAGTTCGATGGCATCGAATCCGAAATCCTCGTACACATCGAACGTCAGGCGAATCAGGGCGGCAACTTCCTGTTGAAGCTGCTCGCGAGTACAGAATATGTGTGCGTCATCCTGCACGAAACGCCTTCCACGCAACAGGCCGTGCAGCGTCCCGGAGGGTTCGTTGCGGTGCACGAGTCCAAACTCGGACAGGCGCAGCGGCAGGTCCCGGTAACTTTTCAGCCCCTGATTGTAAATCTGTACATGCCCGGGACAGTTCATCGGCTTGACTGCATACTCGCGGTTTTCCGACTGCGTTGCAAAAATCATCTCGCCAAACTTGTCCCAGTGCCCCGACTTCTCCCACAGTTTGCGGTCCAGAATCTGCGGGGTGGACACCTCCTGGTAGCCATGCGCTCGAATCTTCTCACGGATATAGGATTCAACCAGACGGTACAGCATAAATCCCCGGTCATGCCAAAACACCATGCCCGGTGACTCGTCCTGAAAGTGAAACAGGTCCATCTGCTTGCCGAGTTTACGGTGGTCGCGTTTGCGGGCTTCCTCAAGCTGGGTCAGATAATGCTTGAGCTGTTTCTTGTCCGCCCACGCCGTTCCATAGATACGCTGCAGCATCTTTCTGTCGGAATCTCCCCGCCAGTACGAACCTGCAAGCCGGGTCAACTTGAATGCACGCAGGTGGCGTGTGTTGGGTACGTGGGGGCCACGGCACATGTCCGTGTATTCCTGGTGGTGGTAAAGCGCAATGATTTCATCGTCAGGAATCTCCGAGGCAATCTCAACCTTGTACTCCTCATCGCGTTGCCGAAACGTTTCCACGGCCTGTGACCGGCTGACGACCTCCCGTATGACATCGTAATCCTCCACGATCAGTTCACTCATGCGTTTTTCGATCGCCTCCATGTCCTGCGGGGTAAAGGAGCGCTCGTAGTCCACGTCGTAGTAGAAACCGTTCTCGATGACAGGGCCGATGGCCATCTTGGCAGTGGGGTACAGTTGCTTGATCGCATGGCCCATCAAGTGGGCAAAGGAGTGGCGAATAATGTCGACGCCGTCCGGGTCTTTGCTTGTGACAATCTCTACGTCGGCATCTTCGGTGATGCTGACACAGGCATCGGCCAGTTGTCCGTCGATGCGCCCGGCGATGGTCGCCTTGGCAAGTCCGGGTCCGATGGATTCTGCGACCTGCTGGATCGTGACCGGACCAGTAAATTCTTTTCGGGAGCCGTCAGGCAGGGTGATGGTTGGCATGCAGATTCTCCAGTGGTGACCGATACCAGGGGCCACATGTTTCCAAATAATATCTTCCAGTCCAGATCAGGCATCTCCCCCATGCTTTGCGCCCTGTGAACTGCAAGAAACTCCGAGCGCATAGGGTACACGCTGTCGCATGCGAAGGAAACCACAAATGCCGCAAACCGCGTGCCGGTGTATCAGGCTCACACCGCACTGACCACCCGGCATGGGCCGGCAACCCGAGGATTCATGCGAACCCTCATGTACTCTTATCCAGTGGGTGACAGGCCGGAATGAAAAACAGCAACCTCATACATCAAGCGGTTGCACCCGGAGTGCGGCGCAACAATGCAACATAGATCAGTGCGGTCACGAACATGGTCAGGCTGTAGGTTGTCGCCGGCACTGTAGCGAGCCCACCGTCGAACAAAAGCACTGCAATCGCGATCGCAAGCGTCCCGTTCTGCAGTCCACACTCCATTGCAATCGCCGTTCGCTGTTTTGCACCGGAAGCAAAGGACCGCGCCAACAGGTAGGCAATCGCCATCATCATCACGTTCAGGGCAAATGTGGCAAGCCCGGCCTGGGCATAATAGGAAACAAGGTTACTGCGTTCCTGATAGATCGCCCCCGCAAGCACCAGCACGAACAACACGGCGGACACGGTACGTGCCGACGGTTCGACCCGCAGCGCAAAGTTCTCTGCAAAACGGCGCACAAGCAAACCCACCAGTACCGGGATGGTGACGATCAGGAAGACGCTGGTCGCTGTGTCGGCAACAGTGATGTCCTGCACTGCCTGCTCACCGATGAAATGCCCATAGGCAAAGACCACAACGAACGGGATCGTGATGACACTCAACAAGCTGACTACCGCTGTCAGCGAAATCGACAATGCGACATCGCCACGCGCGAATGCAGTCAGGAGATTGGAGGTCACACCACCCGGAGCAGCAGCAATGATCATCAGCCCGAGGGCGAGCTCCGGAGCCATGGGCCAAATGCTGGCAAGCAGGAAAGCGACCATTGGCAGTACGAGGATCTGCGACACAGCGCCGACAGCGAAATCGCGAGGGTGGCGTGCCACCCGGACAAAATCATCAAAGGTGAGTCCGAGCCCAAGAGCCAGCATGATGAAAGCAAGTGCCAGAGGCAAAACGACATCAGTCACAAATCCC
This sequence comes from Gammaproteobacteria bacterium, assembly GCA_026710875.1. Taxonomy (GTDB): domain Bacteria; phylum Pseudomonadota; class Gammaproteobacteria; order UBA4575; family UBA4575; genus WTFY01. Next base: position 4,316 of record JAPOQE010000070.1, on the reverse strand, counting down.
ATGGCTTCTCCTCAGGCCAACTTTCCTGCTGTTGTGCAACCCGCATCGATTGCCCAGCAAGTGCCACATGGGTGATAACGCTGCCAGTAGATGTAGTCATGGATACCGCAAATTCAACCAGGCATGCACTACAGTTACATACCTGCCAGAGTGGAAAGACCCAGTGCTTCGGATTTGCCGCTCATGATGAGGTCGTCTGCACCCAGGACCATGGTCGCTCAGGTTCTGGCAGATCCAGGGCGTATTTCAGGCGGGTCAGCTTCACCACTCACTTGATTTTGAAGCAAGTACATGATCAGGCATCTTGTAGCTCACACCGGTCTCATCATATTGGGACACGTTGAGAAGCTGAAGAAAGTTTTCTGATTTGATCATTTGCACATCCTTTGTCAGTCGCGCGCTGAGTTGCTTTGCCCGGTACATGTACAGCGTTCCTGTGCTATGAACTTTCGGGAAATGCAACTGATCGGCAAGCCAGTTCCCTACCAGTGCTCTTGAAATCCGGTACGCCAGATCCCGCATGTCATCCTGTTCTTCACGATCGGTCAGCCCGGCAACCAAGGGGATAGACTGTATCAGGGTATTTGAGATGGCGGCTGCATCGGCATCCGGTGGCGGCTCGCACATGAAGCCCATCTTGAACAGCGTCTGCGCTTCCTGCCGGGTGCTGTACAGGATCGTTTCAGGGACCCCCATGAGGTGGCCTACGTAACGCCACAGGCTGTAGATGCTGTCCTCCTCTTCGCTGCTGTAGTTGGCACCGACGGATGAAGAGTGTTCCAGCAACCGGTACGAAAACAAAGCAGTTGAGAAACCCATATGTGCCGCACTGATCGGGACGCCCCAGGCCTCCGTGTTCCACTCTTCGGCAGTTTTCATCAACTGCCTCACCCGGGCATGAATAAAACGGATACGCACGGACAGCTTCCAACCGTCCCCTTCTCTTAATAATCCACCTGGAAAAAATACTTCCAGCAAGTGACGGTTGACTTGCTTCAACTGTCTGATACTGACGTCTGTTTCCTGCAGCATGCGGCCTGTGACGCTGAATGGCTTGCTCATCAGTGTCGAAAAACCCTCGACCAGCACTCCGGCCACAAGCGCAAGCAGTATATCGGTTGCCTTGGTATAGAATGCCGAAACGGCAGGATCAAAGGCCTTGTGGTCGAGCCACGAAGGAGGTTCATTGATGCGGTCAAATATTTCACGCAATGCCTGCGGAGCTGTGCGTAAAACCTCATCCTGCTGCTCTATACCAGCCCCGATGAACCGGTGCAGATCTTCGCTGGGGAGTGTGGAAATTTCCTCCATCACAGAATCAAGCTCGGGATCACCTATGTGGGTGTGTCTGATGTAGTTATCCGCGGTTGCACGATCATGCAGACGAGCCGAGACATACTCTTCGATATAGGCGGAAGGCGACGGTTGTATTTTCATTACAAAGGTTCTCTGATCAAGTCACCCAGCAAATTGCAAACAACAGCTTGGCTGAAATCTGTCCGGAACGGTCTCAGCAGAGCGATTTCTACCTGGACCAAAAGCCTGATCCCGAGAATACTCCCAGAATCGGTACAGTAAGGCTATCCCTGGCGCTTTGAACATGAAACCTATTTCCGCTTACGGGTCGGCGACCACAGAGGTAACAACCATTTATCCGCGGTAGTAGACAAATCTCCCTCTGCAGAACGCTCTGTTTCGTCGCAGCTGGAACGCCACGGGAAGTAGCGTTGCAGTATAACATCTGCAAATCCTATGATAGACTTTTCCCACTCAATTGTATGGCATACAGGCTAGGCACTCCCCCCTCAGGCACGTACAACGTAGTTTTATATGGTTGTGGGCGACTGACAAGGGTGCAGGGCTTGTTACCAGCATTGAGATAACCTATTGTATCCAGCCATGAAACCCGGTCCCAATAATCTAGATGAGTTATCGCGCAAGCTTGATGCTGTGCTTCCCAAGGGCTTGAAAAAGGGCAAGGACAGGCTTGAGAAAAATGCGCGTGTTGTTGCAGAAAGTGTATTTCAGCGACTCGACCTGGTTACCCGCAAGGAATTTGATGCACAAAGCGAGATGCTGGCGCAAAGCCAGTTGCGTGTTCAGGAATTGGAACAGCGTGTGCAGGAACTCGAAGGGAAAGCTACCGACTAAATAATGGGTGCAGCCGCCCTGCTGCTGGAGCAGTCTGTATGACGGCCTGGATCATCGAGGTTACAAGCTGCCGGATCATGTGTATTCCTCGATATCGTGTTATCGGTAGGCTCTCGCACCTTCATATTCGTGACCACACAGACAACGGCAGCATGCAGGAAGGTCACCTGTTGTGAGTGAAAAAATAAACTGGCCGATGAGAGGGCGGGCCGGATCGTTGGCCAAGAGAACCGTGCCAGGGCCTTGTATGTGCAGATTCCCTGCCCGGTCGGCACGCGCAGGATGCTTGTCATGACCGCGTTGGACCGATACAGCGAAGCCCTATTGCGCTATCGATGGCCAGTTGTCGTGCTCGCAACCCTGGTCATGCTGGCGATGACGGCCGGCGCCCCGTTGATCAAGGTATCGAACGACTACCGCATCCTGTTCAGCGAAGACAATCCCCAGCTTCTTGCATTCGATGCACTGGAAGCCACCTATTCGGAATCCAACACGCTGCTGATCGCGGTAGCCTCACAGACCGGCTCTGTGTTTACACGCGAGACGCTGGCGGCCGTGGAGGCACTGACCGAAGCCGCCTGGCTGATCCCGTACTCCACCCGTGTAACCTCGCTTACCAACTACAACTACAGTGAGGGACAAGAAGACGACCTGAACGTGGCTCCGCTGGTAGAAGATGCACATTCACTCAGCGATGCGGAGCTTGAGCGCATTGAGAACAATGCGCTGGCGGATGTGGACATTGCCGGGCGCCTGGTGTCACGCAGCGGACACGTGGCGGCCCTGGCGATTGACCTTGCACTTGATGATCATCCGGACCTCCAGGTCATCGAGATCACCGACCATCTGGATACGCTGCTCAACGAGGCTCGATCGGAACATCCGAGCCTCACGTATCACGCGACCGGCTTTGTGGTGCAGAACAGAGCGTTCTCGGATGCCACGCAGGATGATTTGAAGACCCTGTTTCCCCTCGTGTTTCTGGTCATCATCGGCCTCGCCATCGTCCTGTTGCGCTCGGCGCTTGCAACAGCCGCCGTGGTTGCCGTGGTCATGTTCTCCGTCAATTCCACCATGGGCATGGCCGGCTGGAGCGGGGTGCTGCTCAGCCCGACCAACTCGGGTATACCGATTATCGTCATGGTAATTGCGATTGCCGATTCCATCCACATCATCACGAATGTGTTGCAGGGCTTGCGACAGGGACTTGATAAACAGGCCGCCATCATGGAATCGATGCGCATCAATGCCTATCCAGTTTTCTTGACTTCCTTGACCACGGCCATTGGCTTTTTAACCCTGAACTCCTCGGACTCGCCGCCCTTCCACGTGCTCGGCAACTGGGTGGCCTTCGGTGTCCTGAGTGCCTTATCTATTCCATGACGTTTCTGCCCGCACTGCTGGCTGTGCTGCCCCTGCGTGCGACGCGTGCCCGACCCGAGGGCAGCGCATTCTTTGAACGCTTTGGTGAATTCGTCACCGCTAGGCACAAGCCCCTGTTCTGGACACTGATGCTGGTGACGGTGGTCCTGATCACAGGGGTCCCGCGCATTGAGCTGGGGGATAACCTGACGGAGTTTTTTGATGACCGTTACGAATTCAGACGTGATTCCGACTTCATTGTTGAGAACCTCTCTGGCCTGGACAAGTTGGAATATTCGCTTGAGTCCGGGCGCGATGGAGGCATCACGGATCCGGTTTATCTGCAAAAAGTCGAAGCATTTGCCGAATGGTACCGGGACCAGCCCAAGGTCACCCATGTGCAGGTATTCTCAGACATCATGAAGCGGCTGAACCGCAACATGCACGGCGAGGATCCGGCCTATTACCGGCTGCCGGAAACACCTGAGCTCGCTGCCCAGTACCTGCTTCTGTATGAGCTTTCGCTGCCGTTTGGCGCCAACCTCAAAGACCGTATTGATATGCCAAAGTCTGCCTCGCGCATGTCCGTGACAATCGAGAACGCGACTTCATCGGAGCTGAAAGCCATCGATGCGAAGGCCCAGGCCTGGTTACGTGCAGAACTCCCCGGGCTCACCGGCGAAGCCTCCGGGATGAGCATGATGGCGGCCCACATGTCGGAGCGCAACGTACACAGCATGATGGGTGGCATCCTGGCGGCCATCGCACTGATCACGTTCCTGCTGATGTGGGTGTTCAAGAGT
>JAPOQE010000069.1 GCA_026710875.1 Gammaproteobacteria bacterium | reverse complement strand
GCCTGAACGTACACTGGTTTGACGATTTGACAGATGCACAGACGAAGTTGCAAGCTTGGCGGCAAGAGTACAATGAGACTCGACCTCACAAGGCTCTCAATGAACTCTCGCCCCTGGAATATAAGGCCCGTTGGGCCGAACGAAGGTCAGAAATTCACTGACTGCATGGACCTGAAAAAGGGGACCCTTCATATCATGCCATGTTCGCAAACGCCTTGGACTAGTTTATGGGGGGAACACCAATAAGTGGAGATCACCCCTTTTTAGTACCACGTCGATTGCGAATCTGGCGGGTTATGCGGCCTTCAATGCCGCGTACTCACTCGGTGACAGGTGATTGAGAGCCTTGTGAGGTCGAGCCTCATTTCAGGTCTCATGTAGTTTATTAGCAGATGATCAAGTTCACATCCACGGCTTCGCCATCCTTGAAGCGGAACACCACGCGCCAGTTCCCAAAAACCGAATTGCTCCACTCTTTAGAACTATAGCCTCAGGTGTGCCGACTAATTCCACTCTTCAAATATTGCTAACACTGATTCAAAAACCCGATAATTATCTAACACTTTCTCTCCTAAGCTGACAATTTCAGTAGTCTTTGCTCCGCGACGAACGGTTACCCTAAGCAACATGTCATCCATTACCCCATGCTCTTCAAATACTTTATCTATCCTTTTTTCGAATAGCTTAATAACTCGCTCATTTTGTGATTCGTCCATATAAGCATTTCGTAGTTCTCTCCGTAAATCTCGTACAGTGTGGATGCCTTGCAGTTTGTAAGTATAGATAGCATCCATGAACTTTTTCTCAAATTCCTGGCCGCACTTAAACCACGCTTGAACATGGGATTCATGTTTGAGTAAATTATCCGTTAAGTTCTTTCCGTTTTCTTCCCCCTGACCGCAATTTCCAATTTCGAGCCTCCGTATTGACCAATCACCCCGACTGTTTTCATTTATCATTCCTAAATGCCAAATATATGGGGGGGCCTCTGTGAACTCACTGCCGCCATCCCAGTTCCGAAATTTTTCCATCCATACAATATGGTCTTCCAATTTGGACGCTACCTCAGCTCGAACTTTATGGCCCATCATCCATTGGCCAGCATCGTCAGCCCATCTACTTGATAATTCTCTAACAGCTCGTTGTTCAAATTGTTCTATCTCCTCTTGTAACTGAAACTTCTGTTTTTTATAGCCTTGCACCTCTTGTTTCAATAAGGCAATTTCTTGATCAAAATTTGCTAAGCTTGACTCCTTACTTCTTAACAAGTGCTCTTGTTGTTCTATCTTTTTTTTCAAAGAAGCGACTTTTTCTTTTTGGTCGACTATTTCAGTGCTGAGTAGGGCCGCAGTTCGTTCTCCAAAGTCTGCTCCCCAGATCGCCCAAATGCTGATCCCGGCAATTACCCAAGTTCCCATTGCATGGACGATAGGTACCAATTTATCTTGTCCACGCCGAAATTTATTCGCTGCTTTCACTCCCTTCATACCTCAAATTCCACTGCTCTGTTGATCCTGGGTTACAGGTGCTGTAATCTGCTTTCACTGATTATTTAATAAACCTTCCGCTTCTAATATCTTAAAAACTTGGTCTACTGTTTTTCGGCATTCGTCGTATCTCATTTCCCACTCTTGTACTACAGAACCACATTTCTGAGTATCTCTAACCAGTACTTTGTACCGAAAATTAAAATCTATTCCTACGTAATCTGGTTTTGGCGGTGCAGATGGCCAACATTTGTCTGGTACTGCTTCTGTTGGACATCGTATGTGTAGCTCCAACGGTGATACTGTCTGTTTGTTCATACAGCCTGTAAGCACGCAAACTGCAATTGCTAGAAGCCATTTCGTTTGAAGACGGTTTGTTCCTCTTGAAAACATATTGCACCCCCATAATAACGGTGTGAAGGAAGTTATATCTATTCAGCTTTGTATAGAGAGTTGAATAGCTTCTCAATTATAGCTACTCAAGTGCCATTTGCAGATTAAGGCTATTATCCAAGGCATTCGGTTCGACTCCCGAGACCGGCTGGACATGCAGACTGCTTATGATCTGTGGCAAGCCCGCAGACATGCTGACAGGATCCATATCGACCGATTCGAGGCTGCTTGATCCTAAGTGATCACGAATGACGCATCGAAGCGAAGCTTGATGATCTCCTTTTGAATTGGCCTCAAAACCGGGTAACGCTGTACCAGTCTTTCATCGCCATCTCTTCTCGTTCCTGTGCTACAGTTTTCCCAGCGCGTGCAATTACCCTTTTCCCCTGTCTCCGTGCACTTTCATTTCACAGGCTTCACAGATGCGCTGCAACATGTACTAGGCAGTCTTGACAGTATTATTACCCATGGCATCAGTTTGATGCATTTGCCTTTAAGATTTGAAGGATTAGAAGTCAGTTGGGCAACAAAATTAAGGGGATTCTATACCTTACTAACCTTTCAGCAGGAGCCTGGAGGTCTGTGGTGTTAAAATCACATTGAGAAAGTTAGGTATGTGATACTTGTACCAGTTATGATTCATAATGGCCTTCTGATCCCTTTCAACCGTGCTTTCAGGCCTTAACACTACCCTCTTGCCTGGCATACCTGTTTTCTTGTTGACTACAATTACATTTAAGGAAGGGAGTTTATGTCTGATGCAGAACCTATCGATTATACCGAGTGAGAAGCCCAGTGCCCGAGCATATCCACGTGGCCTTTCCAGCCTACCGGAAAGATTGCCCTCCAGATGTACTCTTTTGCCTCCAGCTTTCCCATGGGGGACAGCCCTTTTAAATGCTGGATAGCATTTTCGACTGTAAAATTCTTTTCCTTGCGTTCCTGAAAATTACTTTCAAGAGCTGTCCACACGACGGCTTCAATGCCTCTTTTCGCACCCCAACTACCAATACGATCTGCCAATTTATGACCAGAACAGTCACCTTTAGTAGACCAATATCCAATATTTCCCCAGCAAGTTCCTTCTCTGCGCTTCAAGTCACAAACAGCATCCTCAAAACGTTTGCGCTTACTAAACGCATGCCGCACACAACATTCGCTGCCGTTGTCTTCATCAATGACAAGCACAAGGGCACTGGCTGTTCTATCAAGCAGCTACCCACGGATTAACGATCTCAATACCCGTGTCACCGAAATCCCGTACGTTGCGTGTCGCTACCGCCATATCACGGGAGCAGGCGATCGCCGCAATCTGGCAGTCCGCCGGTGCAATCATATGCCCAGCGGCACGGCGTACAGCCGCAATCTCCGCGTACGCGCGGGCCGCAGCGCTGTCGAAGGGGAGGATACGGTCTTCAAAGTCATCGCGCAGGATCGCCTCGATCGCCAAGGCAAGCGCATCCCTGCGCCGTCCCGCCGGCAGGATCGCAACCCCGTAACGCAACTCCG
>JAPOQE010000068.1 GCA_026710875.1 Gammaproteobacteria bacterium | reverse complement strand
TGTTGTCCGTTTCACTGGCAGTAGCCAAGGCAGCCGCACAGGAAAAACAGATGCCCCTGTACCGCTATCTGCATGCGGGCGGAAGTTTCAGGATGCCGGTGCCGATGATGAACATCCTCAACGGAGGAGAGCATGCGGACAACAGTGTGGACATGCAGGAATTCATGGTCATTCCCGTGGGCGCTTCATCCCTCACAGAAGCCGTGCGCGTGGGTGCAGAAATCTTTCATGCCCTGAAAAGCACATTGCATGCGCGGGGACTCAATACTGCAGTAGGCGATGAAGGCGGCTTTGCCCCGGATCTGCGCTCCAATCATGAGGCGGTCGAGGTCATCCTCAAAGCCATTGAACAGGCAGGATTTTCAGTAGGAGGCGATGTCAGCCTGGGCCTGGATGTCGCCAGCACCGAGTTCTATAAGGACGGCAAGTATGTGCTGGAATCCGAGGGCAAGTCTTTTGATTCCGTACAATTTGTGGAGTATCTCGTTGACTGGATCAACCAGTACCCGATTATCTCCATCGAAGACGGAGTGGCAGAAGATGACTGGGATGGCTGGAATCTTCTGACTGAAAAAGCGGGGCAACGGGTTCAACTGGTCGGTGATGACCTGTTCGTCACCAATGCTGAGATCCTGAAAAGGGGAATCGAGGCGGGAGTGGCGAATTCCATTCTCGTCAAGGTCAACCAGATCGGCACGCTCAGTGAAACGCTGAATGCGGTACGTGTTGCACATGAAGCGGGCTACACTGCCGTCATGTCACACCGTTCTGGTGAAACCGAAGACGTGACGATTGCAGACCTTGCAGTAGCCACTGGTTGCGGCCAGATCAAGACCGGTTCATTATCAAGATCGGACCGGACTGCAAAATACAATCAACTGATACGTATTGAGGAGGAACTGGGGAGTCAATGCCATTATCCAGGGCTTGAGGCATTTACTTTCGGGACAACCTAATCCATTGAGAACGCTCATAGTACTGATGACGGTTCTGCTGCTGTTGCTGCAGTACAAGCTGTGGTTTGGTGAGGGCAGTGTGCGTGAAGGACTGGAATTAAGACGCTCGGTCAACGTTCAGGAAATGCAAAACGAGGAGGCCGGGCAGCGCAACGATGTACTGGCTGCGGAGGTTGAAGAGCTCAAGACAGGGCTTGATTCGGTGGAGGAACGGGCTCGAAGTGAACTGGGCATGGTCAAGAAAAACGAAACCTTCATTCATATCCTAGAAGGCCGGACCGGAGAAATTGTCGAAGAATAATCACCAACGTTGCTGGGCAATTGTCTGTGCGGCAGGCGCAGGCATACGCATGGGAACGGACACACCCAAGCAATACCTGCCTCTCAGAAACTCGACCGTCCTGGAAGAAAGCCTGGCCTGTTTTTTGTGCCACCCACAGATTGCAGGGGTGGTGGTGGCCTTGTCGGCCGATGATCACCGATGGACCTCTCTGGAAATATCATCAGACAAGCCAATACTGAGCGTTGTGGGAGGCGACAGTCGGGCTCAATCCGTGCGCCATGCACTGGACAGGGTGCGGGATGAGGCCGGGGGCGAGGAATTTGTACTGGTCCACGATGCGGCACGGCCCTGCCTGGGGTATGCAGACCTGGACAAGCTGATCACCGCGGGGCTTGCCAGCGAGGGAGGCGTCATCCTGGCGACCCCCGTCTGCGATACGGTAAAGCAGGTTCGCGAATCCGCCGACGGATGGGAAGTCGACCGGACGCTGGACCGGAGTCTTTTGTGGAAGGCCTTGACGCCGCAGATGTTTCGCATGGAGGTGTTGCATGAGGCCTTGCAGTTTTGCATTGAAAATGACCGGGAGGTGACCGATGATGCTTCGGCAGTGGAGGCCATCGGTGTGCATGTAAAGATCATCGAGGGGCGCAGCGACAATATCAAGATCACCCGGCCCGAGGATCTGCGGCTTGCAGAAACGATCCTGCAACAGGTAAGCAAGTCATCGCTGGCCTGAGCATACGTTGAAGGGTATTGAATACGGGTGATTTCGGGAATAACGACAGCATTACCTGAAAGTAAGGGTTGGTGATTGCAATGAGTCCAAAAATCGGATTCGGATATGATGTGCACCGCTTCTGCGACGGGGAGTACCTCATGCTCGGCGGTGAGAAAATTCCACACAGTCAAGGCATTGATGCCCACTCTGATGGGGATGTCTTGCTGCATGCGATTTGTGATGCCATTCTGGGAGCTGCCGGGATCGGGGATATTGGACAACACTTCTCGGACCAGGACAGCGCATACGAAAATATTGACAGCAAAATCCTGCTGCAGAACGTGATGGGCAAGATCGCAGACGATCTCGAGGTTGGAAATTTAGACTGTACAGTCGTGCTGGAGCGCCCCAAGCTTGCCGGGCATATCCGTGCAATGGAAATCAATATCGCCGGGCTCCTGGACATTCCTGCCAGCCAGGTCAATGTCAAGGCGACCACCAGTGAGGGGATGGGATTCATCGGCCAGAGCCAGGGTATTGCAGCCTACGCGGTCGTCTTGCTCGCCCCGCGCACACCTTCTGATTCGTAAACCGGCTGATGCAGCAAAGTGAAAATATTTTCAGCCCGGATGGGTTGCTGTCCGAGCATCTGAAAGACTTTCGCTACCGGCCCCAACAGCAAGAAATGAGTGCCGAGATAGAGACGGCGCTTGAGCAGGGCAGCCGACTCATCATCGAGGCCGGTACCGGGGTAGGTAAAACCTATGCCTACCTGGTGCCGGCATTGCTGTCCGGGAAAAAAGTCATGATTTCCACAGGCACGCGCCATTTGCAGGATCAGCTGTATTTCAAAGACCTGCCGGCGGTGCTGGACATTGTCAAAAAGCCTGTCTCCACGGCATTGCTCAAAGGCCGCGCCAACTACCTTTGTTTGTATCGCCTGAAGCACCATGTTTCTCGTATACGCGTGAATACGGGCGGTGCAGCTGAAAAAGCCCAGATCATTCGCAACTGGTCCAAGGTGACCAGGACAGGAGAGATTGCCGAGGTCAATTCCATTGGTGAGGGTGACCCGATATGGCCGGCGGTGACATCAACCGTAGAGAACTGCCTGGGTGCCTTATGTCCGGATTTTGAGGAGTGCCATGTGTTCAAGGCCAGGGATAAAGCTCAAGACGCGGACATTGTGGTCGTCAACCACCACCTGTTTTTTTCTGATTTGATTCTGAAGCATGCAGACTTCGGGAACCTGCTACCGCAAGTCGATGCCTGTATTCTGGATGAAGCTCATCAGCTGCCAGAGATTGCCAGCGATTTTCTGGCTACGACCACCAGCAGTTATCAAATAAATAATCTGGGAGAGGATATTGTGGCTGCACAGGTCGAGGAGGTGCCTCAAGCTTCCGATCTCCGGGACCTGGTTGATACAGCCCAGAAGATGGTCGCAGAATTTCGGTTGGCACTTGCCAAGTGCAACGAGCGAACCCTGTGGCAGGAAGCGATTAAATCAGAGGCCGTGCAAGAAGGGTTTGCCGAGCTGTACATATCCCTGGACCGCCTATTCGAGGAATTGTCGATATGGAGTGATTGCGGCAAGGTTCTGTCACGTTGCAAGGAGCGTTGTGAAACGCTGCAAAAGCAGCTGCGACAGTTTTCGGAAATCGAAGAAGATGTGGTCAGTTGGGTGGAGCGATTCGAAAAGGGGTTTAAATTGCACAGTACACCCCTGATGATCGCCGACCTGTTCCAGGCGTTGATGCAGAACTACCGATGCAGCTGGATATTTACTTCGGCCACACTGACCATGAATTCACGGTTTGACCATTTCCAGCAGCAACTGGGATTGGGCGAGGCGGATACGCTTTTGCTGGACAGTCCCTTTGACTTTGAGGCCAGTGCGCGGCTGTTTTTGCCATCGATTAAAGTTGACCCGGGTAATGACGACTATACGCGGCTTATGCTGGATGCCGTTTTGCCCGTGCTGCAAGCCAACCGTGGACGCGCATTCATACTGTTCAGCAGTCATCGGGCACTGCAACTTGCAGCACACGTGTTGCGTATACAGGATGAATTCAATTTGCTGGTTCAGGGTGAGGCGCCGCGCAGGGAATTGCTGGATCGCTTCGTGAAAACAGAACAGGCCGTCCTTCTGGGCGCCAGCAGTTTCTGGGAGGGTGTGGACATTCGTGGAAGTGCGTTGAGCTGTGTCGTCATTGACAAGCTGCCGTTTGCAGCGCCTGATGATCCTGTGCTCGCCGGGCGCCTGCAGGCATTGCGCCGAATGGGCGTGAATCCGTTCATGTTCCACCAGTTGCCCCAGGCGGTGATTGCCCTGAAGCAGGGAGTCGGGAGGCTCATCCGGGATGAAGGCGACTACGGTGTGGTTGCCGTTTGTGACCCGCGACTGACCGCCAAATCCTACGGGAAGACGTTCATCGACAGTCTGCCCGATATGCCGGTCACTTCCAGTCTTGATGAGGTGGTTCACTTTCTTTTCCAACACGAAAAGTCAGGTCATGAAATTTCTTGCAATTGAGACCGCAACCGAGTGCTGTTCGGTCGCACTGTTCAATGAAGATGACATTATTTGCGAAAGTGAAGTGGCTCCCCATCGGCACAATGAAATTGTACTGTCCATGTGTGAGCGGGTACTTGCCAATGCCGAAGTCCCCCTTACCCAACTCGATGGTATCGCCTTCGGCCGCGGTCCCGGGGCATTTACCGGGGTGCGTCTTGCCGCCAGCGTGACCCAGGGGATTGCTCTTGCACTGGATTTGCCGGTCGTTCCGGTATCCTCTCTAGCCGCCCTGGCACAGGCCGCCTGTACCAGGCACAAGGTATCGCAGGTCCTGTCCTGTATCGATGCGCGCATGCAGGAAATCTACATGGCCGTATACCAGCGCGATGAGGCCAATCTCATGCGCTTGGTCGGTGAAGAGCAGGTGATCCGGCCCGACTTGGTGAATGTGGAAATACAAGACGGCTGCATGGGGTACGGCTCGGGATGGAAACCCTATGCAGAGATATTGCTTGAGCGTTGTGGTGCGAATATCGATTTTGATGCGAGCGCTGCGCCGCAGGCGGAATTTGTGGCCGTATTGGCCAAGCCCTGCTTCGAGCAGGGTGAGACGGTCCCGGCTACCCAGGCACTGCCGGTCTATGTGCGCCATGACGTTGCACAGAAACCGAAATCAAAAACGGTCTGAGCGCACACACTCGATCCGGTCGATCGCCTGGCCAGTTTAGTTTTTGGATGAAGTCATTTGTATGGCTTGAGAGCGCCCGCAACTCTTTAGGGAGGTTTTGTTACACTGATCAAATGGAGCGCGTATACAGCGAACACAGTCCCATCTTTATCCATCACCTCAAGGATATTCTTGAGGAGAAAGGCATCGCTGCCATCATCAAAAATGAGTTTCTCAGCGGAGGAGCCGGGGAGTTACCGCCTACCGAGGTCTGGCCTGAGTTGTGGGTAGTGGAAAGTGAAGATCGCGATGCCGCCAAGAAAATCGTGCATGAATTCATCGAGTCGACGAAAAGTATTTCCAAGGACTGGTTGTGTACGGTGTGTGGTGAAAAAATTGAAGGTCAGTTCAAGGCATGCTGGAGCTGCGGTTCGGTCCACAACACAGGCTAAGGGTGCGCCACGTTTCGCAAGTAACGTTGATCGTTCAACCCGGTGCAGGACCTTATGGCTGAGCAAAGGGCAGGGTTCAGGATGCTAATTTCAAGACAGTTCTTCAGGTGCGGGGCGTTTGTCCTGTTATTGCATCTGTGCATGCCGCTTGCGCAGGCAACGGACTGGAGTGTTAACGAGCTGCACCTGCAGTATGGCAATCTGGATGTGCCGACATTTGCGGGCGGGGGCAACTCCGATCATCTTATCTACACACTTCAACATGCCAGCGGGTGGAAGTACGGGGACAACTTTGTCTTTGTTGACGTACTTGATTCAAGGAACAATGATTTTCAGGACTTTGATATATACAGCGAGTGGTATTCGAATTTCAGCCTCGGGAAGCTGAGGGCCCGGAAGACGGGCTTTGGGATGGTTTCGGATATCGGTGTGCTCCTTGGGGTTAACTGGGCCCGAGATGCTGAAGTAACCAAGTTCCTGCCGGGTATACGGCTTTCGCTTGATGTCGAGGGTTTCGCATTCGCCAATCTTGATATCACCGCTTATATTGACGATAGCCAAGGTATATCTTCAGGCGGTGCACCAAAAGAAGACGACTCATTTATGGTGGACTTCAACTTCGCCCGGCCCTTCAACATTGGCACACTCAACTTCAGTGTCGAAGGGCATATTGAGTACATCGGGGAGCGGGACAACGAGTTTGGTGACAAGGTGGAGTACTGGGTGCTGGCTCAACCGCAGTTGCGCTGGCAGGCTAGGGATCATGTCTCTATCGGGATCGAATACCAGTACTGGATGAACAAGCTCGGCGACAAGGATACCGATGAGAGCACCGTACAGGCATTGCTGGTCTTGAGCTTCTGACCCCGGCCATCTGATCTCTAGTGTGCCTGGGACTGGAGAGACTCAGATGTCCTGTATTTTCTCCAGCTGCTCTTGCATTTGCTGCAAGGCCGTATTGGCGGCATCCAGGCGTGCGACTTCCTGGTCAACAATTTCCCTGGGCGCCTTGTTCTTGAAATTAGGGTTATCCAGCCGGGTCTGAATTTTTTCCAGGTTCACAGTCAATTTCCTGATTTCTTTTTTTAATCTTGTGCATTCCGCATCCTTGTCGATCAAACCGGCCAGCGGAATAAGGATTTCCATGTTGCCGGCCAATGCCATGGCAGATTCCGGGGCTGATTCATCCTCCAGCCACCGGACATCTTCCAGCATCGCCAGCTCGAAAATATAGGTGCGCGTGTTTTCAAAATACTCCTTGTCCAGCGAAGAACCGTTTTTTATCAGCACGGGAAGCCGTGTTTTCGGGGGGACATCCATGTCCGAACGAACCTTGCGCACCGCGTTGACGAATTCTCTCGACCATTCCATTTTTTCCTGGCTTTCAGAATCCCTGTAGTCGGGAGTAGCGCAGGGATAGGGCTCCAGCATGATGCTTTGGCCTTGGATCTGCATTCGATTCGCAATCCGTTGCCAGATCTCCTCGGTAATGAAGGGGATGATGGGATGCAGCAGTCGCAGCAATGTATCCAGTACTTCCAGAAGAACACGCCGGGTAGTTTGCTGGACGGGTGCCTGTGCATTCTCATCGAACAGGATCGGCTTGCACAACTCGATGTACCAGTCGCAAAACTCATGCCAGACAAAGTTGTAAAGCGTTTGTGCAGCCAGATCAAAGCGGTAATTGTTCAGATGCTTGTGTGTGAGATCGATCACGTCTTGCTGCTTGCTGAGAATCCAGCGATCCGCCAGGGTGGTATGGTGGGCATCAATGTGAGGGGCGATTTCCCGGCCTTCGGTGCTCATGTCAACAAAGCGGGCCGCGTTCCACAGCTTGTTGCAGAAGTTTCGGTATCCTTCGATGCGGCTGAGGTGGAACTTGATGTCGCGCCCGAATGTGGCCTGGGCCGCAAACGAAAACCGCAGGGCGTCGGTACCGTAGGGCTTGATACCTTCCGGGTATTCCTTGCGCGTGGCTTTCTCAATTGCAGGCGCCATCTCGGGCTGCATCAGGCCGCTCGTGCGTTTGCAGATGAGGGTTTCAAGATCAATCCCGTCAATAATATCAATCGGGTCCAGCACGTTACCCTTGGACTTTGACATCTTCTGGCCGCTGGCATCTCGCACCAGGCCATGGACATAGACCTTGCGAAACGGCACATCCTCCATGAACTTCAGACCCATCATGACCATGCGCGCCACCCAGAAAAAGATGATGTCGAAGCCGGTGATGAGTACGGAGGTTGGATAAAATGTTTTCAGCTCATCGGTGTTTTCAGGCCAGCCTAGCGTAGAGAAGGGCCACAAGGCCGATGAAAACCAGGTATCGAGGACATCCTCATCCTGTGCCAGGGTCACCTCCGGGCCCAGGTCATGTTTTTGCCGCACATCGGCCTCATCCCGGCCCACGTAAATCGTGCCTTGCGCGTCATACCAGGCAGGAATTCGGTGTCCCCACCACAGCTGGCGACTGATGCACCAGTCCTGGAGATTGCGCATCCACTCAAAATAGGTTTTGCTCCAGTTCTTCGGTACGAACTCAATGTCACCGTTCTCCACCGCCCGGATGGCGGGTTCGGCAAGCGCTTGCACACTGACATACCACTGGCTGGTCAGATAGGGTTCGACAATGGCACCTGAACGGTCACCGCGCGGGATGGCATGGCGGTGCTTCTGGACATCCGCGAGCAGGCCCTGCGCTTCAAGGTCCTCGATGACTTTTCTGCGCGCATCAAAACGGCCCAACTTCTGGTAGGCAGATGGCGCATTTTCGTTGACCTTCGCATCGTCGGTAAAAATGTTGATCTGTTCCAGGTCATGGCGCAGGCCAACTTCGTAATCGTTGAAGTCATGCGCCGGGGTGATCTTCACGCATCCGGAACCGAATTCAGGATCTACATAGTCATCGGCGATGACAGGAATTTCGCGACCGGTCAGGGGCAGCTTCACGGTCTTGCCTACAAGGGTGCGATAACGGTCATCTTCCGGGTGTACGGCCACCGCACTGTCTCCGAGCAGCGTCTCAGGTCGGGTGGTAGCCACTGTCACGTGACCGTCGCCGTCAGAATACGGGTAACGTATATGCCACATGTGACCCTCTTCCTCTTCTGAGATGACTTCCAGGTCAGATACGGCGGTGTGCAGGACGGGGTCCCAGTTGACCAGGCGCTTGCCCCGGTAAATGAGACCCTCTTCGTACAGGCGCACGAACACGGTCCTGACGGCCTCCGAGAGGCTGTCATCCATGGTAAAGCGCTCACGCGACCAGTCAAGGGAGGAGCCCATACGCTCGAGCTGACGACAGATCGTC
>JAPOQE010000067.1 GCA_026710875.1 Gammaproteobacteria bacterium | reverse complement strand
CTCGATGCCCCGATTCACGGCCACCAGCTTGTCGCCGAAACGGTGCTGTACGAAATCACGAAAGATGTAGCGCGACAGCCAGAACGCGAGGGTCGCCCCGCAGGTCGCGGCCAGCCGCACCACGGTCGCCCCCACGGGCAACCC
Organism: Gammaproteobacteria bacterium; assembly: GCA_026710875.1. GTDB lineage: Bacteria > Pseudomonadota > Gammaproteobacteria > UBA4575 > UBA4575 > WTFY01. Next base: position 2,314 of record JAPOQE010000067.1, on the reverse strand, counting down.
GAAGATGGCCCCGGCCAGCAGGGACAGGACCGCCGCACCGGGCAGGGACAGGCCGGTGACCACGAGGTAGATCAGGAAATAGATCAGCGCGGTCTTGACCGGGTAGGTGTGAAAATAGTCGGTAAACTGGAGTTGCTTGGACTTGATGTAGGAAAAATCAAGGTAGTGGTGCAAATCAAGAACGAAGAAACCCGTGATCAGGGCGAGGACAGCTAAAAGGGCCGCTATTTTCTTCATGGCATCTATCCCATGGTGCTTGACGCTGCACTGCGCTAAATCTGGCTTCGGGCATCAGGCTGGGATTACAATACCCCTCCCACTAAAACCATGACACTCCGTAATGAAGCTCGCTACCTGCCGACACGACAGTGAAATGCATCTTGCTGTAGTGCAGGAGGATTCTATCCTGTTGCCAGCAACGTGTCCCGGCTGGCCGCGGGAGATTGACAGCATGCTGCAGGTCATTGATCAAAGTGACCGCTTTGTGCCGCAACTGCGTGCGCTGGAGCGACAGAGCAGCCCCGAACAGTGGATGGCATTGGCTTCCGTGGAGCTATTATCACCCATTCCCAGACCACGTCAAAACATGATGTGCCTTGGCTGGAACTACATGGACCATGTGAAGGAAACCACGCAAAAGCTCGTTGAAGCCCCGAAGCTTCCCAAGTATCCCATTGTCTTTACCAAGGCCGTCTCCAGCATGAACGGTCCCTATTCAGACATCCCGGTGGATGCAGAAGTTTCCGACAAGATGGACTGGGAAGTGGAACTGGGCGTCATTATGGGCACGGGCGGTCGGGGCATCCGCCGTGAAGACGCACTGGAACATGTGTTCGGATACACGGTGATCAACGATATCTCGGCGCGCGACCTGCAAAAACGTCACAAGCAGTTCTTCATCGGCAAGAGCCTGACCGGGGCCTGCCCCATGGGCCCCTGGATTGTCACTGCGGACGAGGTCCCGGACCCGCAGGCGCTGAACCTGACGTGCCGCGTCAACGCGGTGGTCAAGCAGGACTCGAATACCAAATACCAGATCTTCGATGTCGCAACCGTGATCGAAACCTTGTCCAGGAGCATGGCGCTTGAACCCGGGGACATCCTGGCAACCGGCACCCCGAGCGGCGTCGGCTACGTGCGCAATCCGCCGGAGTACCTGTTTCCGGGGGATGTAGTAGAATGCGAAATCGAGTCGATAGGCACGATACGCAATACGGTCGTTGCTGCATGAATCATTGGAGCGAACCCGCGCCTTCCCACAGTATCCGATTGTTCATGGCATCACCGCAGCCGCGGTGAGCACGCATTGAGTACCTGGAGAGTGGTGTATGGATATCAAACAGCGTGTACAGGAAATATTCGAGCAGGAAGCCCGGGCCATCGCCTCCATTCCGGTCAGCGACCACTTTGAATCAGCCGTTTCCCTGCTGAAGAACTGTGAAGGCAAGGTGCTGACGACCGGCATGGGCAAGGCCGGCCATATTGCAAACAAGTTTTCCGCCACCCTGTCCTCGACCGGAACACCGGCCTCCTTTCTGCACCCGGGCGAAGCCGCCCATGGGGACCTGGGGCTGATCGAGGAAAAGGATGCCATGGTGGCCTTCTCCACCAGCGGCAAGACCCGGGAAGTCCTGGAAGTGCTGGTGGCCGGGCGCGAACTGGGACTGCACACCGTCATCGGTATCACCTCGCACCCGGACTCGAAGTTGCACGATCTGTGCGATGTCATACTGGACATGGGAACGATCCGCGAGGCCTGCCGGCTGGACCTGACGCCGACCTGCAGCATGGCCGTCATGCTGGCCATCAGCGATGCCCTGGCCCTGTTACTGATGGAGCAAAAGGAATTCACCCGCGAGGATTACGGGATGCGCCACCACGGAGGTTACCTGGGCGAGAAAGCACGCCGCGGGAACTGAGACGCCAGGGGGGCTGGAATGCGTGCGGATGAATCACGGGAGCTGGTGCTCATACGCCATGCAAAATCAAGCTGGGACCATCCCGAGCTGCAGGATTTCGAGCGCACCCTGAACCATCGCGGCCTGCGGGATGCACCGATGATGGGGCAACGCCTGGCCGCTTCGGGTTTCCGGGCAGACATCATCGTCTCCAGCCCGGCGACGCGCGCCATCATGACGGCGGCAAGGATTGCAGCGGAAATCGGCTTTGACCCGGACAGCATTGTTCAGAATCCACTGGTGTACGGCGCAAGCCCGGGGGCACTCATGGAGGTCATCACAGGCATCGATGACGCCTTCCAAATCGCTGTTCTGGTCGGCCACAACCCCGGCATCACGCAACTGTGCAATGCGCT
>JAPOQE010000066.1 GCA_026710875.1 Gammaproteobacteria bacterium | reverse complement strand
GGCATTGATCGGTTTCGCCGGTCCCAGGGTCATTGAGCAAACGGTTCGTGAGAAATTGCCCGAGGGTTTCCAGCGCAGCGAGTTCCTGCTTGAGCATGGTGCCCTGGACATGATTGTCGAGCGCAAGAACCTGCGTGACGAGGTACACCGGATATTGTGCATATTGCAACACCAATAAATTGTCGACGATAATTCCGGCCCGAAGCGGGCCCGTTATCCGCACAATGGTCCGCCCGTGTAGCACCTGCATACCATCCTAACCACCAAGTTACCTATCCTGAGGTTTCACTGTTTTGCGATTCGAACACCTTGAAGATTGGCTCGCCTGGCAGCAAACCCTGCATTCTCAGAAGATTCAGCTGGGACTGGACCGCGTTGCCAGGGTGGCCCATGAACTCGGCATCATGCAGCCTGAATACAAGGTGGTCATGGTGGCCGGCACCAATGGCAAGGGTTCGATCACTGCGATTCTGGAGTCCATCTATCATCGCGCCGGGTACCGTGTCGCAGCCTACACCTCACCCCACCTGCTCAAGTACAACGAGCGCATCCGGGTCGGAAAAGAGAATGTCGAGGATGAACTGTTGTGCAACGCCTTTGATCTGGTGGATCAGGCACGCGCGGAGTTCAGCCTGAGTTATTTCGAGTTCGGCACGCTGGCGGCCATGCAGATCTTCAGCAAACTGCCACTGGACGTGGCTGTTTTCGAGGTGGGGCTCGGGGGGCGTCTGGATGCCGTCAATATCTACGATGCAGATGTGGCCATCGTTTCAAACATCGGTCTGGATCATGTGCAGTGGCTGGGATCTACACGGGAATCCATTGGCCATGAGAAAGCGGGGATCTTCCGCAAAGGCAAGCCCGCCATTTGCGGGGACATGGAGCCTCCCGGAACGCTGTTGAAGTATGCCGGGGACACGGGAGCTGAGTTGTACCTCGTGGACCAGGATTTTTCCTACCAGCGCGAAGACAAGGGGGGCTGGTCATTCCATACGCCGACACTCGACTGGAAAGATTTGCCGGTGCCCAATCTGTATGGCGATGTGCAGGTTGGCAATGCGGCGACGGCATTGATGAGCCTGCAGTGCCTGGAGGATGAATTGCCGGTCACACACGAGGTTGCGGCACAGGGGTTGACGGAAGTCTGCCTGTCCGGGCGCTTCCAGCGCGTCCTGGATGGATGTGAAGTAATCTTTGATGTGGCCCATAATCTGGACAGTGCAAAAGTTCTCGGCAAGAATCTTCTCGAATTGCAGCCTGCCTCGAGAACCTATGCGGTGCTGGCGGTGCTGGAGGACAAGGATGTCGAGGGAATCATAGGAGCGGTGAACAGGCAAATCGATGAATGGTATATCTCGGAGCTGGATTCAGAACGATCCCTGGGCGCTGCGGATTTGCAGGATCACATCAAGCGGCTGGACCCGGAGGCGGTCGTGAAGATTTTTCCCTCCATCTCGAAGGCCTGGCTGGATGCAAAAAACAAGGCCAGCCGTACTTCCCGGATTGTGGTGTTTGGCTCTTTCCTGACGGTGGCGGAAGTACTAAGCTTGCAAGTATAATCGTGCACCCAATCACGAGGTCAAGCTGGTCTAAGAGGAGCTGGATGTTAGGTATATCATGGAAACGAACCTGAAACAGCGCCTGATCGGCGCAGTGGTCATCATTGCCCTGGCAGTAATCTTCGTGCCAATGCTGTTCGACGGATCCGGCCGCAAGGAGTCCTCAATGGTTGAGGCGGAATTGTCCCTGGCACCGCCTAAATTCAATTTTGAAAGCCAGTTGCCTGATGCCGAACAACTGGACTCGCTGCCTGCCGCTGAAAAAGACCCTGTACCGCAAGCCGTCACGGCTGATCCCGTCAGCGAGCCGACGGCAGTCAGTGCGCCGGCTGACAAACCTGACAAGGTGGAAAAGCCGGTGGTTCAGGAGTCGAAACCGGAGCCCGAGCCAGAGCCAAAGCCAGAGCCAGTCAAGCCCACGGCAAGCCAGATTGAGTCAGTTCCCTCGTTAGGTGCCTGGGCAGTACAGGTGGCCGCATTCGAGGAAAAAAGTACCGCCCTGGCTTTGCAGAAGAAGTTGACTGATGGCAAGTTCTCGTCATTTACCGAGAAACTTGAAAAGGGAGGCAAGGTGCTTTATCGGGTCAAGGCCGGGCCTGAGCTCAAACGCGAAAATGCGCATCAGTTGCGCGCAAAAATTGAGAAAGAGCTGGGCATAAAGGGCGCCTTTGTAACCCCGCATCCCTGAGCCTGGTTGGTTTGAGCCCAGGGTGGTACGCCGTGCCCTGTGCCCGGGATGAAACACTTGCAGGCCATGAGGAGTACCGTGTATGGATTTTTCATGGATTGATATCGCGATCGTGATCATTTTGCTGATCTCCGTTGTGGTCGCAATGTTTCGAGGCTTTGTGAAGGAAGCGATTTCATTGATCAGCCTGGTACTGGCGTTCTGGCTGGCAGTGAATTATTTTGACCAGGTGGCATTGTATTTGCCTTCCGGCATCGACGAGACCACACTGGAGCTTGGGGAAACCCAGCTTGTGCTGAACAAGCTGCGTGCGGGTATCGCCTTTGTAGTGCTTGTCATCGGTGTGTTGGTTGCCGGAGCTTTGCTGAATCACCTGCTGGGCAAGATCACCCGATTGCCTGTGCTGCGTGGTATCGACAGGCTGTTCGGTGCAATGTTTGGCCTGGTGCGGGGTGCGGCGATTGTTGTATTGGTGGTGCTGGTAGCCGCCATGACCAGCTTTCCACGAACTGAAATCTGGGAGGCGTCACGGATGATGCCTTTATTTGAGACAGGAGCCCGGGAAGTGATTCGGTACATTCCCCCGGCCTATGCGAAGTACTTTATGATTGATGCGAAGGAGACACAGGTCTCCCTGGACGTGTTCGGTAGCAGTTAAGGACGTATTAACTTATGTGTGGTATTGCCGGAATTGTAGCCCATCAGAATGTGAACGAGGCGTTGTACAACGCGCTGCTCGTGCTGCAGCATCGCGGCCAGGATGCGGCCGGCATTGTCACCTACAACGATGGCAGGCTCTATCAGCGCAAGGCCAATGGGCTGGTGCGTGATGTGTTCCACAGCCGCCACATGGAACGCCTGCAAGGCAACATGGGAATCGCGCATGTACGCTATCCCACGGCAGGTTCCTCCTCTTCTGCCGAAGCCCAGCCCCTTTATGTCAATTCACCCTTCGGCATCTCGCTTGGACACAACGGCAACCTGGTCAATACCGAGCAGTTGAAAAAGGAACTGTTCAGGGATGACCGCCGCCACCTCAATACGGATTCGGATTCGGAAATCCTGTTGAATGTTCTGGCACATGAACTGGCCAACCAGCAAACGCTGCGACCACGACCGGAAGATATCTTTGCCGCGGTGGAAGGCGTGCACCGCCGTTGCAAGGGAGCATACGCGGTGGTGGCCATGATCGCAGGCTGCGGGATTTTGGCCTTTCGCGATCACTATGGAATTCGGCCCCTGGTCTATGGTGTCAGGGAAACACGCCATGGCATGGAATACATGGTGGCTTCCGAAAGCGCTGCCCTGGATGCACTGGACTACAGCCTGGTACGTGATATTTCCCCGGGCGAAGCGGTCTTTATCACTACGGAAGGAAAGATTTTCACGCGCCAGTGTGCACCGGAAATCATTCCGTCTCCATGCATATTCGAGTACGTCTATTTTGCCCGTCCGGATTCGGTGATTGAGGATATCTTCGTACAAAAGGCACGCATGCGCATGGGCCAGAGGCTCGCCAAGAAAATTCTCCGGGAGTGGCCGGAACATGACATTGATGTCGTCATGCCGATACCTGACACGAGCCGCACGGCGGCCATCGAAATCGCCTACCTGCTGCGGGTCAAGTACCGTGAAGGGTTTATCAAGAACCGCTATATCGGGCGCACGTTCATCATGCCCGGCAACACGCTTCGCAAAAAATCCGTACGACAAAAGCTCAACCCGATCGGGCTTGAATTCAAGGGCAAGAATGTTCTGCTGATTGATGACTCGATCGTACGCGGGACCACCTCGCGCGAGATCGTTCAAATGGCCCGCGATGCGGGTGCGAGGAAAGTATATTTCGCCTCTGCCTCACCGCCTATCCGGCATCAGAATATCTACGGCATTGATATGCCCGCGCGCAATGAACTGATCGCCTACGACAAGGATGTCGGTGCAATTGAAAAGGAAATCAAGTCGGATCGCCTGATTTACCAGGGGCTGGGTGACCTGGTTGCCGCGGTCAGGCAAGGCAACCTGAACCGCGATACCTTTGATACCTCCATGTTCGATGGCAACTACATTACCGGTGTGGAAGACGGCTATTTCGAGAATCTGGAAATTGTCCGCAATGACAAGACCCAGCAAGAACGCGAAAGGGAATATGCCAGCATCGATCTGCATAACAGTGTCTGAGAAGAGCCGCTGACAGATGCCGGCCGTTGAGCCCACCCGGCAGATGCTTGCAAGGTATGCCGAGGCACGTGGCCGATTTCCCGAACATGCGAGCTACCCGGCGGCCATCGTCGATGTCAGTTCGCAGCGCCTGCACGTCTTTGCAGGCGAGACCTGTGTAAACAGCTACCCGGTTTCAACCTCGCGCTTCGGCACCGGGGAGAAACAGGACTCGTACAAGACCCCTTGCGGGGTCCATTGCGTTGCCGAGAAGATTGGTGAGGATGCCGCGTTTGCCGAAATTTTCCGTGCAAGAAAACGCACCCATCAGGTCGCCAGGATCGAGCCTGGGGATAACCGCAGTGACAAGGAGTGCATTACCTCCAGGATACTGTGGCTTGCGGGTCTTGAAGAAGGGCGCAACAAGGGTGCGGGCGTGGACAGTCATGCGCGCTATATCTATATCCATGGCACCGATGAGGAAGGCCTTATCGGGCAACCGGCTTCAGAAGGCTGTGTGCGTATGAAAAACCGGGATGTCATGGATCTTTTTAAGCGCCTTGAAGTCTCCTCGCTTGTCATCATTTGTGAATAACCAGGCGCTTCTTTGAATGTCCGCCGATCTTTCTGTTTTCGAGCTCGCGTATGAATGTCTGCGATGTTCTGATCCATCGCAAAAATGCGATGCGGTACGTCGGCTGGCTGGGCAAATGGACCAGGGTGCACTGGGGCTCACGCCCACACCCGACATCGACCCGCTAGAGCATCCCGGCAGGCCGGCCCGACCGAGGCTGGTGGCCCCGAAAGACGTCGCACATCGAAAACTGAGCTCGGCACAGGGCAGGGCCGCATTCATTCATGCGATTGCGCATATAGAATTCAATGCGATCAATCTTGCCCTTGATGCCATGTACCGTTTTCAGGACCTGCCCCGGGAATACTATCTCGACTGGAGCCGTGTGGCCCTGGAAGAGTCCCAGCATTTTCTGATGCTGCGTGAGCGCCTGGCGCAGGTCGGCTGCGACTACGGCCAATTCAATGCCCATAACGGATTATGGGAAATGGCGGTCAAGACGCGCGATGACCTCGTGGCGCGCATGGCTTTGGTTCCCAGGGTGCTGGAAGCGCGGGGACTGGACGTCACCCCGGGCATGATTCGCAAACTGCAGGGTCATGGAGACAGGAAAACTGCAGAAATCCTGGAAATCATCCTGGAGCAGGAAATCGGCCATGTGGCCATCGGCTCGCGGTGGTTCAGGTATGCCTGTAAGCGCCAGGACCTGGTGCCCGAGCCCACGTTCAAGATGTTGCTGGAGAAGTACTATACGGGGCGCGTACAAAAGCCGCTTCACCTGGAGGCACGGCGCAGGGCTGGCTTTAGGGAATCAGAACTGGATGCCCTGCAAAATAGCTAGGCCTTGATGGTTTCAAGGGTCATTGCCTCGGGCGTGCATCTCAGCACGCTGCCCTGCTCATACCAGTCACCAAGCACGATGCGCCGGCAGGCGTCACCTGAGACCGAGAAGTCATGAATGCCCGGGCGGTGGGTATGCCCGTGAATCAGCAACCGCACTCCATGCCGGTGCATGGCATCAATGACCGCATCCTGGTTGACATCCATGATTTCAGGCGGCTTGTTTTGCGTGGCGTGAATACTTTTCTCACGTAAATGTTGCGCAATTCTCTGGCGCTGCTTGACACTGAGCAGCAGCAGCATCTTCTGCACCCAGCGGTTGCGTACCTTGCTGCGGTATCTCTGATAGGCGACATCATCCGTACACAGCGTATCGCCATGCATGATTAGCGTCGGAGTGCCGTACAGGTCCACCACGGTTTCCTCCTGCAGGATCTTGCAGTGCGTAAGATCCTCGAACCCCTGGCCGATGAGAAAATCGCGGTTTCCGTGAATGAAATGTACAGGAACGCCTGCCGAACTCAGTGCACGAAGCGAGTCAACGACGGACTGCAGGCCGATGTTTGGATCATCGTCGCCAATCCAGTATTCAAACAAGTCCCCGAGGATATAGAGGGCGTCGGTATCGGCTATGTCCTGCAGGAAACTGCAAAAGGCGGCGGCAATGTGTGGTCTTGCACGATCCAGATGCAAGTCAGAGACAAACAGGGTATGGGCCATACCTCATTGATTACTCGACTATGGATACTTTTTCAATAGTCACCGTCTCTTCGGGTACATCCTGAAAAGAACCCTGGTTGCCGGTGGCGACGTTGCGGATGGCATTGACTACATCCATCCCTTCGGTCACCTTGCCAAACACGGCATAACCCCATCCGCGCACGTTCTCGCCCGAGAAATTAAGAAATCCATTGTCCTGAACGTTGATGAAAAACTGTGCAGTGGCAGAGTGCGGGTCATTGGTGCGTGCCATGGCAATCGTGCCGGTGTCATTGCCCAAACCGTTATTGGCTTCGTTTTTGATCGGATCATGTGTGGGTTTCTGGGTCATGTCTTCAGTGAACCCGCCGCCCTGGATCATGAAGTTCGAGATGACCCGATGAAAGATGGTGCCATCATAAAATCCTTCCCTGGCGTAGGTGAGGAAATTTTCAACGGTGGCAGGTGCCTTCCCGGCATCCAGCTCAAGGGTAATGGTGCCTTTGCTGGTTTGCATTTTTACGGTGGTGGTTTCGGCTTGTACGTTGGATGTAGTCATAAGAATTATCGAAAACACAAACAGAACTGACTGTCTGAATACTGTCTTCATAGGGGGTCTCCACAAAGGTTAAAGTGTATGTATGCTGTCTTCCTGTCTGCAACTGGCGGCTGAAGTACTCAGTGCACGTTCACGTCTTTGCTGTCTTAGCCGGGTAAACCCACGCTTTTTGATGCGCAAACCACTCCGTCGAAGGCAGTAAATTTCGGTTCGTTATGTATGGGGTCCCGGTCAGTTCAGCCGAGTGGATAATACTGCATCGAAGGCCTGCAAACCAGTTGGTGTATGGGTTCAGTACCTTTGGCACAGTGTGATCAGGCAGCCATCCACGGATTGACGATCTCAACACCCGTGTCACCGAAATCCCGTACGTTGCGCGTCGCTACCACCATATCACGGGAGCAGGCGATCGCTGCGATCTGGCGGTCCGCCGGTGCAATGATGCGTCCAGCGCCACGGCGCACAGCCGCAATCTCCGCGTACGCGCGGGCCGCAGCGCTGTCGAAGGGCAGGATACGGTCTTCGAAGTCATCGCGCAGGATCGCCTCGATCGCCAAGGCAAGCGCATCCCTGCGCCGTCCCGCCGGCAGGATCGCAACCCCGTAACGCAACTCCGCTTCGCCAACCGCCGAGAAATGCAGTTCCGCCGCCGGTCGGCGCGCGACCCATCTCGTTACTGCAGGATCCGGCGACGGACGCAGCAGTTCGGACACTACATTGGAATCAAGCAGTATGGACATGGGCAGACGCTCAATCGAAAGACGGCGGCTCTCTCCCGGACTCACGCGGCGGCAGCTCCAGGTCCACACCACCAAGCGGCTCGATGCGGGCACGTATGGCTTCGACGAGATTCCGATGACGCGGCTTGGGTCCCACTGCATCGCGCAGGGTCAACCGCGCTTCCTCTTCCCTGGAGCGGGGGTGCTTTACTGCGCGCACCCGCAGGGGCAGCT
>JAPOQE010000065.1 GCA_026710875.1 Gammaproteobacteria bacterium | reverse complement strand
TGGGTGTTCAAGAGTGTTCGCCTCGGGCTGATCAGCCTGTTGCCGAACCTGATCCCGGCGCTCATGAGTTTTGGCCTGTGGGGCTATCTGGTCGGTCGCATCGGGCTGGTGTCGTCCGTCGTCATTGCGATTTCCTTTGGCATCGTGGTGGACGACACCATCCACTTCCTGAGCAAATACCTGAAGGCCAGGCGCACGGGTCAGCCTGCACCCGAGGCCGTACGCTATGCCTTTCGTACTACGGGTCAGGCGCTTTGGGTGACTTCTGCCATCCTGGTGGCCGGTTTTCTGGTGTTTACCGCCTCGGGATTCGAGATCAGCTGGGTGCTTGGGCTGATGGTGGCTATCACGATCACCTTTGCGCTGGCGACCGACTTTCTGTTGCTTCCCGCCCTTTTGATCCTTTTTGATCGCAAGCCTTTGAAACCGGGCTGACGGCATATAGCGTCACTGCGCCCGGAAGCGGCAAGGAGCGTTGGCCACTTGCAGCTATGGACTTCCGAAAATTATGTTCTGGTAGGCGCGATTGGATTCGAACCAACGACCCCCACCATGTCAAGGTGATGCTCTAACCAACTGAGCTACGCGCCTGGTTCGGTTTGGGAAACTACCACAGAATGCAGCGTTCCGGTACCTCACCTAACGCCAGCCCTTCCTGCATGCAGGCGAATTACCTCAAACAGGGGAATGCGCTAGCTTGCCTTTCGTTTCGGTTTGCCCAGCACAACGTCTTTTAAGTGGAAGAGTTCATCGCGGACCTTGGCTGCCTCTTCGAATTCCAGGTTCCGGGCATGCTCGTACATTTTCTGCTCGAGCTGCTTGATTTTTTTCATGCCCTGTTCAGGCGTCAGGGCAAGATACTCCGTATCGTCTGCAAAATCTTCGAAGCGGGTTCTGTAGATCGCCCGCTCAGCAGGTGATTTGCGTGCGCCTTCCATAATGTCCGGAACTTTCTTGGTGATCCCCCGGGGGGTGATGCCGTGTTCCCGGTTGAAGGCAATCTGCTTGTCGCGGCGACGGTTGGTCTCATCAATGGCGCGCTGCATGGAACCTGTCACCTCTTCGGCATACATGATGGCCCGTCCGTTGAGATGTCGTGCAGCCCGACCCACCGTCTGGATCAGGGAACGCTCGGAACGCAGGAATCCCTCCTTGTCCGCATCCAGGATCGCGACCAGCGAGACTTCCGGAATATCCAGTCCCTCGCGCAGCAGGTTGATGCCGACCAACACGTCAAAATCTGCATTGCGCAGCCCGCGGATGATTTCCACCCGCTCCACCGTGTCAATGTCAGAGTGCAGATAACGTACCCGTACACCATGTTCGTCCAGGTATTCCGTCAGATCCTCGGACATCCGTTTAGTCAGCGTCGTAATGAGCACGCGCTCACCTTTCTCGACACAATCGTTGATTTCTGACAGGACATCATCAACCTGGGAGGTGACCGGGCGCACATCAATTTGAGGGTCGACCAGTCCCGTGGGGCGTACTACTTGCTCGGCAACAACATCGGATTTTTGCATCTCGTACGGACCTGGCGTCGCCGATACATAAATCATCTGCGGGGCCAGTGCTGCAAACTCCTCGAACTGCAAAGGGCGGTTGTCCAGGGCCGAAGGCAGGCGAAAGCCATACTCGACAAGGGTTTCCTTGCGTGATCGATCGCCCCGGTACATGCCGCCAAACTGCGGTACGGACACGTGGCTTTCATCCATCACCATCAAGGCATCCTCTGGCAGGTAATCGAGCAGGCAGGGAGGTGGCTCACCTGCAGCACGGCCGGAGAGATATCGGGAATAGTTTTCAATGCCTGCGCAGTATCCAATCTCCTGGATCATCTCCAGATCAAAACGCGTGCGCTGCTCCAGGCGCTGGGCCTCTACCAGCCGGTTGGCACTGTTCAATTCCTTCAGGCGCTCCTCAAGTTCTTCGCGGATCTGCTCAATGGCATTCAGCAGAATCTCTCGAGGGGTCACGTAATGTGTCTTCGGGTAGATAGTCAGGCGAGGTACCCGAAGGGTGACCTCGCCAGTCAGCGGATCGAAAAAGCTCAGGTGTTCAATCTCATCATCAAAGAGCTCGATGCGGATACCTTCACGCTCGGAGTCTGCCGGATGCACGTCAATCACCTCGCCGCGTACACGAAAGGTACCCCGGCGCAACTCAGCATCATTGCGCGAGTACTGAAGCTCAGCCAGTCGGCGCAACAGCGTGCGCTGATCAATGCGATCTCCACGATCAAGATGTATGACCATATTCAGATAGGCCTTGGGATCACCCAGTCCATAAATGGCTGAAACGGTGGCTACGATGACCGTGTCCGGGCGCTCGAAAAGGGCCTTTGTGGCGGACAGGCGCATTTGCTCGATGTGTTCGTTGATGGAGGCGTCTTTCTCAATGAAAGTGTCGCTTGAAGGCACATAGGCTTCCGGCTGATAGTAGTCGTAGTAGGACACGAAATACTCCACCGCATGCTGCGGGAAGAATTCCTTCATCTCCCCGTACAGTTGTGCAGCCAGGGTCTTGTTAGGAGCGAGGATGATCGTCGGGCGCTGAACCTGCTCGATCACATTGGCAATCGTAAAGGTCTTGCCCGAGCCGGTTACTCCGAGTAGCGTCTGGTGGGCCAACCCGTCGCGCAGTCCATCCACCAGTGCCTGAATGGCATCGGGCTGGTCGCCCGCCGGGGCAAAGTCGGTAACGATTTTAAATGGCTGATGCATATCTCTCTTTTTGGAGTCTTATCTCGTCTGGGCTGTGCCCGTATACTCTGTGTAAAGCTGTCAAGGCACACCGTTCGCGGCACCAAGCCCCTTATCAGGAGACATTGTGCAAAATTCACTCGCAAAACGCGTATCCGGGATTCAACCGTCTGTCACTTTAGCCATAACTGCACGAGCGAATCAAATCCGTGCAGAAGGCGGAGATATCCTGAATCTTGCAGCAGGCGAGCCGGACTTTGATACTCCTGAACACATCAAGGAGGCGGCCATCGCCGCCATGCGCGCGGGCCAGACGAAGTATACGGCTGTGGCAGGCACTGCATCCCTCAAGGAAGCCGTCATCGAGAAGTTCCGGCGCGACAACCAGCTGGAGTACACCTCCAGTGAAGTCATGGTCTCCACGGGGGCCAAGCAGGTGATTTACAACCTGTGCCAGGCCCTCCTGGATGACGGGGACGAGGTACTGATTCCGGCCCCGTACTGGGTCTCCTACCCGGACATCGCGCGCCTGGCGGGCGGTGAGCCGGTCACCATTGCAGGTGAGGCCGAGAACCGCTGCAAGATCACTGCAGAAGATTTGGAAGGCAAAATCACAGCCAAGACCAAGCTGCTGGTCATCAACAGTCCGTCCAATCCGACGGGCATGGCCTATACCGCGGATGAACTCAGTGCCTTGGGCGAGGTCCTGGAAAGGCATCCGCAGGTATTCGTGGTCAGCGATGATATCTACGAACACATCCTGTTTCGCGGACAGACCTTCTCGAACATCCTGAATGCAGCCCCTTCGCTCAAGGACCGGACCTTGGTGCTGAACGGGGTCTCCAAGGCCTATTCAATGACCGGCTGGCGCATCGGCTATGCAGCAGGACCCGAGGCGCTCATCAAGTCCATGACCAAGATCCAGTCGCAGAGCACGTCCAGCCCGAGTTCTATCTCGCAAGCTGCAGCAGAAACCGCGTTGACAGGGGACCAGGGATTTGTTGCGGACATGCGTGATGAATTTGAAAAGCGTCATGACTTCATCGTTGAGGCCCTGAATGAAATCGATGGGATTCGCTGTTTGCAGGGTGATGGCACATTTTATTGCTTTCCAAACATTGAAGGACTGATCGAGAAAACCGAAAATATTTCGGATGACGTCGGTTTTGTGGAATATCTGCTGAATCAGACAGGCGTCGCTGTGGTACCAGGCACAGCGTTTGGCTCGCCCGGGTACATGCGCATCTCCTTTGCAACCAGCCTGGATGTTTTGAAAGGAGCAGCGGCTCGTCTCAAGGAACTTTGAACACGTTTAAGCAGGGATGCCTGACTCGCAATTGGCATCAATAGGCAATGCCAGCAGCAGGATTACGATCTGGCGTTGACCTGCGTATAGTGGGTCGTTACCATCTTCCGTCTTCTATTCCCCGGTAGCTCAGTTGGTAGAGCGGGTGACTGTTAATCACTAGGTCGGCGGTTCGAGCCCGTCCCGGGGAGCCAATAATCTCCATTACTTCTTGATTATTAAGAAATGGGAATTATATACTTTGTGCCCCAAATCGGCGGTTGGGGTCAACTCTTCACCAGCTTCCAGCCTTGCCGTAGCTGCTTGGCAGAAGGTGCCTTTTCAGGCTTCTTTGGTGGAGCATCGGGCGTGTAGCTGGCGATCTGTTTCACCGCACTCTTGAAGTCTTAGATTGTTATTATGCCACCATCTTAGCGTCACCACGCACTAATAATGGGGGCAAGTTTGGTCTCTCATCTTTTAACAGGCACTCTATACTGAAGCCCTGAATGACTGGATACTTACCGGTCAAATCCCCAAATGTGCCTTTCAAACGGTTGTTTTCAACTGTACCCATATAGTCTTCAAAACACACCATAATGCCTGCTTTAGCCTGAAAGTGTTGCACAGAATGAGTTAGTGCCCTGACTGAATCTGGAGTGACTTTACCACCCTTCACTTGTACAAGTGCAAAGGATGGCTCTACCTTTTCCTCCATGCCTTTATACAGCCCAAAGTTAATTACCCCGTCCACTCCTCCATCCGAACCCCTTGTCCCAGGCTCATGGAACATCCCATGTGCACCTATGACTCCACATACCCATTTTTCAAACTCAAACGGGTCTTTCTTGGCAAGCTGTTTCGCCCCAACAACATCCAGTGGCACCCCTACCACACGAATATCCTTGGCACTGATATTTTTGAAATTGGATATAATCCTCTCTCGCATCAAGCCAGCTGAGAAAGTAGATATATCAATTCCTATCCATCGCCTTTTAAGTTTCTCTGCCGCATGAATCGCTGTTCCACAACCGCAAAATGGATCAAGTATCAGATCACCTTCATTAGAACTTGCTTTGATGATCCGTTCTAAAAGTGCTAAAGGTTTTTGAGTAGGATAGCCTAAATATTGGTATTTCTGTCTTGCAGCTATTGCCAAGCCGTTTCCCTTTTTTTGCACCCACCACGTTTCTGGTATTTTGCCATCTTCTGATAAAGCGGTAGGAGTACGAATAAACCCAGATCCGATAAGGTCTTCTTTGAAATTATCCCTAGTCTTTTCGTCATGCTCTATGCGTATAGCTTCTGAATTGAAGCACCATTCTTTACTTTTGCTGGATTTTGAATACCAAAAGATAATGTCGTGCTTGCGATTGAATTGATGTGCCTTTTTAGTTCCTGGCCCTGTATAACCCCAGACAATTTCATTTCTGAAGCATTTTTTTCCAAAGATTATGTCCATGACCAGCTTGAGATAGTGGCTCATAGTAGGAT
Organism: Gammaproteobacteria bacterium; assembly: GCA_026710875.1. GTDB lineage: Bacteria > Pseudomonadota > Gammaproteobacteria > UBA4575 > UBA4575 > WTFY01. The sequence continues at coordinate 381 of JAPOQE010000065.1, read as the reverse complement.
CACAATGTAGATAGATGCTACCAGTCCGTTTCAATGCTTTTTTCATCTCTAATAGTCGTAAAGACATATTCAGAAGATATGCTCCATCACTAATTTTCTTGCTTGGCTTGTATTCATTATTAGCCATCCGTGCAAACTCAATTACATCTGCAATAGGCTTAGTGTTAGCATTCATTTTAAGTCTGTTCAGTTCTTCCGTCTCAAACTCATTCCAACTCCACGTGTCATTGAATGCCTCAACTGGCTTGGCATCCTTTCTCAACTTCCCCTTGAAGGGCAGGTTGTACTTGCTTTTGGAATTGAAAGGCGGGTCCAAGTAGATCAGATCAACGGATTCGTCAGGGATAGCCTGCTTGTCGGCTAAGACATCCAGACAGTCCT
>JAPOQE010000064.1 GCA_026710875.1 Gammaproteobacteria bacterium | reverse complement strand
CTCTGAGATAACAAAAATTGCTGGTAATCCCTTCAGGGCCATCGCCACAATTTCTTCAAATCTACCCCTAATATACTACCTTATGAGCAATCTTGAAGTTGTTTAATGCCGGATACATGGAAAGGCTCGAGTTCTGGTTTACCACAACATGAGATACCGCAGTACACTCCAGAACTTGACAGTGGAATTAGCCATGGCCGCAGTAACCATCATCGACAGAGAATAGCTCGACAACACCAAGACCATCGGCTGTAGGGCACAGATGCCAGGGAAAAGCCCGTCTGCTCGATGGGAAGTGACTGAAGAAACCAGAAAACCGTCTTCAGCCATATCAGGCGATTCAAATGGTGCCGATGGCCGGACTCGAACCGGCACGAGGTCTCCCTCACTAGCCCCTCAAGCTAGCGCGTCTACCAATTCCGCCACATCGGCCCGTGCGTGGGTATTTTAACGCAACAGGCCACGATCTGAATCCTGTTCCCTGATGCATCTATAAACCCAGATAATCTGTTTTCCATACCCTGTCCCTGCTGCAGGATTTAACAGTGTAATTTCTGTGGACTCTTTTCCCGACAAATAGCCCCGTGTTGAATCGCAGGAGGGTAGTCGCAGGTGCTACTGCAAAGAGGTGTCAGGTGAACTTTTGACTCAGGCTTGACGGCTGACTACAGGATGTGGTGAGCAGTCGCTAGAATCCAGTGTGTGTCCAGCTTCACAGCAATAATCTTACTTACGGCACATCCGGTAAATCGGAGGCTGTAGCAGGAGCTTGCTGGGCTTTTGGCTCTGGCTGGATTTCATCCGCAGGCATTTCGACCACCTCTTCAAGTGCAGGTAACGACTGGTCGATCACGCTCTCGGCCTCGGGTTGGTGGGTTGCCAGGTAAGCAAGCAGCAGGCTGTTTGCAAAGAACAGGGTCGCAAGGAGGGCCGTCGCCCGCGTCAGGAAAGTGGCCGAGCCACGCGCTCCAAATACGGTTCCCGAGGCACCACTGCCGAATGCAGCACCAACATCAGCCCCTTTGCCATGCTGGATCAGTACCAGGCCAATGATGCCAACTGCAAGCAGCACATCGATTGCAACCAGTATGCTATATAACATCATTTGCCTATCTACCCGCCTTTTCGCTCATCTTAAACAACAGTGATTACGCTGTGGTAATCGCTATAAAATCCTCTGCCTTGAGGGATGCGCCCCCGATCAGGCCACCGTCTATATCCTCTTCTTGCATCAGTGCACCGGCATTCTCAGGCTTCATGCTACCGCCATACAGGATACGGATCAGACCTGAAACTCTTTCATCCTGCTCTTTAAGCCGACTGCGAACGAACGCATGCACCTGCTGGGCCTGCCCAGGTGTTGCCGTCTTTCCCGTGCCGATGGCCCATACGGGCTCATAGGCGATAATTGCATTCCCGAAGGCTCCGATTCCTGAGTGTTTCAGAACGGCATCGAGCTGGCGTGCAATCACGGCTTCCGTTTGTTCCTGTTCGCGCTCTTCCAGGGTCTCGCCAACGCACAGGATTGGAATCAGGTTATTGTCCCTGACCTGCGCGAACTTTGCAGCCACGAATGCGTCACTCTCGCCGTAAATATGCCGTCTTTCAGAGTGTCCGACAATTACATAAGTACACCCAAACTCACGGATCATGGATGCCGAGACTTCCCCCGTATAGGCCCCCTCGGCTTGATCCGAACAGTCCTGCGCGCCCAGTGAAATTTCCGAGCCCTTCAGCAGCTGCCTGACATGCTGCAGGTAAATAAAAGGCGGGCATACGGCAACTTCCGTATCCCTGACGATGCTCATCTGTGCGCGTATCCCGGAAACGAGCGCCGAGACCGACTCCAGCGAGCCATTCAATTTCCAGTTACCGGCAACCAGAGGCTGGCGCATCAAGTATCCTGCCCGTTAAAAATCAAAAGCACGCAGCTTACCCACCACGTCGCGATTAAGCAAACTCTGAGCTGCATGCAGAGGTACATTCGTCACTGGAATAGAAAGGCTAGCAGGAAGAGGAGACTCGATCTGCAATTTGCTGCGCTAGTTTCTCCACTTTCATCGCATCCACTCCCTCGACCATAACCCGCACCAGGGGCTCAGTACCGGATGGGCGCAACAGCACGCGTCCTGAATCTCCGAGGTCCAGCTCGACATCGCGCACAACCTGCTGGATCTCTGCGGCATTATCGATATCGAACTTGGATTGCACAGGGATATTGATCAGCGTCTGCGGATACTTGTACATGCCAGATTTGGCTTCATGAAGGCTCTTCTCCGACGTCATCAGTATCTGCAGTACCTGCAGAGCCGAGATAATGGCATCACACGTCGTCATCCGGTCCAGACTGATAATATGCCCGGACGGCTCACCGCCAAGAATCCATGAGTGTTCCTGCAGCATCTCCACTACATGACGGTCACCTACCGAAGCCCGCTTGAACTGGATTCCGGCATCACGCAAGGCATGTTCCAGCCCAAGATTGCTCATCTGGGTACCTACAACACCACCCTGCAGGGTATTATCGGATTTTCTTGCCTGCGCAATCAGAAACAGAAGTTCATCTCCGTCAACGGTGGCCCCGGTATGATCCGCCATGATCAGGCGGTCCCCGTCTCCGTCGACTGCAATTCCGAGATCGGCCTGATGCTCCAGCACTGCAGCCCCCAACACCTCGGGGTCAGCGGCTCCACAGTTCTCATTGATATTGAAGCCGTTCGGCTGGGATGCCGTACTGACCACTTCTGCACCCAGCTCTGTAAATACGCTCGGCGCAATATGGTACGTTGCGCCATGGGCACAATCGACGACGATTTTCAGTCCGTTCAGACGAATGCGGGTAGCTACGGTGCTCTTGCAAAACTCGATGTAGCGGCCTGCCGCATCAGTGACCCGCTCCGCCTTACCCAGCTTGTCCGCACTGACCACCGCAAGGGATTGTTCCATGCGGTCCTCGATCTCGATCTCAGCATCATCGGACAGTTTTCTGCCTTCCGCAGAAAAAAACTTCACGCCATTGTCGTGATAGCAGTTATGGGATGGACTGATTACGATGCCGGCGGCAGCCCGCAGTGGACGGGTTAGATAAGCAACGCGCGGAGTCGGCATGGGTCCAAGCAAACGGCTGTTGGCCCCGGCGGCGGACAGGCCCGCCTCCAGCCCGGACTCGAACATGTAGCCTGAGATGCGGGTATCTTTGCCGATGAGCACCAGGCTCCTGTCATCCGTGCACAGTACGGAACCTGCTGCCCAGCCAAGTTTCAGTACAAAATCAGGCGTCATCACGCCGTCGCCGACCCGGCCGCGTATTCCGTCAGTACCAAAAAACTTTCGCCCCATGGGTATTACCGAATCGTGCTCGAAGCAGCGTGTCAAAAGGGCCTGGACACCCTCGTTTATAAATTTATGTGTTTTACCTGCCTGGCGATTCTGCCCTGAATACCCCTTACTGGCGATCCAGGTAATGCAGTCAACGGTCAGTGTTCGCTGGCTGGACCGCCAATCGGTTCGGAGTCCTTGGAGTGATCGTCTTTCGGGGACTTGGCGGTCATTCCCGAATTCGGCTCATCATCCACGTCTTCCCAGTCCTGTGGTGGGCGCGGCTTGACCCCTGCCATGATGTCATCAATCTGCTTGGTATCCAGTGTTTCATACTTGACCAGGGCTTTCGCCATGGCATGGAGCTTGTCCATATTCTCCTTGATCAACTTTACTGTTCGCTCATAGTTGACATCAATGATGCGGCGCACTTCCTGGTCAATTGAATTCGCTGTATCGTCGGACACGGTTTTATGCTGGGTCACGGAGTGCCCCAGGAATACCTCACCATCCTCGTCACCGTAGGACAGCGGACCCATTTTTTCCGAAAGTCCCCATTTGGTTACCATCGCACGTGCAATTTCTGTAGCACGCTCGATGTCATTGGATGCTCCGGTAGTCACGGCCTCATCGCCAAATATAAGCTCTTCGGCAACACGCCCGCCAAACAGACTTGAAATCTGGCTTTCCAAACGCTGGCGACTGTGACTGTAACGATCCTCTTCCGGCAAGAACATGGTGACTCCCAGTGCTCGTCCCCTTGGGATGATCGTGACCTTGTAGACCGGGTCATGATCGGGAACCAGACGGCCCACAATCGCATGACCGGATTCGTGATAGGCAGTCAATTCCTTTTCCTCGTCACTCATCACCATCGATTTGCGCTCGGCACCCATCAGAATTTTATCCTTGGCGCGCTCAAACTCTTCCATATCCACGGTACGTTTATCGCCACGGGCGGCAAACAACGCCGCCTCGTTGACCAGATTGGCCAGATCCGCCCCTGAAAATCCGGGGGTACCACGGGCGATGAAATCTGCACGGACATCCTTTCCTAAAGGCACCTTGCGCATGTGCACCTTCAGGATGAGTTCACGGCCGCGTATATCCGGCAGGGGCACTGTCACCTGGCGATCAAAACGCCCCGGGCGCAGCAGTGCCGGATCAAGCACGTCCGGACGGTTGGTGGCAGCGATCACGATCACGCCTGCGTTGCCATCAAAGCCATCCATTTCCACCAGCAGTTGATTCAGTGTCTGCTCACGCTCGTCATGGCCTCCCCCGAGCCCTGCACCACGATGGCGCCCAACCGCATCGATTTCGTCAATAAAGATAATGCAAGGTGAATGTTTCTTGGCTTGGTTGAACATGTCGCGCACACGCGAAGCTCCGACACCGACAAACATCTCTACAAAGTCAGAGCCAGAGATAGTGAAGAACGGTACCTTGGCCTCACCGGCGATCGCCTTGGCCAATAGTGTTTTACCCGTACCCGGCTGACCGATCATCAGTACACCACGGGGAATCTTGCCGCCCAGCTTCTGAAACTTGGCAGGGTCTCGCAGGAACTCAACCAGTTCCGAAACTTCGTCCTTGGCCTCTTCCACGCCCGCCACATCGTTGAAGGTCACCTTGATCTGGTCCTCGCCCATCAGGCGCGCCTTGCTTTTACCGAAGGACATGGCACCGCGTCCTGTACCACCGCCCTGCATCTGTCGCATGAAAAATATCCACACACCGATCAGCAGCAGCATGGGGAACCAGCTGATCAGGATGTCAAGGAGCAATGAGCGTGGCTTGGTTTCCCCCGCCTCGATTCCTACATCATGATCCAGTAAGTCCTTGACCAGACCCGGGTCCCCGGGGCTGAATGTCTCAAAGGATTCACCATTTTCGTAGGTGCCTTCAATCCGGCGTCCATCCGGACTGATCAGTACTGATCGAACATTGTTGGAATACACTTGGTCAATGAACTCAGAGTACGCAAGTTCAGTAGGAGACTCTGGACGAGGTGCAAAATTGTTGAAAACAGTCATCAAGACAACTGCAATCACCGCCCAAAGCAATAAATTTTTAACCATATCGTTCAAGAGCTACCTCGTAGTCGGGATTTAAATCCATTTAGTGTCTAACTATACCGCGATTGAGCCAATCTATACACTGAAATGTATAAACGTACTGAACCACATTATATAGAAATCAATAGCTTATAGAATTAGCCCCCTTGTTTGCCTGTATGCATTGGGCGACTCTTATCCACAGCGTCGAACGACTGTCCATCCATAGGCCGGTCGGCGCACAGCCAACCCCTCCCATATGTACCCGTGATAAGTACCGCATCCTTGTCTGCATACTACTATATTTGGGCCTTTTACACATAAATCAAGGCCAATACTGCAAAAGGCACTGGAGCACGAAACCCGCCTATTCAGCATCTCCGTAACGCACCTCGACCACCTCATAGTCCTTGCGTCCTGCCGGTGCCTCGACGGTAATCACTTCCCCTTCTTCCCGGCCAATCATGGCGCGGGCAATCGGCGATGATATGGACACCATGCGTTGTTTGATATCGGCCTCGTCCTCGCCCACGATGGTGTAGGTGGATTCTTCCCCGGTGGCCTCTTCCACAAGCACGACGGTGGCCCCGAATGTTACGCGCCCACTGCCTTGAAGCATGCTGACATCGATGATCTGGGCACTGGAAAGCTTGCTTTCAATATCCTTGATCCGTCCCTCGACGAAAGCCTGCTGCTCGCGGGCTGCATGGTACTCCGCATTTTCCCTGAGATCGCCGTGCGCACGCGCAGTGGCAATCGCCTCAATGATTTGAGGCCGCTTTACTGATTTAAGTTCCTGTAATTCCTTGCGCAACAGTTCAGCACCACGCACTGTGAGAGGAACTCTGTCCATACCAATACCCCGAGATGCCAAAAATTGAGTGGGCTACACCCTGAATGTACTGCTTTGCCGCAGTCTACCCGCATGCAAATCCTGCAGGCAATACACATTATACTGCCCGCGGCTTTGGATAGCTTCCTTCAGGGCCCACGCGCCCTCCATCGTCGTGGTGTAGCACACCTTGTGCTGCAGTGCTTCCCTGCGAATGGTGAAAGAGTCCGCGATTGCCTGTCTGTCTTCGGTAGTGTTTACGATCAGATCGATCTGGCCGGCAATGATCATGTCCACGATGTGCGGGTGACCCTGTCGAACCTTGTTGACGGCCTGGCACTGCAGGCCGCTTTCATTGAGACAGCGGGCCGTACCCCGCGTGGCCACCAGGCTGAATCCCAGAGCCAGCAAGTCTTTTGCGATTCTGATGGTCTGTTCCTTGTCCTCATCACGCACACTGAGTAATGCGCAGCCTCCATCCGGCAGCAGGGTGCCCGCTGCGAGCTGTGATTTTCCGAACGCTTCTGCGAACGTTTCACCAATCCCCATCACCTCACCCGTGGATTTCATTTCAGGTCCAAGTATCGGGTCGACCCCGCCAAACTTGATAAATGGGAAGACGGCCTCCTTGACCGAGGAATAGGCCGGGATGCCTCCCTGCAGTGTACCCTGCTGTTTCAGACTCTGGCCCACCATGCAGCGCGCCGCAATCTTGGCCAGCGGCATACCGATCGCCTTGGAGACAAACGGGACCGTGCGCGATGCACGTGGATTGACTTCAATCAGGTACACTTTTTCATCACGCACTGCAAACTGTATATTCATGAGCCCGACTACATTCAGGGCCAGTGCCAACTGGCGTGCCTGGGCACGCATCTCGTCCTGCACTTCTTCACTCAGATTATAGGGCGGCAGCGAGCAGGCACTGTCCCCGGAATGTATGCCCGCCTGTTCGATGTGCTGCATGATTCCGCCGATCAGCACGTCCTTGCCGTCGCAAATGGCGTCCAGATCGACTTCCACGGCATCGGCAAGAAAATGATCGATCAGCACAGGGGCATCATTGGACACCCGTACGGCCTCGCGCATGTAACGCCTGAGTTCCTCTGGCTGGTGCACAATTTCCATGGCTCGTCCTCCGAGCACGTAGGAAGGACGCACGACCAGCGGGTAGCCGATCTCATCGGCAACATCAATGGCCGCGTCCACGCTCGTCACGGTCGCATTCGGAGGCTGCAGCAACTCCAGTTGATGGATCAGCTGCACAAAGCGCTCACGGTCCTCTGCCAGGTCTATGCTGTCGGGCGTTGTACCGATGATGTTGACACCCTCGGCCTCCAGGGCACGTGCCAGCTTCAGGGGTGTCTGTCCTCCGAACTGGACGATGACTCCGTGCGGCTTCTCCAGGCGCACGATTTCAAGCACATCTTCCAGTGTCAGCGGCTCAAAATACAACCGGTCGGACGTATCGTAATCCGTCGATACGGTTTCCGGGTTGCAGTTCACCATGATGGTCTCGTAACCATCCTCGCGCAGCGCCATGGCGGCATGTACGCAGCAGTAATCAAATTCGATCCCCTGCCCAATTCGGTTGGGTCCTCCACCGAGCACAATGACCTTCCTGCGGTCCGTGGGAGAGGCTTCACACTCCTCATCGTAACTGGAGTACATATATGCCGTGCTCGTGGCAAATTCCGCAGCGCAGGTATCCACGCGCTTGTATACCGGATGGATATCCAGGATGTGCCTTGCTTCGTGCACCTGTGCTTGCGTACAGTGCAGCAATCCTGCCAGCCGCTGGTCTGAAAATCCCTTGCGTTTAAGCGTGCGCAAGGCCTCCCGGTCCAGGTCATTCAGCCCTTTCCTGCAAAGGCCGGCCTCCATGTCCACCAATTGTTTGATCTGGGCAAGAAACCAGGGATCGACTCCGGTCAGATTGCCAACCTGATCGACGCTGTAGCCCAGACGAAAGGCGTCCGCGATAAACCAGACACGATTTGGCCCGGGTTCACGCAATTCCACCTCAAGCGACGTGCGAGCCTCGCTGTCGGCGTACGCCTGCATCTGATTCAGTCCATCCGTACCGGTTTCCAGTCCACGCAAGGCTTTCTGGAAGGATTCCTGGAAAGTCCGCCCGATAGCCATGACCTCACCGACTGACTTCATCTGCGTAGTGAGTTTTGGCTGGGTATGCGGAAATTTCTCAAAGGTGAAGCGGGGAATTTTTGTAACTACATAGTCGATCGTGGGCTCAAAGGATACCGGTGTCTCTCCTCCCGTGATCTCGTTTCGCAACTCGTCCAGGGTGTAGCCGACAGCCAGCTTGGCCGCTACCTTGGCGATTGGAAAACCGGTCGCCTTGGAAGCCAGGGCCGAGGAGCGTGAAACCCTCGGATTCATCTCGATGATCACCAGGCGCCCGTTCTCTGGATGTACAGCAAACTGGACATTGGAGCCACCGGTATCAACGCCGATCTTGCGCAACACCGCGATGGAGGCATTACGCATGACCTGGTACTCCTTGTCGGTCAGCGTTTGCGCGGGTGCGACCGTGATGGAGTCCCCGGTATGCACCCCCATGGGGTCCAGGTTCTCGATAGAACATACGATGATGCAGTTGTCGTTTTGATCGCGCACCACTTCCATCTCGAATTCCTTCCAGCCAAGCAGGGACTCTTCGAGCAACACCTCTGAGGTAGGAGACAGGTCCAGGCCATGCTCGACGATGGACCTGAATTCCTGCTCGTTGCGGGCGATGCCCCCACCGCTGCCTCCCAGCGTGAAGGATGGACGGATAATCGTCGGGAAACCGAGGGCTGGCTGGTGTTGCAGGGCCTCTTCCAGGGTGTGTGCCAGATAGGAGCGCGCCGACTGCAAGCCGATTTCGTCCATGGCCTTTCGAAACAGTTCACGATCCTCCGCCATGTCAATCGCCTGGGTATCAGCGCCGATCATGGCTACCGAGAATTTCTCCAGGATACCTTCGCGTTTCAGGTCCAGGGCACAGTTCAGTGCAGTCTGACCGCCCATCGTAGGCAACAGCGCATCCGGGTGTTCTTTTTCGATAATGGCGGCTACGGTCTGCCACAAAATCGGCTCGATATAGATGGCATCCGCCATCTCCGGGTCGGTCATGATTGTGGCCGGGTTCGAATTGACCAGGATGACTCGATACCCCTCTTCCTTGAGCGCCTTGCAGGCCTGCACCCCGGAATAGTCGAATTCGCAGGCCTGGCCGATGATGATCGGGCCAGCCCCAATGATCAGTACGCTTTGTATGTCCGTTCGTTTGGGCATGGATTCACCGGGCAGCTTTGTAGCTTTTCATCATGGTCATGAATGGTTCGAACACGGGAAGCACGTCCTGGGGACCCGGGCTCGCTTCCGGGTGGCCCTGGAAACTGTAGGCCGGCTTTTCCTTGTGGCGTATGCCTTGCAGTGACTGATCAAACAGCGAGCGGTGCGTGGCCTGCAGGCAGTCCGGCAAGGTCTCTTCGTCGACGGCAAACCCGTGATTCTGGCTACTGATCATCACCGACCCTGTCTGCAGATCCTGCACGGGATGGTTGGCGCCATGATGACCAAACTTCATCTTGACCGTCTTCGCGCCGCATGCCAGTCCCAGCAGCTGGTGACCCAGACAAATTCCAAAAATGGGAACCCCCTGGTGGAGAATGTCCTGTATCGCACGTATTGCGTAATCACAGGGTTCGGGGTCTCCGGGACCGTTGGACAGGAATACACCGTCCGGCGCGCGCCTGAGCACTTCATTACCGGTCATGGTGGCGGGAACCACCTCAATGGAACAGCCGTGCTCATGAAGAATGCGAAGGATGTTTCGCTTTACCCCGAAGTCGTACGCAATCACAAAGAACTTCTCAACAGCAGCACGCGGCTGCTCACTCCCGGGGGGGCGCCAACACCCTTCATTCCACGGGTAAGGTGCTTTTGCGGTGACCTCACGCGCCAGGTCCATGCCTTTGAGACCGGGGAAGCTCCGCGCAGCCTCCAGAGTCCTGTCGGCATCGATCTCACCGGCTGCGATCGCGCCGTTCTGCGCGCCTTTTTCACGCAACACCCGGGTCAACCTGCGAGTATCAATATCTGCAATCCCCGTAATGTTGTTGTGTACGAGATACTCGGACAGGCCCGTGCGTGAGCGCCAGCTGCTGGCCTGCTCCGGAAGGTCACGTATCACCAGACCGCTGGCACAAATTTCTCCGGACTCCTCGTCCTCGGGGTTCGTGCCGACATTACCGATATGCGGGTACGTCAGGGTGATGATTTGCCGTGCATAGGAGGGGTCGGTAAGAATTTCCTGGTACCCGGTGATGGAAGTGTTGAATACCACCTCCCCTGTCGAAAGCCCCGCAGCGCCGACTGACTTCCCCCAAAAAAGACTCCCGTCTTCCAGGGCGAGCAAGGCGGGCTGCAAACTCAAACAATTTCCTCCGGGTACACATAAAAACGGGACGTGCGTGCAGGCCGTCCCGTCAGGAAAATTTCAGTGCTTTGGGTGACCGGCCCGATTGTACTGGACTCGGGCAAAATTCGGAACCGGAAATTTCGGGAATTCACATGCACGAACCCGCAAGACAATTGCCCGATACCCATCTCCTTCGTGGAGAGAGGTATCCTGCACGGGTACAGGGCACGATGGACGCACGCCGCGCGTTGCCCAGGTGCGCAGTCGCCAATCCCCTATTCGTACTGCTCCGTGGCCCCGTAGTGCGCACCCACGAAAAGCGCTGTACTTCCACGTGCAGTGCGCCCGAAACCACGGTGTACACCAGCGACCGCCCTGGGGAAGCCATTGGCATCGTCCACTTCCGAAAAGCGCCCTGCCCATGATCCGCCAGCCTCAACGAAGGAGATAAATTCGTGGCTGAGTGTGATGTCATTGCCGAAGAACTGGCCTGCGCTGTTGAACGGGGTCGCTGCCATGTCCAAACTGTAACCTGTACGGGTCGTAACCCTGTCCTCCTGGGCCTGGGCTCCAGGGAAGAGTAAGGACTTGTACGTGAAGTCCACATCCCGAACCTGCCCCGAGACCATGCCGGTATCAAAGTCTGCGAACATCGTGAATACGCCCTGGAACTCTCCCGCTTCTATCGTGCCCTCGGGATACGGCGTTCCCACGCCGTATGTACCCATGAAAAAACCAGCAGAACGGCCGGTGTAGGTGGCTCTGCCGGATGCCGGCACGGTGATCACCTGGTCGTATTCCGGACCGTCTACAAAGGCCCCGAACTCCACCCCGGAAGTCGCGGGGTCTGCGTGGATCCAGTAGCCACCCGCCAGGTAGTTGGTGAAGTCATTGTCCTCCCACTCGATGAATGTGCCGATCACGGTCTGTGCAGAGCCTGTGGTGGACAGGGCATGGCCCTGTACCGCATCACGGTTGGATAGCAGGTTCTGCTCCGGGGTGAGGTTGACGCCGACTGCGTAGGATGCAGTCTCGGTATCCACGATGGACGAGGAGTTATCCTGACGGTTGAGTTCGAGCACGAACCGCTCGCCGTCGAACGATGTGTTGAAGCTGCTGACCTCCGCAAGGCCACTGGTGTAGGAACTCATCACGCTGCCCTGGGCACCACCCTCTCCGAACACCGGGGCACCGCCGGCCTGCTGGGTAAGGTGGATGACGCGCGTGGAGACCTCGGTAAAACCGGAAATATCCTGTTCCGTTGCTTGTGGAAAGGCGGTCTGGGGCTGGGAATTCATGCTGCCTCCACCCCCGCAGGCGCAGAGAAACAACGACAACAGGATGACAACGTGCTTGTTCATGGTTTTCCTTTATTCAGTCTGTATTTACATTCAATGATTCGTCTGGACCCGCCTTGTCTGCAGTTCTGGTCGCTTTATTCGGGTAGCTTCATTTCTGAAACGCCAGGTAGGCTGCAAGACCCAGCAGGATGACCGCGAAGATCTTCTTGAAGTTTGCAGTGGGCACATGCTCTAGCAGGTAGGGGCCGATCTGCGCCCCAAGCAGTCCGCCAAGACCCAGGGCGATGGCTACCCGGTAATCCACGTTGGCGAGCCGGCCGTGCGCAATCAGCGCGGACAGCGAGATAATCAGGATCGCCAGGAACGAGGTGCCGACGGCCTTTTGCGCGGTGTATCCGAGGGTGATCAGCAGCGGCACCATCAAGAAACCGCCTCCCAGACCCGTAAAAGAAGCGCCTACCCCGACCACGATGCCAGACAATACGAATAATGCGTAATTCAGTGCCATGGAACAGTACCTCCCATTAAAAAGGTTTGTCGCCTGTAACGGACTCCTTCACCCCATGAATTCGTCCGCTTCATGGAAACTTCCGGACTACTCGCACGGTTGCGCCAGGGTGCGCTAGATTCCCAGCACATCCTGCATGTCGAATAGCCCAGGACCCTGGTCGGCGACCCAGGCAGCTGCACGCAAGGCGCCCTTGGCGAAGTTCATTCGGCTTGATGCGCGATGGGTCACCTCAACCCGCTCGCCAGCGCCGCAGAACATGACCGTATGCTCACCAACAATGTCACCAGCCCTGATCGTCTCAAAGCCAATGGTTTTCCCGTCGCGCTCCCCCGTGTGGCCCTGTCGGCCAAACACGGCACAGTCCGCAAGTTTCCACCCCAGACGCTCAGCCACCACCTCACCCATACGCAGGGCCGTGCCCGACGGCGCATCGACCTTGTGGCGGTGATGCGCCTCGACAATCTCGATGTCGTAGTCCTCCCCCAGTGTATCGGCGGTGACCTGCAAAAGCTTCAGGCACAGGTTCACACCGACGCTCATGTTCGGTGCGAACACGATGGAAATGTTCTGGCTGGCTTCAAGCAGCCTTTCTTTTTGCCGATCATCCAGACCGGTCGTGCCGATGACCATGGACTTACCGTGCTCCCGACAGACATCAAGCGAACGCATCGTACAGGCGGGGATTGTGAAATCGATCAGGGTTTCAAACTCCGGGTGATGCGCCTCAAGGTCCTGGTGGATGATGATGCCCGTTTTACCCATGCCGGACACTTCGCCAGCATCCCTGCCGAGCACACCGGCTGAAGGTGCCTCGAATGCGGCGCCCAACTGCATCTGCTTATCTTCTACGCAGGCCTGCACCAGCGTCTTGCCCATCCGCCCACCGGCACCATTGATCCCAAGCACAAACATTCCCCTGTCCTCACGCGAGTTTCACTTGCACGATTATACATTTCATACCGATCAAGACAGGCACTCTTGTGCGCCTACCTGCACAGGTGCAATTCAGGAAGGGTTAATACCCGCCGCAGCGGCGGTCAATGTGACCAGAACTTGAGATCGTCGAAGAAGTTTTTCATGTCATCGGTCCAGGAATGCGAACGTGGGCTGTGCCGACCCCCGCCTTTTTCCACATTTTCGGAAAATTCCTCGAGTAACTCCTTTTGATGCTTGCTGAGGTTCACCGGTGTCTCGACAACAATCGTGCACAGTAGGTCTCCCTGCGCCGTTCCCCGTACCGGCCTGACGCCTTTGCCACGCAGGCGAAACAGCCGCCCCGTTTGTGTTTCGGGCGGAACCTTGAGCTTGACCTTGCCCTTCAGGGTGGGAACCTCCACCTCGCCACCCAATGCAGCCATACTAAAGCTTACGGGGACTTCGCATCTTAAGTCACTGTTATCTCTTGAAAATATATCGTGGTCACGAACGTAGATCTGTACATAGAGATCCCCGGGAGGGCCATTGTTGGCTCCGACTTCCCCTTCGCCAGACAGGCGAATTCGATCCCCGCTGTCCACACCTGCAGGGACCTTCACGGACAGCTTTTTGGTTGCCCGCCTGCGGCCTGTACCCCGGCAGTAATCACAGGGCACCCGGATCGTCGTGCCCTGCCCGCGACAACGTGGACACGTCTGCTGGATCGAAAAAAAGCCCTGCTGCATGCGTACCTGACCCGCACCGCCGCAAGTGCTGCACGTTTCAGCGGAGGTGCCCGGTGCGGCACCAGAACCCTCACATTTCTCACAGGTCGCCTGTCTGGGGATTTCCAGCGTCATTTCGGTTCCGAAGACGGCTTCTTCCAGGCTGATCTCAAGGTCATGCTGAAGATCAGAGCCCCGGTATACCCGTTGTGAGGAGCCGCGCCCGCTGCCAAAGATATCGCCGAAGATATCTCCAAAAATATCACTGAAATCGGCAGTACTGCCTGTCGCACCCCCCTGGACTCCGGCATGACCGTACTGGTCGTACGCCTGGCGTTTCTGCGCATCGCCCAGAATCTCGTATGCCTCCTTGGCTTCCTTGAACTTTCTTTCTGCCTCCACGTCCCCGGGATTGCGGTCCGGGTGGTACTTCATAGCCTGCCGACGATACGCCTTTTTCAAGCCGTCAACCCCGGTTGAGCGATCCACTCCAAGAACTTCGTAATAGTCACGCTTACTCATGATTCACCCATAAAACAAGGTCCAGGTACGCCTTCACGGACCTGGACCACGAGGACCATTCCCGGCCCTGAAACTGTATCAAAAAACGGCGTGCGTCTGATCAATACGAGGACAAGCGGGCTGTGCCTGAATATCCCGCACCAAAGATACGGCTCTCAGGACTTCTTGTTGTCATCCACTTCTTCAAACTCGGCATCGACAACATCCTCCTCACCAGGCTTACCCGGCGCATCACCTGTACCTTCGGGCGGTGTATCGGCACTTGCCTGGGCATACATGCGCTCAGCCAACTTGCCCGAGGCCTGGGCCAGGGCCTGCGTCTTGGTTTCGATGATGTCCTTGTCATCCTTGTCCAGCACATCCTTCAGGTCCTTGATGGCGTTCTCGATCTGCAGGCGCTCTTCCTGCTCGACCTTGTCACCCATTTCCTCAAGTGATTTTTCTGTAGCATGGATCATCTGGTCGGCTTGGTTTCTCACGTTCACAAGCTCGGCGAATTTCTTATCCTCTTCAGCATGCGCTTCAGCATCCTTGACCATCTGATCAATTTCATCATCAGATAGCCCGCTGGAGGCCTTGATGACAATCGACTGTTCCTTGCCGGTGGCCTTGTCCTTGGCAGACACGTTCAGGATACCGTTGGCATCAATGTCAAAGGTCACTTCGATTTGCGGCATACCCCGCGGTGCCGGGGGAATGTCGGTCAAGTCAAAGCGCCCCAATGACTTGTTCGCCGTGGCCTGTTCACGCTCTCCCTGCAACACATGCACGGTAACCGCCGTCTGGTTATTCTCTGCCGTCGAAAACACCTGCTGGGCATTGGTCGGGATCGTGGTATTTTTGTCGATCAAGCGAGTCATCACCCCACCCAGGGTTTCTATTCCGAGAGACAACGGCGTGACGTCAAGCAGCAATACATCCTTGACATCCCCGCCCAGTACCCCGGCCTGAATGGCAGCGCCCACGGCCACAGCCTCATCCGGGTTGACATCCTTGCGCGGCTCCCGGCCAAAAAAGTCCTGTACCACCTGCTGCACCTTCGGCATGCGGGTCTGCCCACCGACCAGGATGACATCGTTGATGTCCGATGCCGAAAGGTTGGCGTCCTGCAGGGCCTGCCTGCAGGGTGCGATGGTACGCTGCACCAGTTCCTCGACTAGCGCTTCGAGCTTGGCGCGCGTGACCTTGATGTTCAGGTGCTTGGGCCCGGACTGGTCTGCCGTGATGTACGGCAGGTTCACTTCCGTTTGCTGACCGGATGACAATTCGATCTTCGCCTTCTCAGCCGCTTCTTTCAGGCGCTGCAGGGCAAGCGGATCATTGTGCAGGTCAAATCCCTGGTCCTTTTTGAACTCTTCCGCCAGGTATTCGATCAGGCGCATGTCGAAATCCTCACCGCCAAGGAACGTGTCTCCGTTGGTGGACAGGACTTCAAATTGATGTTCGCCGTCGATTTCTGCAATTTCAATGATGGAAATGTCGAACGTACCCCCGCCCAGGTCATACACTGCGATCTTGCTGTCGCCGCGTTTTTTGTCCATGCCGTAGGCCAGGGCAGCTGCCGTGGGTTCGTTGATGATTCGTTTCACATCCAGGCCTGCGATCTTGCCGGCATCCTTGGTGGCCTGGCGCTGCGAATCATTGAAGTAAGCGGGTACGGTAATGACGGCCTCGCTGACCTCTTCACCGAGGTATTCCTCTGCTGTCTTTTTCATTTTCATGAGGATGCGTGCGGAAATCTCAGGCGGTGCCATCTTGCTGCCCTTGGCCTCCACCCAGGCATCACCATTATCGGCCTGGATAATCTTGTAGGGCACCAGCTTGATGTCCTTTTGCACGGCATCTTCACTGAAGCGCCGCCCGATCAGTCGCTTGATCGCATACAGGGTATTCGCGGGGTTGGTGACCGACTGGCGTTTGGCCGACTGCCCTACAAGGGCCTCGTTGTCTTGCGTGAACGCGACGACGGAGGGCGTGGTCCGGTCGCCCTCGCTGTTTTCAATCACCTTGGGCGTCGTGCCTTCCATGACGGCCACGCATGAATTGGTGGTACCCAGGTCAATACCGATAATCTTACCCATCGTTTATCTCCAAAAAAGTCCAGAAGTCGCCAGGCGCTCCAGTTGAATCTCGTGTTTTTATGAATATTGGGCCGATTTCCAGGGATTCAAGGCATCCCCGGACGCCCTCGTGATATTTTTATGAACTAGGCCGGACCGGTCAGCCCTTGGCTTCTTCCGGGGCCCGGGAAACAATCACCATGGCTGGCCGCAGCAGTCTGTTGTGCAAAGTATACCCCTTTTGCATTACGCGGATGACCGTATTTGGCTCATGGTCAGGGCTCTCCTCCGTGGTCATGGCCTGGTGGAGATTCGGATCGAAGGCTTCACCGATCGGGTCCACTTCCTCAATGGCAAACTTCTGCAGTGCATTGACCAGCACTTTCAGGGTCAATGCAGTGCCTTCCTGCAGCTTTGCAGCCTCCACTTCTCCCGCATCAAGGCCTAGTTCCAGGCTGTCCTTCACCTGCAGAAGTTCACTGGCAAATTTCTCGATCGCATACTTGTGTGCATTCGAGACATCGCGCTCAGCGCGTTTTCGCAGGTTTTCCATCTCTGCCTGCATGCGCAGGATCCGGTCATCGAATTCGCCCACCTTCCTGTTGCTCTCTTCCAGTTCCTTGTGCAGCGAATCCTCACGGCTCGCAGCCTCGGTATCCGTGCCGTTTGAAGCATCGTTTTCCTGCGTCTTTGCATCCGCCGGTGTCGTGGCCGTGTCAGGCTTTTGTACAGTATCTGTCATAGGTCAGCAGGCCATGTAAACAGCTCATCCTGGAACAGCATATATGGGCTAATTATGAATATTCAAGGCTTCGCCGAGCAACCTTGCGGTCAGATCGACAATCGGGATCACCCGTTCGTATGACATGCGTGTTGGTCCGACGACGGCCAGCACGCCCATCACTTCATCGTCGACCATGTACGGTGAACTGATGACGCTGCAATCATCCAGCACGGAATAGCCGGACTCCTGGCCAATGAAGATCTGTACCCCATCGGCACAGATACAGCGGTCAAGCAAACGCAGGAACTCGCGTTTCTGGCTAAAGGCCTCGAACAGGCTTCTGAGTTTCTCAATGTCCGACAGGTCGTCAAATTCCATGAGGTTGGTTTGCCCGACGACCACATAATCCGATCGATCGGACCCGGAGAATACCTGCTCTCCCATCTCAACGGCAGAGAGCATGAGGTTGTTCATATGCTCACGCAGGCGATCCAGCTCGTGCAGTATCTTTTCCCGGGCCGCACCTAGATCCTGTCCGGCACACAGTTCATTGATGTAATTGGCAGCCTGCTGCAATTCGGCTTCGGTGTAATCCCGGTCGGTATGCAGAATCCGGTTCTGAACTTCCCGCTGGTTCATCACCAGAATTACCAACACGCGGTGGTCCGAAAGCGGCAGGAATTCAATGTGGCGAAACTCAGCGCGCTCGATCTTGGGAAGGGTGACCAGTCCCGCCATTCCGGTCAGTCCGGAAAGCAGGGTCGAAGCACTTTCGACCAGACTGTTCACATTCTGGGAAGGATCCAGGTTTTCCTTCATCTGCGAGACGACATCCATGGTAATCGGCTGGACCTTGAGCATCGTATCGACGAACAGGCGGTAGCCTTTCGTGGTCGGAATGCGCCCGGCCGAGGTATGCGGTGACTCGACAAAACCGAAATCTTCCAGGTCCGCCATGACATTGCGCACCGTCGCCGGACTGATCTCCAGCGCAGACCTGCGTGCCAGGGTGCGTGAACCCAGTGGCTGTCCTTCCGAGATATAGCTCTCAACCAGTACTTTAAGCAGTAGCTGGGTCCGCTCGCTTAATGAATAGTTTTGCTCTTCGATTGCGGCCATGGTCCAAGGCATTCTAAGCTAGGGATCGGCAATTCCATGTCTAAAAGTGCCTGAAACATAATTGCAGCACTCTACGGAAATTGTCAAGAAGATGTTTGACTAGTGCAGTTGCAGAATCCGTGATAGCTTCTAGTTGATTCAGGCACAGCGCAAACGAATGAGTACGTTCACCAACATAGGGATTATCTCCAAACCGGATGATCCCCTGATTTCCGATACTGTACGGGCCCTGTACCGTTACCTGTCTGAAAGGTCCTTGCATATATCCGTAGACGATGTGACGGCCACATTGATTGACCAGTATTCGGTCGGTGCGAGCAGCACGGAAGAGATTGCGCAAAGCAGCAATCTGGTCATTGTGGTGGGCGGGGACGGTACACTGCTGTATGCGGCTCACAGCATGATCGAGAAGGGAATTCCACTGCTGGGCGTCAACCTCGGGCGCCTGGGTTTCCTCGCCGAAATCAGTCCGAACAACATCGAGAAGGAACTGGACCAAATCTTGGCCGGTCACTTCATTGAGGAGCGGCGCTTTGTGCTGCAGACCACCCTGATCCGGGAGGGTGAAACCCATCGGGTGGCAAACGCAGTCAACGATGTCGTCGTGCATGCGATGCAAATGGTGCGCATGATCGAGATCGAAACGCGTATTGACGGCCAGCACGTGGATACGCTGCGTGCCGATGGCTACATCGTTTCAACCCCGACCGGCTCGACCGCCTACGCGTTATCGGGTGGCGGGCCCATACTGCATCCCAGTCTCCGCGCCATTGTCCTCGTTCCGCTCTGACCCCCTACCCTTAGCCACCGGCCGGTCGTCCTTT
>JAPOQE010000063.1 GCA_026710875.1 Gammaproteobacteria bacterium | reverse complement strand
TGCTGCCCCTGGTGGTTCAGCAACCCCTCTTGGTGGCATTGAAGACACCAGCGTGACCCTGACAGTTTTGGGGCTTATGGGTCACAAAATTGGCAAAAACAAGCTCGTCATTAATTATCACGACTACAGTACAGACAGATCATATATGTCAGGAAGCAATCGCATTTCTGATTATGGAGATGAATGGGGCATTCTGTGGCGCAAGCCCTTCAAGGGTAAATTCCTGTTTGCAATAAAATATTCAGACTTCGAAAGTGAGGACGGATTCTCTTCGGATACCAAGAAGTTCTGGACATTGCTCCAGTACCGCTTCAAATAACCGAGCTCTTTGCCCTAAAAGGCAAGTCATATAAAAACCCGATGGGTGCAGATTGCACCCCTCTTTTTTTGGCACAACTACCAACTACTACATCTCTTCTCGACGAATCCAGTTCAACTCGAGCAAACCACTGCGCCGTTCATGATTGACCCGTTTTAGCCATAGCCTATTTGCCACTCTGCACAAGTCAGGGATACATACAATGAAGTAGTACGGTTGGTAGGTTTCAGTAAATCATCCTGATTCAACCAGTACTTGGACCATTGTTAATGGCTCGTCTTGCCAAGTACTCTGCAATTACAATGCTGTTCCAAGCAGAAGGCACAGCTATCTTCTCGAAATTTGTTACTGCCTCAAGTCATATCGCAAGTGATGGCAGCTGATGCCTTGGTGGATATCACCGAGCCCACGGATACAGGGTGTTTCTCTTTGCTGGAATAATCTGCTGGGTGCGGTTGCAAGATAGCGCAAGGAAGAAGTGGCGACCCTCCAAATTGCATACGCTTGAGTCAGATAGTCCCATGTATTTATGGCCAAGCTACACAGATCGCCGAAGTCCTACGAGGGTAACGATCTTTCAGCTGCCCGACATCATCCAGTTTGCCCAAGCTTAGGCTCAAAAGCCTGACCGAAATAAGCACCAGTTATGTAATGAAAATAGAAACGGCACAAGTTGTAGCGTGTTCTACAATCACGAGCTATCTCAGCAAAATATTGGGGACTGTCAAAACCATCCTCTAGACGGGATGATCTCTACCTAATTGAGCCAGCAATACTCCAGAGAAGGATCAATTTTAGCCGTGTAGACAGGTATGCTACAGGTAAGGCAAGTTATAGCACCTGAGAGGATAGCCTGAATTCAAAATTTCAAGCCAGCCGAAAATACAGGCTAGGCCAATGGTCATCCTGACCATCAGCCTAGCCATCGAGAGGAATTCTCAGTAGTTTCCTGTAATGTTTCCCAAATACCTAGTGGCAAGGGAATACTTGGGTGTGGCGCACATCATGGGCTGCATTGTGCACTGCAGCTGAATTTGCAAATCCCACACCATACAAGATTACGGCCCCCAACAAAAAGGCGGCGGCAATCTGTAGTGGCCGCCACGTAGCCTTTGATATCGTTACATCACGCAGTTTTGAACTGGTTGCTATCTGATTTTGCATAGTTATCTCTTGTCCTCGATTTAGTTTAAAGCACTAATTAATATTGATTCATCCAGTATTCGCTCACCTTGCATGGTGCCAACTGTAGCGTTTGATCAGCATCGCAAGGGAGCTGTCAAGTATGTAGCCCATTACACCAATAGTTAGCACCATCGCAGTCAGATGGTCATAGGAGAGTGTTTCCCTGGCATCTGCTATGGAGTAGCCAAGCCCTGAAGTGACTCCAAGAAATTCTGCCGGCACCAGTACAATCCATCCGACACCCAATGCCAGTCGAACACCGGTCAGGATATCAAACAAAATTGCGGGCAGGATAATTTCCGTCACCATATGCCATGGCTTTGCCCCTAGGTTGCGGGCAACCTTGAACCAGGCCGGGTCCACCTTGGCCAAGCCTGCTGCCGTAGCAAACACGACTGGCCAGATGGCGGCTACAGCAATCAGAAATACGATTGCTCCATTCCAGGTGGCAAATACGATGACCGCGATTGGCTCCCATGAAAGCGGGCTAATCATACGGATCAACTGAAACGGCGAATTACTGAGTTCACGGAAGACCGTACTACGACCCAACATAATCCCAATGGGTACACCCGCGACAATGGCTATAAGCAGACCGGCACCCAAGCGATAACCACTTGTTGTGACTGCTGCCTGTATCTTGCCGATTGCAAAAAGCTCCGGGAATGCCTTGAACGTTGGAATTGGCCCAAAGTCCTTGAAGTTCGTGGTGTCAGGATTGATCTCAATGAGATAGCCTCCAAACCACCAAAATACAAACAGGATCCCCAAGCCAGCTACCCAATTGAACAGGCTCTTACCCATCGACTTTGCAGTCGAAGTATTTGACCTAGCTTTTGGAGATGCAGCCGTACTTGCGCCTGCATCTACATCAGCTACATCTACTTTTCCGTTACTCAAAGTACAAACACCTCCGAACGGATATACGGATCACCTTCTTGCGGTACGCTTGCATCGTTTCTCCACTTGGGATGTGACTCCAATGCGTTCTTCACGTAGTCATAATTGACAAGGTCATCGGCTACATGCTGAGGCGTAAGCGTGTCCAGGAACCGCGCATCCCCCGTAACTACCGTTTCTTTCAGATCGCTAACGACGAGTTCTGTCGCTGACCGGTATGGCCATGCCTGAAAATCAATACGGTTCTGATCCCATTCAGGATGCTTGATTGCCTGAGGATTTTTGTAGTACGCAGGGTCATAAAACATCATTGCTCGCTTCACAACCTCTTTCGGGACAGGCAAATAGCCTTTACCGTCACGCGAGAGCAGTTCCGACATGGCTTCCCTGTTTTCAGCCAGATGAATCTGGGCTCTGACTACCGCATTATGTACTCCCTGCGCCCATGCAGCACGATCGGGGTCCATAGCATCCTCTTCATGCATGACCACAACGCAGCAAGGGTGTCCTTTCCATGCATCACCTGTAAAGCGTAGTACCTTTCCACCCGCTTTAAGCTCGCCCAGGGCGTTAAACGGCTCAGCCACACAGTAGCCATCAATCGTTCCTGCAGCCAGTGCAGGCGGCATGGACGGCGGTGCCAACACCAGGAAGTTGCACTCATCATCTGCCAGCTTCGCAGACTGTGGTCTGATCACTGGCTTGATACCAGCCGCTTTCATGATTCTTTGCGAAACAATGTTGTGGATCGAGTACCAGTACGGCACAGCAAACTGTTTACCGCCAAAGTCCTTGGGTTCATTGATACCGCTCTTCTTACCTACCAGTACCGCCGAACCGTTGGTGTGGTCCCAAGCAGTGATCTTGATCGGATACTTGTTGTTATAACGCATCCACACTGGAATCGGGATCAGCATATGGGTCAGGTTGAAGCGATGAGCTGCAAAGGCTTCTACCAAGGGCGACCAACCACGGATCAGTGTTGGCTTCACAGAATCAATGCCTTCGTCCTTGAAATAGCCCTGATCATGCGCAATCAGCAGAGCTGCCGCATCCGTGATGGGGATGTAGCCGATCTTGATTACCGGGTCCCATTTTTTCTTGGCAAAGCTTGGCATGGGCAAGGCCCCTGCCCCGCCACCCAATGCAGCAAGTCCTCCTACCTGCAGCAATTCGCGCCGGTTGATGCCGGTACCCAACACCCCCTTAAACAGCGGGTCATATTCTATGGCGAGTTTGGGATCATCAATCTGTACCCCATCGCCATGTTTCTCGTAAATTTTCTTCATGTCGGAATTCCTCAAATCGTTACTCTCGTAGTTAATAGGGTCTGAAGTGCACTTTCAGACATTCTTTTAGTTACCAGCCAACTCTATGTCCGATTGGTTAGCATCATCTCCTTCCATGTTGGAATCGTCCGCAGAAACGCCTGCAGCATGATGGAAAATTTCCATCAAGCTTGCACGCATCGCCTGTACCTTTGGATCCTGTCTTTCACGCGGATCATCAAGATCCACCTTGAAGTCATGGACAATTTTGCCAGGCGAACCTGCCATAACCAGAGCGCGATCAGCCATGATCACCGCTTCATCTATATCGTGAGTCACCATTACCAAGTTGAACTCCAGTTGCTTCGAAATAGCCCTGACATCTTTTTGCAGCGTCGCGCGAGTAAAAGCATCTAGTGCAGAAAAAGGCTCGTCAAGCAGGAGCAGGTCAGGCTCCATTACCAGGGAGCGTGCGAGCGCAACACGCTGCTGCTGACCACCCGACAGATCTTGCGTATTGTTTTTTGCGTACTCGTCAAGACCCACCAGATTAATTACCTCGGCAATGCGTTTTTTCATTTTCTTTTCTGGCCAATGGGCAAACCGCAAGCCAGTACCTACATTCTGTTCCACCGTCATCCACGGGAAAAGATGAGGTGCCTGAAACATCATTATCCAATGGGATGAAGGCTCCGTAACATCTTTCTCGTCGAGACGGACAATCCCGCTCGATTTTTCCAGCAAGCCTGCCAAAATATGCAAAAGGGTTGACTTGCCGCAACCGGACCTTCCAATGATGACCAGTGCCTCTCCCGGGTCGGCCTCAATGTTGACTTTCTCAAAGGTAATGGGGCTCTTAGCGGTATAGCGGTGGGTAAGATCCTTGATATTAATGTGTACGCCATTGCGTTTTTCCATATATGCTTCCTACCTCTGTGTCGGTCTATACCTAATATTACGAACTGCTTCATCTCTCTAAGTGCATTCCCTGCATAGTGCCCCAAGCAAGAACCAAGCCAAACTTGTTCGATCCTGTCTCATGTTCATTCGGCAATGATCTTATCGGACCATTCCACGCTTTCCACAAAGGTATCAGGATTGCCGGGCTGTGCACCGGCTTTTGCCATGTCGTCTTCACTTACTCCTCTGGCTCTGGAGCATGCACCACAGCATTCAATCCTGACCCCATTCCCAATTGCCTCATCCCATTGTGTCGCAACAGACGGCCACCCCACAGGAATCATATTTTCCCGCACTACCGGCCGGGCTAGGCAGACTGCTTCCCCGAGTAGGAATATCCGTACCTCATGTCCGGCACTTGCCAAGGCATTTGCATGCCCAAACACCATAGCTGCCCGTGTGGGATCATCACTCCCCCATGAAGACTTCATAAATATATTTGCCATAGAGTATGTTGCCCTTGTTATCGTTGATTTTCAGTCATGCTCTCTATCTGATGCCCTGTTACCTGTGATTACCCCGTCAGACGCTGTTTAGTCGCTTGCTGACATACTTCATGCGAAGCGCAAGTTCATCTTCATCTATCAAGCCGCGCTGAATCATGGAATGAGCCAGGGCGAGCAGTTGTCGTTCCGGATAAGGAACGTCTTTGTACATGCTCTCGGAGAGCGTATCCTCTTCATTTCTGCGCTCCAGTACCGGAAGCGCACACTGCTCAGCAGAAAGTGCCTCACAGGTTGAATCCAAATTTATCTTCCATGGAGGATCCGGGTTGTCTACGCCGTATTGATTTGCCAGGTCCTTCCAGGCTTTTCCCTGCGTGCGAATCTTCTCCAGCAAAGACACAGAAGAAAATTCCGGCATTGTTTTCGCCGGATCAGCTCCTGGGGTATTTTTTTCTGTAGCGTCGTCCATCACGCTGCATCAGTGCCCGTGAACCGGGTTGGCTGCCTTATGTACGGGCCGCTTGTCATCCGCCTTGCGATCCGGGTGTGGTAATGCAACACCCAGCATGCAATCACGTGTCACAATTTCAGTCAGCTGATCCTCACTCCAGTCCTCAGTGCCCTCAGGCCGCATAGGCATGACCATGAAACGGCATTTCTGATTCGAGTCCTCAACCCTGACTTCAACATCAGCTGGAATTTGCAAGCCGAACTCTGACAACACCTGACGCGGCCAGCGAACCAGTCTGCGACGATAATTTGGAGTCCTGTACCATTCAGGAGAATGGCCCAGGATCGGTCTGGGGTAGCATGAACATAATGTGCACACGACCACATTATGCACCGACGGCGTGTTTTCAAGGACACGCAGGTCGCAATAATCACTGGGTGTTCCAAATCCTGTAGGATTCAGCCAGTCGATTCCAACTTCCTTGCTAGCGGTAAACCCGTCTTCCAGAGCCAGCTTTTTAAACTCAGGGTCCAGCCAGGACTTCGCAACGAGTCGCGCTGCAGGTAAAGGACCTATGCTATGTGCAAATTCTGCAAAACGCCGATGATCTTCAGCGCTGAAAAGACCCTTTTCAATAGCCAACTCTCGGACGGCAACTTCCAGAACCTCGAAGTCACTTACTTCATCCACCATAGGTGCGGGCTT
Source organism: Gammaproteobacteria bacterium (assembly GCA_026710875.1). Taxonomy (GTDB): domain Bacteria; phylum Pseudomonadota; class Gammaproteobacteria; order UBA4575; family UBA4575; genus WTFY01. The sequence goes on along the minus strand of JAPOQE010000063.1, from coordinate 20,670 downwards.
ATGTTTCTCTGCCATTTCGTTCCTCTCTATTCAATTCTTTTTATCGATACAGTCAGCCAAGCTTAAACAGGCTCTAGCCAACGTTCTGAAAATTCTGTCTGCAAAGTGTCATTCGCGTAAACATCAGGATATTCCGACCAAAGCTCCTTCTGCTTGAAGCGCACAATGTAGAACCACTCGGGTGCATCCACATTATCCCAGGCCTCATCCTCAGGAGCAGGACTTTCATGTGTGACAACTGCGACCACCCCTTCGGCACCCCGCGTATACACTTGGCATCGGGTATAGAAAATGTCTGGCAAATCCCGGATCCTTACGCGATCCCCGACTTTAAATTTTGGCTGCGGGGCTTCACCTCGAAAACATTGTGGATCGCCCTTGCCAGTAGCTTTCTCAGCATGGTGGCCTCTACTCATGTCGCTTTTTCACCTCATCGATCTTATTCATTAATTCTGTGAGAGTAATATGCTGCTTATCCACCATGATCCGTGCAGCAGATAGCAGCCAACGCCCGTAATAAGGCAAACCCAGGTATTGTGTTTGACCCAAGTCGACATTCTGCCGACGTCTTCTTTCCTCGGCATTCCATACACCGCGCCATGCCAAACACTCGCACGTCACGTAGGTGTTTAATTCCCACTGTTCTTCTTCTTTTTCATGCCACTCAATTGACACATCGGGCTCTCCGCCTACATCGTGTGAAGTACGCATGTAGGCTCTGAAATGAGCATTATCAATAGCAGTGGGAAGGGGGGCATGCTGCGGCTGATGTAAAGCTGGTTGCAATTGACCGACAATGTCAATGTGCCGCATTACTTTCTGTCTGGTATCAGATGGCATAGCTTTGAACTCCTCTTATTTTTCGCATATTCGGATGTCAAACAAGTTGCCTTGCATGTTGGGTGATTCGGTGTACTTTAGAATTCGCTTATATGCTAATTTTATAGGGTCTTAATGTGAGATAATGACAAGTCTAATGGAGTTATGTTATTAATCCAAGACTTTATATTTATCAAACTTATAGGGTTTAACTATGGACCGACGGGACATCTTCCCACGTTCTCTCCAGTACCTGATTGCCATAGCAGAATATGGCAGCTATACGCGTGCGGCAGAGGCCTTGCATGTTTCACAGCCCACGTTATCCCAGCAAATCAAACAACTGGAAGATTACCTGCAGTCACCCCTGCTGGACCGGTCCGGTCGTTCGGTACAACTGACCGATGCCGGAAAAATCTTTCTACAGCATGCGCGCCGAGCATGGGGAGAATTGAACATCGGTACCCGGGCGATTCAGGATGTCCAGGATCTCAGCCGAGGCTCACTGCGACTGGGGTGGACACCAATAACCGACTACCTGACATGCTCCTTGTTAGCTCGCTACCACCATCTGTATCCTGGCATCACTCTGAGTACATTGGATATGCCCCAAGATGATATTGAGCCTGCAATATCTGAAGCCCGTATCGATATTGGAATTGCATTCAGCAAGCCCTCCGATTCCGAGGAAGCCTCGAGTAATACGGAAACTTTTACCTTGTTCGAGGAGGCCCTTTATCTTGCCGTCGGCGATGCGCATCCCCGCGCCAAACGGAAAAAACATCTCAATGCCCAGGACTTCGGCAAGGAGTCCCTGGTACAGCTGAATACCGACTTTGCCCTTCGACATCATATTGATCGCTATTGCCACGACTACGGTATTGAGCCACGCAATGTGATCGAAACCAATTCACTGACGGTGATCATTGAGATGGTAGAACTGGGTTCACTGGCCACGGTCCTGCCCAGTACCATCATCAACACACAAAGGGGACTCCATCCTATTGAAGTGGTACCCGAACTTCCTCATCACACGGTCAGCATGATTTGGCACAAAAGCGGGTACAAAAGTCCCGCATGCCTCGCCTTCCTGGAGCTTGCATCGGAATGGTCTTCAGCGATGCTTCAGACGAAAAGCATGCAGTAAATCCGGATTGGGTGAGAAATAACGCGTGTCTGCAAGTTTCATATTCACGAGTCCTTTAAACAGCTAGCCGCAAGATTTTAGTGCAATAATGCACCATTACAGTGCAATAATGCAGTCACTGTGTCTTCTTAAATGACGCAGATATTACAAAATTTCAATGAACTCTCTTCGTTCAAAGAGTTGGCCCGTTTTTTGCTGAAATATGACTATGTAGCGTATACGGAGTAAATAAAATGACCAAAGAAGAAATGACCGATCAAATTATGGCCTCGAAAAAGGCAAAAGGACTCACCTGGGAAGCAATTGCCAGCAAGATGGGTATGGGTGAGGTCTGGGTGGCTTCTGCCAGTTATGGGCTGAACAGCATGCCTGAAGATGCAGCCAAAAGCTTATGCGAGGTGCTTGAACTCGACGAGGATGTGTGTGCCACATTGCAGGAATTTCCTAACAAGGCCTGGGATAAAATTGTCCCGCAAGACCCTGTCATCTACAGGTTTTACGAAATTGTCGGTGTCTATGGATACACCATCAAACAGATTATTGGTGAGAAGTTTGGCGATGGCATCATGAGTGCCATCGATTTTTCCATGGATATCGATAAGGAAGAGAACCCGAAAGGAGATCGTGTCGTGATCACGATGAATGGTAAATTCCTGAAATACAGTTCATGGTAGTCGTACAGCATTCAAACACAACCTGATTCCAGACGAGCCCTGTGTCCCGGATCCGGTGCAAGAAAACGCGTCGTCGCAAAGGGAATGCAGGAGGCGCATGAGGGGGTGATGTCGACCCGCATGATGGGTGTGGGGCGATAAAGGGGTAGGACCGTGCCGGTATGACAATCGACTGTAGTATGCCTTGATGCCTGACCTGCAAGAGGAACTGCTTTCTTTTTTTGAACGGGTCGCTCAAAAAGATCAGGACTTGCTGTCCAAGCTGGCAAGAGAGCCTGGCTTTGAACTGGAACAGGAATGCTGGTGTTTTACGTTACCTGAATTGTACTCCTTCCTTCAGAGTCATGGCACGGCCTTCCACCGTGTCGAATATAGCCAGTTTCGTCAATTGATTTTCCGTAGTGCGATTAACCAGACCCTGAAGGCCCATGGAGCCGAAATCACTTTGCACAGCAATCGAGGCAAAGTTGACCAATCAAGGTACGCCTTGATTTGGCAGGATTTACCTACCTGATCTTTCTATCTACCAAGAACTTCTTTTGTGGTTCCTGGTCAATTTCATGCAGTTATCTTCCGGTGCGATTTTGTTTGCTGGCATGCGCAAAGTGTACGATGCAGTAGGAGATTCCAAAGCCCAATAATAGCGAGATCACAATCAGGGAAAAATTTGCCAAGTCGATGTCCCCGCCAATTTTTGTGCTTACTCCAAAAAACCTTGCCAAGATATTCATGATCAGCAACGCGAGGAATATGCCGCCAAACAATAAAATGCGAAATGGCCTGTTGCCAGACGTGATTACGTCAACAAATCCATCCACCAGCTTTTGTGCTACGTTGTTCATCATTACGAACTCATTGGTATTGCTTTTATTATAGAACGGTTATAGCAGCCTGACTTCTTATACTACGCTTACTACGCTGCAGCATGGGAAGACGACTTTAGCCGTTGACCGGGTCAGGGTTAATCCACTGCGCATTCAAATGACTCACAGTACAGTGCATCGGCGCGTAACCCATGCCGGGGAAATGATTTGCGAACAGCTGCAATCATTTCCGGCAACCCACTGGCATATACCTGCATATCTGACAGGTCCGAATGGTCAGCCAGCACGGCTTCATGCACCTTGCCACACCGCCCGTCCCAGTCCGAATCAGGTGCAGACAACACGGGTATAAACTTGATGCCCATTTCCCGTTCCCACGTGCAAATTTGCTCATGCCGGTACAGGTCTCTTCGAGAAACCACCCCCCAGTAGAACTGTATCCGCCTTTGTATACCCCGCTTGCGCAGATCTTCCAGCATAGCGGAAATGGGAGCAAAACCCGTGCCGGCAGCGATTAATATCGTAGGACGTGGGTCATCGCGCAGGAAAAAAGTTCCCAGAGGACCGATGATGGCTAACAGGTCCTGTTCTTTCATCGTGCCAAATTCCTGCTCGCTGAATCGCCCGCCCGGGATCCTGTGTACATGTACTTCAATCACATCAGCTTCTTGGGGTGCGCTTGCAATTGAATAGCTGCGGCGACGATTATCCCACAGCAAGAGGTCCACATACTGGCCCGCGTAGAATTCCAGATGACCTCGACCTTTCGTTAGGCCTAACGTCAATGCAGTGACATTGTGAGTGAGCGGCTCCAGACTCTGGACCCGGCATGACAGTGTGCGCACTCGTATACCTGCAAGCGCTTCGAGTTCATGAGCCTTGATAACAAGGTCAGAAAGCGGGATAGCCTGACACAACAGTATCCCCTCACCTGTGTCAGGATATGCACCCATGTCCTCATCCGATGCAGGACTTGGGGTAATGTTGCCGGATATAAGACGGGCCTGACATACGCCGCAGTTTCCTTTACGGCAGCTGTAAGGAAAGACAAGGTCTTCTCGAAGCGCTGCTGACAAAACAGTCTCTCCATCCCTGCAGGTAATCTCTTGTCCACCAGGCTGGAAACGAACATGTTTCATAGGTAACTGCGCATTTTCTACTATACTACGGGTATATAAAAGCAGGGTTCGAATCCGACGATGCTGCGAGCAAATCGGGTAACTACACAAGACGAGCATAGAAGTATTAAAACCGTGTGCTGATCTGTTTGTCGTGACAGTTTTTGGCAGATTGTGATGAATTCAATTTCTCACGACAAACCCCGGCACTTATTTGTTTCATTCCCCTTAGCCCATGGACAACGAATTAATCGGCCACCGACAGGATATGTTGAGATTCATCCATATCACTGACACCCATTTGCTCAACACGGCAAATGAGACTTTCCACCAAATCAATACCAAAAAAAATTTGCAGACAGTCCTTGCCGACTGCTCAAGCCACTATCGGGACGTTGACTTCTGGCTATTCACAGGTGATGTTTCACAGACAGGAACAAAAGAAAGCTACTCCCAGTTTGATTCTGTAATTTGTAACTATGATGTGCCCGTTTATTGTGTCCCAGGCAACCATGACACACCGAAGCTTCTACAAAATGTTGCTCCTGAATGTCCAATTGATGCGATTCGGGTCATTCCACTAGGCAAGTTCTCGCTCGTGCTGATCAGCACCTGGGTGGCTGATGAACACTACGGGAAAATATCCCAGCGTTGTCTAGGACAACTACAGGCTTATCTGCAAACCTGTAAAGACCAGTTCAATGTGATTGTTTTGCATCACCCTCCGGTACCTGTGAACAGCAGGTGGCTAGACAAAATTGGGCTGCAAAACAAAAATGAATTCTTCCAGGTCCTCGGAAGTTATCCTGATGAACTGCTGGTAATCTTCGGGCACGTACATCAAGCTGTAGATCAACAACTGGAAAAGCTACGTTTCTTATCTACCCCGTCGACCTGTCACCAGTTCAAACCGAATACTCACATCTATCGCACGGATCGGCTTCCACCAGCCTACCGGTTCGTTGAAATGACGGTTCATGGTCAGATTAATACGAAAATTCATTACCTTGAGTAAGGCTCCAGGGAGAATCTTGACTCTCCCTGGCTATGGCGCAGTATTTTCGATAACTATGTTATCCTCGAAATTAATAACTATTCCCTATGATATTTTGCAATGTGTATGTTGGCAGGATATTCAGGTTACTTTAGACTTAGTGCCTTGACTGGTGATTAAAACCTGTTGCTGGATAACTAAAAGAATACTGGCGAATTTGAATTCGCCCAACCTGTGGGAAACCCGAAATCCCGGGATATAGCGCATCAGCACATTGCTGCAGGCAACTACCAGCACAGTCGTGTCAGTTGCCCTAAATATAGTTATGTTATAATATAACTATTTATGTGATTGGTGCGCAACACTTGGAGGAATGAAATGGATACAAGCCAAAATACCCGATACATGTCAACATCCGCTCATGCTGGGATCATTTCATTGGAAATGGTTGTGGCTGTTACAGCGGCAATTCTTATTGGTACATTGATTGTCACGGCCGTTGGATTCGCAGGACCAGAGGTGGTTCACAATGCTGCTCATGATCTGCGTCACAGCCTTGCGTTCCCATGCCATTGACAAATCTCATGCATGAAGGCATTTAATTCGATTTTATTGACGGCTCTTTTGGCAGGCGGACTGGCTGGTTTAGTCCTTGGGGGCGTACAGCAATTTACAGTAGTCCCCATGATCCTTGAGGCTGAGACATATGAAACCGCCGGTGCTGAAGAGCATGAAGCTACCCATGGTCATGAGGCAGAAGAATGGGCTCCCGAAGACGGAATTGAAAGGACATTCTGGACAGTACTTAACAGCGTGCTCATAGGCATAGGATTTGGCATGCTCTTGACCGCATGCTATGCGTTGCGAGGAAAAGTAACCTGGAAAGGTGGGATACTTTGGGGACTTGCAGGTTTTGCTGCATTCAACATTGCACCTGCACTGGGTCTTCCACCGGAACTTCCGGGAGATATGGCCGCTGGACTTGAGCAGCGGCAGGTATGGTGGGTATTGACCGTTGTAGTGACTGCGGCAGGCTTTTGGATCATAGCCTTTCAGCCTAAACGTTACCTGAAGTTATTTGGAGTTGGGTTGCTGGCATTGCCCCATCTATTTGGTGCTCCACAACCAGAAGTGCACACGGGCTTAGCTCCTGATGAACTGAGGCAGGCGTACATTACGGCAACACTGATGACCAATGCAGTTTTCTGGGTTGTTCTCGGTGTATTTTGCGCGCTGTTTTACAGACATTTTACAGGAACCACTGAAGACCCTGCCCTTGCGTAGACCCACAGAGTCTTTGTGATCAGCATCAAACCTGTAACGCCTGACCACATCGCATTCCTGACGACTGGGAAGTTGTACAGACCTGCTTTCAGGTCCTGATGATCAACGACTTTAAGAGAACCTGATGCCCATGTCTGGATTGAATTTGTGCGACAGACTCCGCAGCATGCATATATTATTTTTATCACGAAAATGTTCAAAAAATTGAGGGTAAAATGCACCTTGGTAGAAATATCACTACGCTACTGATTTCAATTGGCCTGTTATGTACAGCCCAGAGCATCCTTGCTGATGAAAGTGGAAGCTTCAGCATGCTCACCATATGGAAACGCGATTACAGTATGCTCGAGCGACCCGGGAAAGCCGTCACAATTGGTACGCTCAAAGGAGTCAACACGATTCTTGAAAGCAGCCGCGATCCCTTTGTTGCAGGTAATCACAGCCTCTCGAATTGCCTGGTCTATGCAAAGAAATCTGAAGATAGCTATAACCTTGAGGCACATTGCACTATGACTGATGTCTCGAATGACAAATTGCACATGGGGGGAAGAAGGCACAAAGGTGACACTGAATCTGGTGGTGGTGGTTCTGGTGTCTGGAAGCTATTGGGAGGAACCGGGAAGTACTTAGATGTTTCCGGCACCTGTGATTACAGAGTCGAGTATCTGGAAGATAACTGGCTGGTGAACACGGCGATGCACTGCAATTGGCACAGACCGTGAATTGGTAGGTATTCACCCATAAGTCAAATGGCATCCACATCGGCGATTTGTTTGCCGATCATCATGATTGCACAGCTTAGTTGCATCTCAGAGCACAACTACCTTGTCTGAAACGAAATCAGGGTTCAGGGCACTGGGCGCATACCCCCGAGGGTTACAAACCACACGCGTTGCACAAATTTCGTAATCAAAGGAATCATGGACATGACCGTGGATCCAGAGGTCTGCACGGTGGTTACCCATCATCAGGCTTTCCAGGTTGCTGGCAAATGCGGAGGATAACAGGCCACCCGCATAACGTGGTGCAATCGATCGCGAAGAAGGTGCATGGTGGGTGACCACGACCGTTTTGCCGTTGAAGGGTTGTACCAGCATTGAAGTCAGCCAGTCTCGGCTGACCCTGTGCATCTCAATTGCATCTCGGGGTGTGAAGCATCGGTTATCGCACTGGATGACTGTAAAATCTGTCATGCATCGTTGTGCTTCTTGGATGGCAAAGAACTTGCTCCCCTCGCCCATCAGAGCAAAATCGGTCCACAGCGTGCTGCCCAGAAAACGTACCCCATCGATAATCACCTGATCATCATTCAGAACATGAATGTTGTCCCGCGCCTCGGCTTTAAGATCATCAACCAAGCCTGTATGGTTATTGTAGAACTCGTGGTTACCTAGTACGTATATCACTGGTTTATCTGGGAACAACCGTTGTGCCCAGTACAAGCCTTGCACCCCAACTCCAATATCACCGGCCAATACCACGACGTCAGCACTGGTTTCCGGCGGCTTGAAATCTTCAAATTCGATATGCAGATCATTCAGGATGTGGATATTCATAATGTTGTATCAACAAGCAGTGCACGCGAACGAACCCCCTGGGTTATCTTGGTGATTTCAAGCAATGCACTTTTCAGCCCGGTCGGTGGGCAATGAAACTGTAGTAATTACACGAGGCAAAAAATCGTTGTTGATCGATCGCTTCATGCTGTGCTTTGAGCCATTTATCAGTATCGGCCTTTGATGCAAGTCCTGCGACAACGATCAAAGGGGCATAGGTTTCGGCCATGCTACGAAAATAACTACCCTGGCCAATTTCGGAAACCAGGTCGGCCAGGGTTTCAGTTAGTTCAAAACCAGCACCCGCAAGTAACTGGGGCATGTGCCGCATGACTACAGGATTACTGAATACTGTCTGAGCCAGTGCCCAATCCATCCTCCGTCCTGCTTCAGCATCGTCAAATGCATAAGTGAGCGAAGCATAGTCACCATCAAAAACAGCCAGGGTTCCATTCGGTTTTAATACCCGATAGGCTTCCTTCAGTACAGTTGCTGGTTCAGCAACATGACTGATGACTGTATGCACAATTACTGCATCAAAAAATTCAGACCCAGATTGAAGTGCATGGGCATCCTCAACGTTGTATGTAATCCTTTCTTCAAACTTCTCCTGCAGTGTGAGCTGACTTGCAGTCTCTACCAAAGCTGAACTGTGATCTATGCCCGTCACATGAATACTCTTATCCGTCTTGCGGGCAAGCAGACGCGTGATGACACCTGTCCCCGAGCCAATTTCGAGTACCCTTGCATTTTCAGACAAATGGAGTCTGGATAAATATTTTTCAAATAAGCGGGTAAACGCCCGTTCCTTGCCACGACTCTCGAGTCGCTCTATCAAACGGTTGATGGCGTCCGGGTCAAGGTCGTTGATATAACGATGCGGGTCTCGTGCCGGAGGGATTTTTTGGCCTGCACGGCTTTGTTTGCGGGTGACCGCCTTACAAGTGTCCGAGGGGGAGTTAGTACTGGTCGCCATGGGCCATCCCGTCATGGAGATAGCAAAAGTGTAGCGCATGGAACACGATTGAAACCAGAAATTTCACACCGATTGAGTTGTATATGGTGGCCAGGGGCGGAATCGAACCACCGACACGAGGATTTTCAGAGCGAGTAAGTTTCGTAACCTATTGATTAGATGCAAGCAAGTGATATTCAGTACAGTTAGTATAAATTACGTTGATCCAACAGCTTAACTTAGCTATAACCAAGTAGCGAAAACATGTAGGTGTACTGAAAATGTACTGAAATTCCAACTATGTGTCCTATCACCATGTACAAATTAATGCTGTATCCATCGCATGAGCTGTATTCTGAGATTTGCTGAAAAGAAAGCTGACCTAAGAAAGTAGATAATGACTGACTTGGGCGGGGTCCATTCTCAGTGGATACTTGCAAACGTTTAATTTCCCTTTGCAATTTAGACACAAATTCTGTTGGGCTAGAAAAGTAAGAGAAACTACAATTTACTCAACGGTATTTTCCTTTCTGGGTCTGTGAGCTTTACTAGCAGTAACAGACAAAGTTGTCGACATCCCGACAAAGGTGGGTACTGCTAATCTAGTCAGAGTGCCAATCACCAAAATTTGGATTTATTTCGCCAAAGTCAACAGCGTCTTCCACATAGGTCATCTCAATATCTGTAATTTCAAAATTACCATCACCACCCGCAAAATCCCCTTCTAAGGTCACAAGTATTTCAGCATTAAGGTCTGCTTCTGCTGTGTAGTAGGCATTGCCCAAGTCTAAATGCTCCCCTTCAGATAGATGGGCCTCAAACAAAAAATTCGCAGTAGCTTTTATGGGTATCAATAATCCGAGTTTTGAAACTATTTTCTGTTGTTCAGCATGAACTACTTTCACGTCATGTGTGCCCTCAGATTTACGGAGTAGCAGTCCGTTATATTCCAAATCAGGTGAATCTTCCAACTCATAGTAATACGAGGAATTGGCATTAGCATCAATAATTAAACCTGAGACTACATACCCAACGTTAGAATCAATTTCTTCCATCATATCGGGCGTGTTACCGTGTTCAAGATCAGCTACAAATTGAATCATAAATTCAGACGCATCATGAGCACGTGTCTGAATTCTTTCCAGCGCAGCAGCAAAATCATCCTCGACGTCAATCCACTCAGAATCAGAGGCGAAGTTTGCCCAGCCTTTATCATGAGATATTGCTAGAATTTTTTGTTGGTTTGTTTTGGCCCATTCTTCTAATGACAACAAAATTATTGCATCTGGGAATTCATTTTTCTTTTTACCTGTCTCCTCAAATGGTGGGAGCGAGGAAAAGTAGCATTTAATCAAGTCTTTAATGTCTAGAGAGTCAGCAGAGACAACATTTGCCCCTGTTGTTTCAATAAATGAATTGAGGCGAGTTCCGACAATATCTTGTTGTTGCGGGAAAGACTCCAAAATTTCACTTAGCTGCTTACCAGTAACTTCAGAAGCAACTTTTTGCTTGACCACATCTTTAATTGCGCCAGCCAGGCTATTCGTAGCTTCCTTTGCTTTATCAACAAGATGCTTGCGGACTTCTCGAACAACAATTTCAGAAAGTACGAACCGAGTGGGGCCATCTCTAAATTGCGACAATTGCCCCAGCATCCCGCCCTCGAGATTCAGTCCGTTACGGTCAAAAACATTAGTGTCAATTGTTATCGAGTCGTATTCCATAATAAGGTCCCACTTATGGTATGCATGCCCTTTTTACTAAACTACACTACAGCATGCCAGATATTAGGCAATAAATAGTGAAACCTACGCATGTCTCAAGAATTATTAAAAGTTTGTAAAGAGAACCTTAAAATACTCTTTATATAGGAACATGGAAATTTCTTATCTTGGTAAGGAACGTGAGAGCCAATAAATTCGACAACTTATCGAAAATTTCAAACTAGAAAACACTCCATATGCTTATATGTAAGTCTTTTTGATTCAATGTGTGTGTTTAGTTTAACTTGAGTAGTGAAAACTATGTGGCTGCAGCAATATTCGGAAAACATTTGGCTAAGGAATTCAGTAGCGCCCATACGGCACGATACGCTAAAGGTAGGCTGAAAGACTAATGCTCATAAGACCGAGACTTACCGACTACCATGGTATTCACATACCACAAAGCGAGCTGAATTTTGCGATTCCTTTTCTAAATGAAGATATTCCTCTGTATGTTGATCCGTTCTTGATGTGGAAATCGCCTTCACTACAAGACAAAGCCCTTCACCAGGCACTACTTTCTGCATTCAATCATTTAGGACATCTTGTGAAGGTAGGGGAAAAGGATATTGCAATTTTGCAACTTATAGCTGCGTCAGAATGTAACGAGGTAGGGTTCGGAAGTTCTATGAACCGTTTGGGTAAGAAGATTAGCTTAAGGCTAGCTCAAGATATCATCGCTCTATTCGAACAGATCGACTATTTTAGGCAAAATAGCTTTCGTCACTTGGAAGAAATTCAACTTCTTGTCTCCGGAATAAGTAAGGACAGAATTAGCGATATTGCGTGTTCATTTTTGAAGAGTTTCTTAATAGATTATACGTATCAAGAGTGCACCGACATTGGTCTGCCTATGCAGGAAGTTTCGCTATCTGATGTTTACAATCATGCCAGCTACATGTTCGAGCACGTAACAGCCACCTTGCCAGTACATCCCGAACACAAATTTCCTATTCTGTTTACACCAAAGCGATGGCTTAGGCACGTTCCCTGGATCAGCTATGATGCGTATTTTCAACAATCCTGCCCCCAGGATGACATTGCTCATAAGGGAGAGAAACTTAACCGAGTTAAGGTGTTAACTTATAACCGTGACAACTACGATGTTGTCGATAGCTTTATTAAAGAAAGGGAACGAAAACAACATGATTGCCATAATGATCCTTTGTTTAGCCAACTTCCCATAATATCTGCTCGCCGCAAGCTGAAGACCTTATTGAAGTTACCAACAGGAAAGATTAACAAGGCAGACAAGAAGTACGAAAAATGTATCGCTGAACTGTTTGCATCGTTGTTCTATCCGAAACTAGACTTTGCACAAGTGCAGGCGCGTACAGATAGTGGTGTAAGTATTCGAGATTTAATATTTTATAATAGCAGAACTGATGAGTTCCTGAAGGAAATTATGGACGATTATGGCTCGAGACAAATAACAATGGAGATGAAAAATGTTTCTAACATAGAGCGAGCGCATGTAGACCAAATCAATCGTTACCTGCATGACGAGTTGGGAAGATTCGGGGTACTGGTTACGAGACGGGAGCTAAAGCGAGCAGAGCGACAGCGGGTAATTGATCTTTGGTCGGGTCAGCGCAAAGCAGTAATATCGATTACTGACATGGATGTCAAGCAAATGGTAGAAGTGTTCGAAAGCAAACAACGAGCACCTTTAGATATTCTAAAGAAGAAATATGTTGAGTTCAGACGAGACTGCCCATAACTGGAGGACTAGTGAAAACCCGAAAAGACATTGAGTGTCTGGAGAAAACTCTTGGTCAACTAACGGCAATACATCGTGAAATGTCGTTGCTTTCCAAGAAATCACCAAATGATGCTGTTAACAAGTTCAAGCTTGGACGGATAAATCAAGCGCTCGAAGCAGCGAACAATGTACTTGGGAGCCGCTACACTCCCGTAGAGGGATTTAAGAAATTTGAAGAGGACGATGCTCCGTCAAATAGTGACGTGGTGTTTGTACTTGCGCAGTATCTAGAAGAAGTACAGCGATATAAAGCGGATAATACTGTGATTCACAACTTCAAGAATGTGTATGTGCTTAATGGCAAGCCAAGCAATGTACTAACATGATGCAGGTCAGTGAGATCTATGATGCGAGGCTATAAGCACATAACAACTTTAACGATCGTAAGTGCCTATAAGGCCACGTCACCTATTTTTGGTGGACTGTTGTCTGAGATGAGAGAGTTGTCGAAGAAGAAGCCAGACGAGACATTAAATAAGAATAAGGTAAAGATTTTAAACCGTGTGTTACAGGACCTTCACACTTTTCTGAAAGATGAGCCAGAGGGGAAATATTTGGATTTGCTGGATGATGAAGATTTGCCGCAGAACAGTGACGCCGTTCTAGCGATGGTTCAATATGAAAAAGCACTAGGTGAATTTTATGAACGCTACCACAACAGAATATTAGGAGAATTTGATTGGGTTACGGAAGAAAAGCTTCGCGAGTTAGAAGAGGATGCCGAAGAGTAGTTTAAGAGAGCGCAGAAGCTTAATTTGTAGATGACTAAGGTTATGTTTGGTAAGGCAGGCTTGGGAGGTGAAGACCTAGCAAGATCCACCACGAGACAAAATACTAGCCGTGGGCACAACGCTCAAAGAATTAAATGGACGACAACCCTTGGTTTTTGTTGATGAAATTCTTTGTGCTAGGACACCAGCAGACCTAATCCATAAGTTCGCTGTACCGTTTTGTAGTGTGGGAGTAATTCTGGATTTATATTTACGTATATTGATCTACAACTGGATAGACTGACGGAGTACCGCAATCAACTTATCACAAAACTCATCAGGGTCATCCATAGACCACGGAACGGTCGTACAATGATTAACATCGAAGTGAGTGCTCTTTTCCTCGAATTTCTCCTTCTCGCAAATGTAGATTACTGGCTTTCCTAGCCCTTCAGCATAGCCCGCCTCCCAATAGGCACCATAATTGTCATGAGTCAGGTCAGCAATGACAAATATCGCACCTCTGATCTCAGCACGCATGATGTCATCAATCACTCCTGCCTGTGCAACGTCTTCTAGGTTAACCAGATCAATGTTTAGTTGCTCTTGTATGGCAGGCTTCATGACTTCACGAAATAATTTATCTAGGCAAACGTCGCCAAATTCCATGGCGATAAAGCCATAGTTACCTTCGAAGTCGCCATGCTTCTCTTTCTCATATTTTTCCCATCCCTCAAGGCTGAGATTGACATTCATAAAAATACGGCCATCAAAAGTTGAGATAGTTTTCCCTATTCTGAGAAGCCCGATATCTTCCAGTTCCTCGACGAGATTGTTAGAAATTTCCTCATTTGGAGCACTGATCATGCCAGCCACACCAGAGAGTTGGTCAATTGGCTGCCCTGCTTCAGAAACTTGATCTCCGATATAGCGGATGAGATTCATAGCCAGAAGTTTGGCATTTATGGTATTGCTCATGATTCTTACTCACCCCTTATATCTTCAGCCCGCAGATTAGTGATTGTTGGCTCCGCAGCCAAACGCCAACGCCAGTCAGCCATAAGTTTCAATGGGACACCGAGTACCAAAGCTGCAGCCGCGTCAATGATGTGCCGGACAGTACAGTCTTCGGCATCACTGAGGCGAAGTAGCGGCTTATCACAAGTTTGCTTCCATGCGTCTGCTAACTTCACGCACCCTTGTGATCCGGGTTTTGGACAGGGTACAGAAGCCAAATGCTCGACAGACCATTTCGAATAAGTGAGCTTCTTGGCACGCCGATTGAGTAATAAAAGCCGTCCAGGTGTGCTGTTCCACCAAGCACAAACAGCTTGTTCATAAATTTCATCAGGCACCTTGGCCTTGGTTGGAATCCATCCAAAGCCAAACGTTGGTGTTTCACTCCATAGGCTGGTCAATCGGCCACTTACCGTGTCATAGCGCGAAGCAAGCATCAGATTCCCCTTCCCGTTTAGAACATTCTCGTGTAGGTGAGCCCGTCTCCCTCCCGGAACGACTGGCTGTTCCGGTGTACCCAGCATTGTTCTTCTGATCTCAGCAGAAACGCTGTCAAATATTAATACTCGGCTTAGATCATTTTCTGTAACTGCCCGTCTCCATGAGTCCTGCGCAGCCCTCCCAGTTGGTCCTAGGGCCAAGACCATGCTGGCTGGTGTTAGACTTTTGTGTCCTTCCAAATACCACACACTCTCTGCTAGTTCCCCATCACACCATTGCGCTGGCGTCCAATCTCCTGCTCGCACCCGATCTGCTGGCCAGTGGTGTGCGTTGCCCCAGGGTCCTGGCTTGCCGGAAGCAATGGCATCGGCAACCTCAATTGCCTGTTCGGCAGTTTCCGGCATTCGTCGTAGCGCCAAGAACTCTGTTGGTGGACGATCACCTTCCGGCCAACGCCGGCAAATAAGCAGGGATTCGTGGATGCTGGTGTTCTCCGAGAAGTTGATCCGTTTCGGATCATGCGTGGTCACGATGCGCTCGACGTGGAAGCGCTCAGCAATAAATCGGCGTTCATAGACACCAGATGCACCAATACAAGCCGTAACCGGAATTACCTTTGCTAAAACCCCTTTCTCTGCACTCAAGAGCTGGTCAGCGAGCGGCGTAAAAAAAGTGCTAATGCTATTGGTCGTAATGACGCTTCCTGCAGTCTGATCACGATGCTGAAGTCTGTCCCGGATGTCGAGTTCATGTCGCTGCATTGCCTTGATCGCTTCGGCACCAAATTTTCGACTGCGCTTCCTATTGTCCGTAAATGGAGCATTCATGATCACGGCATCCAGATCGTGCAATGGGTACCGAATTTCCGTGCTTTCGTCGACTTGAGTAGCGTCGAGGGTTTCGAGCGACCGTTGAGACGCTGTCATTGCATGTAGATCCAGAGCGTCTTCTGCCGCAGTCAGGATTTCCAACGATCCGGCTTTCGACGATTTATCACTCTGCGGTCCGTGAGGCATGGTGGCAAGATTCATACGCTGGTAATCAACTGTGGGCGCACC
Organism: Gammaproteobacteria bacterium; assembly: GCA_026710875.1. GTDB lineage: Bacteria > Pseudomonadota > Gammaproteobacteria > UBA4575 > UBA4575 > WTFY01. The sequence continues at coordinate 4,548 of JAPOQE010000063.1, read as the reverse complement.
GAGGGTCATGTTACAGGCAGCAAGTTGGATGCCGTGCTGGTTGATGTCGAGCCCACAGAGCACATCTTCCACGAGGCTCTTGTGCAAGGCATCACGTTCCTCTGTGCTCATCTCCTTCGATTCAGTAACGTGGGCCTTAATGGTTGTGAGCACCGCCATGAGTAGTGTCCCGGTTCCACAAGCGGGGTCGATGATTCTCAGGTTTGAAACTGCTTCATAGTCGGACCAGTCGATAAATTTTTCGTTTAAAGCAAGTCGCGCCAGCATGATCGCCGAGAGGTTGTTAGTATAGAATGCACCGTCACTCTTTGCTGATCCAAGAATGCGATGATAGAGCGGCCCCGCATGATCATAGCCAAGGTCACTAAGAGAATCAGCGACGCGGTTGGCACACTCGGCAACCATCCGGATCGCGTCGTTGATTGCCTTGCCCTCATGCAGTGCCGCAAGCACCGCGAGAGCAGGCCGAAATACTGGTGCGTAGTCCTTCTCAAGGATGGACTCCCATGCAATCTCAAGAATCTCCCTTGGATGGTTCGCGCCTGCAACTTTATCAAGCCGCATGATGGTTTTCATTTCCGGTTCATCGCGCAGGCGGCGTTGGAGAAGACAGGCATTGCAGAGCATGAGCGCTGCGACAGTGCAGATCCCTTTTGCGCCGCCATCATCTTCTGGAATGAGATCGAGAGCCTCTGCCAACGGTTCTTCCAATTCTTCTTCTTGAAGCACAGTACTCGCACGTTTAACAGCATCGGTAATTTCATCGGCAACAATTTGACCGGGCTTGCCGAGCCCTGAGGCTGCCGCGACATGCGCATAAATTCCCTGCTCGGCTTCCTGCAGCTCAAGTGTGTGCTGAATCGATTCGCCATCCGTTGCACGAACCTCGCCACTGCTCGATTCTCCCGGAGCATTCGCCATGGCCTGCTCGTAAACTCTGATGAAACGGGCAGGCGTTTCAGCAAGGCGTCCATCATGGGCCTGCAGTGCCCGCAGCACCCGACCAACTGTTCTGTAACCCTCAGCACCACGCTCCAGCGCAGCGGCAACGTCTCGGCCCGGCTCGACCACGACAGGGACGATAATGTAGCCAAAGCGCTTACCTGGCGCTTTTCGCATAACCCGTCCGACGGCCTGTACAACATCGACCTGACTGTCACGGGGATCGAGGAAAGCCACGGCATCGAGTTGCGGCACATCCACACCCTCAGTGAACAACTTGACATTGCAGACTACCCGGCATTCTCCATCTCGGTCAGCATGTGCAAGAGCTCTTAGCTCCTGATTGCGCTGTAGGGCGCTCGCTGAAGCATCGAGGTGCTTAGCAATGACCTTCATCGCCCGTCCGGCTTGCATTCTTCGGGTAGTGGCTCTCAGGACCTCACTTTCCATAAGTGCTTTCGCATACCATTTTGAGCGCAAGATACTGTTGGCGAACGCCATGGTACGTTGCAGCTTGTCCGGCTGCTCAAGGGTCTTGCCTTCGGTGAGACCATTAACGGCAAGTGAGACGCCAAGTACGCGCGTCATGTCGTTGGTGGTCGGAGCCTGCTTACGTTTCGTCGAGGTGTCGAGCTCTTCGAGGCGTCGTCGCAGTCCCGGCGTAACACTTCCCTCGCTCACCCCTAGAACAATTACTCGGTAGTCGGAAAGCATTTTATGATCCACTGCCTTGGCAAATGAAAGCCGGTGGAGTTCGGGCCCGTACACTTCGTAGTCACTCATGTCGACGACATCAATCCCCTGTTGGGCAAGCTTGCTCCTGGAGCGTTCGGTGTAGAGCCGTGGGGTGGCTGTCATATAAAGCCGCTTGTGCGCATGCAGCCTTTCATCGTCATGAAACTCCTGGAAGTCAACTTTTCTGCTGCCTCTTGCACCGCGCCCGTCCAGAAGTACGCCGGTCGTACGGTGTGCTTCATCGGCAATAGCCAGATCAAACGCTGGCGCATTGTGATCTGCCTGAGCCTCAGTGACTCTTCCAAGTGAGTGGTATGTGCAGAATACGACACGGGTCGCACCGTCGCCGGTAAGAGACCGTGCGATCTCAGAGGGGTCTGTGGTCACCGGACATTCAAGCTCGGAGATCCGGATGTCCTCGTTCTCATTGCGTCCACCAGCAGTCGCATCGGAACACACGACAGTGCATTCAAGTTTACGCGTCGTCTGCCGGAGCCATTCGCGCCGTGCCTGAGAGACCAACGCGATAGTCGGGGCAGCAAAGAGAATTCGCTGCCCTTCTTCGACGATCTGCTCGGCGATGCGAAGCGCTGTAAATGTTTTGCCTGTGCCGCATGCCATGATGAGGCGGCCCCGGTCATGATTTGCAAGCCCAGTAACAACGTCCTCAATCGCTTCTTCCTGAAGCCCCCAAGGCTCCTGAATCGGTCGCTTGGCATCCTGTTCTTTAAGTTGGATGTCAAGATATTCCCGAAAGTCAATCTGCGAAACCTGCGGGTGGGCATTTTGAATCGCCCGCTCCGCATTGGGACCCCACCGACAAGTTGCCACGACCCAACGCAGACGAAAGATCGGATGTTGGGAGCCACCGAGGAACTTGTCGATCTCGCCCTTCCCAAGGGTATGCTTGTCCTCGTAGCACTTGCACTGGATCGCAACCCACTCGCCCGTATCCAACCGCGCAACGAGGTCAATTCCGATGTCACGTCCATCGAGTTCGGTGAGTTCCTCGCGCTCGGGCCATTCAGGCCAGCGCCAGATTTCATCGATCGCGAATCCTGACTCCTGAAGCGCAACCCGCATAAACAGCTGTTCGAACCAGCGCCCCTTCTCGGTTTCATCGCGGCTCTCATTGCGGATACGCTCGAGAATGGTACGTGTAGTTGGCCGTCCTGCAAGATCGAGAGTCGTCTGCTCAATTGTCATAACGAGACCATCAGGGCTTTTGAAATAAACTTACAGATGTCCACATTCACTTTTTTTTGTGAAAAGCAGTTCCTATTTCCTATTCGTAATCCAGGGTGAGTGTCTGTACTTGATCGCAGCTGGGATATTACATGTCAACAATTGCGCAGCTAGTATTAAATCAAGGCGTAAAAATTTGTATTCAAGGCCAACAGTTAACCTGATTTTCAATCGCCCGAACCTGTCCAATAAGCGCCTCAAAATCCGGAGCATCATCACTCAGTATACCGGCTGTACACATCGCTTTGTAATCAGTCTGCAGACCGAGCAGATCATCTTTGTCAGGGATTAATCGTAGTTTCCCAGCCAGGCAGTCATCATAGTGAGCGTAGCTGGCATTGAAGAATAGTTTCTTGTGCTGAATTACATTCTCTAAAAGAGAGCGGTCATCGATGGCTTTTCTACCAATTTCGTGCTGGCCAAGGCACACGAGGTCATACCAATGCCGGGAGAGCCTTTCCGGGTTGGCAGATAAACGACCTCTATTGCATTCAACATGAATCAAGGTGGCTTTCTCCCAGAATGTTCGTGACGGAGAGAGAACTATTACGGCTGCAGCAGGGTAATCGATTTCAAGAGTCACAGAGGCAATGTCGGGCCTAATCGTATGTTGCTCATTAGGATCGATAACATTGCGGCCCCCGAACTCCAGAAGAACCTCACTTGCGAGGTAGTCATCCGGATCTTCGACTGCAGAAGGATAACTGAACCAGACTTTCTCACCACTATCATCAGTCCGGATAGTGTGCTGGTTGCACGTAGCGAGCGTCTCGGACGCTTTTGCAAGAGCCGGCATGACAACATCCTGAGTATAGCATTTAGCAAATGATTTCAAGCGGTCACTGAATCGGTTGATTTTGGTTTTGCTGACACCATCTGCGAAGGGATCGAAACCATCATTGAATGCCCGGTAATCAAGTGTGATGTCCACATCTTCTGAAAAACGATCGATGATTTTGTAAACCTTGGACAGTGAGGTGCCACCCTTGAAGGCCATGGGGTGGCGGTCAGGAATGGAGAAGAGGACTTGCAAAACCCAGCACAACCAAATGTCTTTCTCCAGAATTGCAGGAAGACGTTCGCTTTTATCAGCAGCTGCCTGAAGGATTTCTCTTTGCTCTTGAGTTTCCAGAGATAGAAAAGCTTCACCCATGAATTGGACCTTGGGAAAACCCGTTGAGCGCGGCTGACATCCACATAGGCATATCAGCGGATCTGAGCGTCTCAAACTCTTCCGTACTAAGACCTGACTTGATCCTGGAGATCACCTCCGCGTTCACGTTGTCCTTACCAAGATACCAAAGGGCAGAGAGCGCAAGACCTGCCTTCTTACCCGCAAATTGAAGTCGGCGCTGACTCGAGGTGTGTATCATTTTGACAGTGACCTTGCCGATTGTGATCGATCGGCTAGAAGCACTCGTGTGAAACACGGGCACTACAGGCATCTGAGTACTGAGCTTGAAGCGCCGCGCGGCTTCTGCGCCATGCACCTGAACAGTTTCATGATTGTTCTTGGCAATGATCTTCACTACTTCGGAAACTTCCGGCATGACATCCCCGACGAAACGGCTTTTTTGGGGGCGCACAAATACACCGTGAGCAAGGCGTTTGATTTCACCTTCTGCA
>JAPOQE010000062.1 GCA_026710875.1 Gammaproteobacteria bacterium | reverse complement strand
TGGACCGAAGTCTGCGCAACGCATGGCATTTCATCTGTTACAGCGCAATCGGGGAGGGGCTAAAAGTCTGTCAGATGCCTTGAACCGCGCCATCAATGAAATCGGGCATTGCAAAAATTGTCGTATTTTTACCGAACATGAGTCCTGCTCAATCTGTCTGGATGTTGCGCGGGCCCGCACGAAGATCTGTGTGGTGGAGAATCCGGGTGATGTCTTTACGATTGAGAAAAGCACGGATTACAAGGGGCTTTATTTCGTATTGATGGGAAGTCTTTCTCCCCTGGATGGTATCGGACCGGAGGAACTCGGGCTGCCCATTCTGGAGCGGCGTTTCAATGAAGAGAATGTGGAAGAACTGATTTTGGCAACCAGTTCGACGGTTGAAGGTGAAGTGACGGCACATGTGCTGGGAGAAATGGCCGCCAAGCAAGGTATTAAAACCACCCGATTGGCACAGGGTGTACCCGTTGGCGGAGAACTGGAGTTCGTGGATCAGAACACCATTGCACAGGCATTTGCCAGTCGCAAAACCTACTAGGAGCCCGCGTTACCGCGTGGGTCTGATCCTCTTTTTGTATCCACTTGTCCACCCCCCTGCAAATATTACCGGGACGACCGTGGATATGTGCTAAATTTTTACCGTGGGTTCCCGATAAAACATACAAGCAAGCAGGTGTCTATGCGTTCTGGTAACTTGGTTTGGATCGACCTGGAGATGACAGGTCTCAACCCGTTCGAAGACCGTATTATTGAAATTGCGGTCGTAATCACCAACAAGGACCTGGAAGAACTGGCGGTCGGACCGGTGCTTGCGATTCATCAGGAGGATTCTGTCCTCAATGCGATGGATAGCTGGAATACGAAGCAGCATGCAAAATCCGGTTTGACCGAGCGTGTAAAGAACAGCGATATAAGTGAGGCGCAGGCAGAGCAGGCGGTTCTGAATTTCGTTCGCCAGCATGTGCCCAGCAATGATTCCCCGATGTGCGGTAACAGCATTTGCCAGGACCGGCGATTCCTGGCCCGGTTCATGCCCGAGTTCGAGCACTATTTTCACTACCGAAATCTGGACGTCAGTACGCTAAAGGAACTCGCGCAGCGCTGGTACCCCGATAAGAAAGGCTTTGAGAAAGAATCCAAGCATCTTGCGCTGGACGATATTCGAGGCTCGATTGAGGAACTCAGGTTCTACCGGACTCATCTACTGAAGAGCGCCGTTTGAGGGTTGGCTTCAGGAAGCCATGCATCCGGTTTCTGAGCGGAGGACTCGGTTCCGGGGTCCAGGATCGTATCGGTATGTCCCAGAGCGTCGTCCGTGTAGGGGTAATCGAGAGTGTAGTGCAGGCCACGGCTTTCTTTCCGGGAGAGTGCGCTTTTGATAATAATATCGGCTACCAGCGTGATGTTCCTTAATTCGATCAGGTCTCCATTCACACGAAAGTTACTGTAATACTCGTCAATCTCCGAAATCAGCAAATCGACACGTCGTTTGGCTCGTTGCAGTCGTTTTGTAGTCCGTACTATGCCGACATAGTCCCACATGAATCTTCTCAATTCGTCCCAGTTATGCGCAACGACCACCTCTTCATCCGGCTCAGTCACACGACTTTCATCCCATGCAGGTATCTCCAGATCCAGTGATTCAGGTGAACGGTCCGAGTTGATTTCATGGCTCGTGGCACTGGCAAACACCAGGCATTCGAGCAGGGAATTGCTCGCCATTCTGTTCGCGCCATGCAATCCGGTATGCGTGGTTTCACCAATCGCATACAGGTAGCGGACATCCGTGCGACCGTGGAGGTCCGTCATTACCCCGCCACAAGTGTAATGTGCAGCAGGTACAACAGGTACCGGTTCCTTGCACATGTCATAACCCGACTTCAGGCAGCGCGCATAGACGTTTGGAAAGTGCTGCTTGATGAATGTGCCGGGCTTGTGGCTGATGTCCAGGTACACGCAATCAATACCCAGTCTCTTCATCTTGTGGTCAATTGCGCGGGCAACGATATCCCGGGGTGCCAGCACACCGCGCGAGTCAAATTCATGCATGAATTCAGAGCCATCAGGCAGCAGTAGCTTACCTCCCTCACCGCGTACACTTTCCGTGATCAGGTAGGATTTTGCACTGGGGTGGTACAGGCACGTCGGATGAAATTGCATGAATTCCATGTTGGCGACGCGACAGCCCGCACGCCAAGCCATGGCAATTCCGTCTCCCGATGATCCGTCCGGGTTGCTGGTGTACAAATACACCTTGCTTGCCCCGCCGGTTGCCAGTACAACATGCCGGGCCCTGAAGGTCTCAACACGATGGTTGACAGTGTCCAGCACATAGGCGCCTACACAGTGATTTTCAAAGCCGGGTTTCGGGTTATCGCAAAGCTTGTGCGTGGTGATCAGGTCGATCGTGATGTGCTGTTCAAATATTCTGATATTCTCCTTGTTTGCTATGTTCCGTATAAGAGAATTCTGTATCGCCCGGCCGGTGGCATCCGCTGCATGCACGACCCTTCGCTGGGTATGTCCGCCTTCGCGTGTCAGGTGCAAATAGGATTTCCCATCTGCACTTTTCTCACGCGTGAAGTTGATCCCGAGGTCAGTGAGCCAGCGAACCATGTCCTTGCCCTGCACCACGGCCTGGTATACAGCACTTTCGTCACAAAGCCCTGCGCCTGTATCCATGGTATCTGCCATGTGCTGGTCGATGGAGTCTTCTTCATCGATGACTGCAGAAATTCCACCTTGTGCCCAGGCGGTACTGCCGGCATCCAGGCCGCCCTTGGAGAGTACGGCCACTTGCATCCCGGGATCAATACGCAGCGCAAGGCTCAATCCAGCTGCGCCGCTGCCAATGATCAAAACATCAAATTCATGCATACGTCGATGGTACGGCCTGCGTTTACACAGGCTGCGTCGTCAATAAAGGGTTCCAGTTTAGCAAAACTGGGCCGACAAGCAGTAAGATAGAGGGCAGGGGAGACTGAAAAGAACTCTTTCAGATTGAAACTGTCATATAGCTATGGCAAGTCAGCTAGGGACAGTCTGTGATAAAGGAGCCAAGCCCAGATGGGCGAAAACAATCACGATAAGGAGCTGGTAAAAAGAGCTCAGAAAGGGGATAAGACAGCATTTGATGCACTGGTTATCAAGTATCAATACAAAGTGATCAATCTGGTTGGCCGTTTTGTACATGATGAAGACGAAGCTCAGGATGTTGCACAGGATGCCTTTATCAAGGCCTACAAGGGGTTGGCCAAATTTCGGGGTGACAGTGCCTTTTATACATGGCTGTACCAGATTGCAGTCAATTCTGCCAAAAACTACATTGTGTCGAAACGCCGCCGGACTCCCGCGTATACCGTTGATGTCGAGGATGCCGAACATATGGAGTCTGCAACATTCATGAAAGAGCAGGATACCCCGGAAGGAAATTTGCTTACCAGTGAGATCGAAAGTACAGTCTGGCAGGCTATACAGGAGCTTCATGAAGACTTGAGAACCGCCATTACGCTGCGTGAAATTGAAGGGATGAGTTATGATGAAATTGCAAGTGTGATGCAGTGCCCGGTTGGCACGGTAAGATCGAGAATTTTCCGTGCACGTGCAGCCATCGATAAATACCTCAAACCACTGTTATACTGACGATGCAGAGTGATCCCGCAATGAAGGAAACGGACCAGGAACTTGTATCCAGAATACTGGATGAAGATGTCTCCGAATTTGAAACCCGGCGCATCCTGAAGAAAATACAGCAGGATCCAAAACTGCATTCGACCTATCAGCGCTATAACCTCATCGGTTATGCTATGCGCAAGCAATTACCGACCCGATTGAATCCTGATTTCAGCAAGGAAGTCATGCACAAGCTGACGCCGAATCCGGAGTCGGGGTCCGGGCGTACATCAGCCGGGCTGAGAAATTTTAAAATCCCGTTGAGTATGAGTGCCGTTGCTTTGGCAGCGGCACTTTCATTTATGGTGTTGCAGGACTATATTCCACTGGGCTCCTCTTCAAGTGTTGCACCGGTGAAAATCGCAGAGAACACGAGTGGTGAAAAAGCAGACGATTTTGCTACAAGCCCGAAGGCTGCTGAGGATTTCAACAGCTATATTGTCAATCATTCCGAACATGCACCCCCGGGCGTGTCCATGCCACGGGTGAGAATTGTAAGCTATAACCGCTCCTACCGAGAAAATGGCAGTCAATAAAATATGGCACTGATTCGATTGCTGTTAGTGGCTTTGATGGCCAGCAATGTCTCCGCCGTGCTGGCAGATGACAAGACCTGGCAGTTGCTCAATCAGATGAACAACACCCTGGAGACAGGCAATTACCAGGGTACGTTTGTATTCATGCATGATGGCAAGGTGGAAACCCTGAAAATTGTGCATGGTTACTCGGACTATGGGGTACGTGAAAAGCTGGTTTCCCTTACAGGCGATGCGCGCGAAGTGATCAGGGACCGGGATTTGTTGACCTGTATTTGGCCAGAAGACAAGCTGGTTGTGATAGAGCCGGCTCGCGCAGGGTATGGTCTGCCATCCTTTTTGCCAAAAAATCTGGACGACCTGGTGTTTCGCTACAAGCTGAAGAAAGCGGGCTCTGCCCGTATTGCCGGGATTACGTGTGAGACCGTGCGTTTTGACCCTGTGGATGCCTATCGTTACGGACATGAACTGTGCATCAATACGGAATCAGGCATGCTGCTCAAATCAAGGACTTTCAACGCAGACAGTGACACCATCGAAAGCATGATGTTCACCAGCTTCAGTATGCTTGAATCCGTGCCGGATTCGATGCTCAGGCAAACCGCGTCGCTGGAAGGCTATACATGGAAGATTGCAGGGCTCGGCCCGGACGGGGACCTGCAACCGGATCACGCATGGAAGATAAGGAACTTGCCTCCAGGGTTTTCCCTGAGCAGCGTAAACCGGCGTTTGATGAGCACAAGCAAGAGCCCGGTTCAGCACATTGTCCTTTCGGATGGTCTGGCATCAGTTTCCGTGTTTATCAGCAAGGTAGAGGACCCGAAGCATGTTTACGAAGGCGCACACAACAAGGGTGTGATCAGTGCTTACGCGCGTGACCTGAACCGGCATCAGATCACAGTCATCGGAGAGGTCCCCGAGGGGACCGTGAAACATATTGGCGATTCGGTTTTTTATTCGGGCCCCTGAAAGTCAGTCAGCCGACATCAATCATCCAACGCTGTCCTTGACCACAAGATCTAGCTTGTAACGAACGATTGTGCAAGAGGGGTTAGTACGTATTAACGCGGAGTGTAGATTATGAAAGTAGGGAAATCTGTTGTAAGTTATCTGGTCGGATTTGGCCTTCTATTCTTGATGGCTACCCAGGTTCAAGGCCGTTCCGGACTGCCTGATTTTACCGAGCTTGTCGAAGACACGGCCGATGCTGTGGTGAACATCAGTACCAGCAAGCCCGCTGTGGTTCAGCGCGGTTTGCCACCTGGCATGGAGATTCCCGGATTTCCCAAAGAGGGGCCATTTGGTGACCTTTTCCAGCGGTTTTTTGGTGAGCCCGGTGAAGGTGGCGGCGAGCACTTCAATTCGCGCTCTCTCGGGTCTGGATTTATCATTTCGCAAGACGGCTACGTGATCACCAACCACCATGTGGTGAAAGATGCGGAAGAGATAATCGTCAAGCTGAGTGACCGAAGGATGCTTATCGCTGAGCTTATCGGCACGGACCCACGCAGCGACATTGCCTTGCTGAAGCTGGATGCTACAGATCTTCCCGTTGCCAGGCTGGGTACTTCCGATGACGTGAAAGTCGGGCAGTGGGTGCTGGCCATTGGTTCGCCATTCGGGTTCGACGCTTCGGTGACAGCGGGCATCGTGAGTGCGAAAGGCCGCAGTCTGCCAAGCGAAAGTTATGTTCCGTTTATTCAAACCGATGTGGCCATCAACCCGGGAAATTCGGGCAGTCCCCTGTTTGACCTGGACGGCAATGTCATTGGTATCAATTCCCAGATCTATACTCGTTCAGGTGGATTTATGGGCCTGTCTTTTGCCATTCCGATTGAAGTAGCCGTGGATGTCGTGGACCAGCTCAAAGACAGCGGCTTTGTCTCAAGGGGATGGTTAGGCGTTTACATACAGGAAGTGACCATGGAGCTTGCCCAATCCTTCGGTATGGATAAGCCGGCTGGCGCCCTTGTTGCGAAAATACTGCCGGGAAGCCCGGCGGAAGGAACGGATCTTGAAGTCGGTGACGTCATCCTGGGCTACAATGGGGAAGAGGTGCAAAGCTCTGCCGCCTTACCGGTCATGGTGGGCCGGACCAAGGTTGGAGAAACGGTCAAACTCAAAGTCATGCGTGGCGGCAAGACCCGTACAGTCAAACTGAAGGTGGGTCAGTTACCGGAAAAGGACCAGGTGCTGGCCGGTGAGCCCAGTGTCGAGGAAGAGCAGACCGATGTTGTACTTGGACTTTCCTTGCGTGCTTTGGCTGAGCAGGAAATCAAGACCATGAAGCTCGACAGTGGCGGCCTGGTCGTACTCGATGTACAGGGAGATCCTGCAAAGTTTGCGGGAATTCGCAAAGGAGATGTGATCCAGATGGTGAATGGCGAGTCTGTGGAAGCGGTCAGCGATTTCAGGGGCCTCGTTGAGGACCTGCCTGCCGGGAAATATGTCTCCTTGCTCGTCCAGCGTCCACAAGGCCCGGAATTTCTTGCCATGCGCATTCCTGAAAAACAGTAACGGGAGGTTGCCTTAGGAGCCATGGGCAAAGCAGGGCCTGGTGACCAACCGCTAAGGGCTCTTCCAGTTCCGGTAGTAAATCGCATGGAGCATATTCGTAACTTTTCCATTATCGCGCATATTGATCACGGTAAATCAACGCTGGCTGACCGCTTCATCCAGCATTGCGGTGGTCTGTCTGAGCGCGAGATGAGCGAACAGGTACTGGATACCATGGACCTTGAACGTGAGCGTGGTATCACGATCAAGGCACAAAGCGTATCCCTGCAATTTCGTGCCAGCGATGGCCAGGAGTATCAATTGAACTTCATTGATACTCCTGGGCATGTCGATTTTTCCTATGAGGTATCGCGTTCCCTGGCAGCCTGTGAAGGCGCCCTGCTGATCGTGGATGCTTCCCAGGGTGTAGAGGCTCAAAGTGTTGCCAATTGCCATACTGCGGTTGCGCTGGGCCTGGAGATCATCCCCGTACTCAACAAGATTGACCTGCCCTCGGCAGAGCCTGAGCGAGTCACTGCCGAGATTGAGGATGTCATTGGTATTGATGCGTCGGAGCCGCTGTTGGTGAGTGCGAAAACAGGACAGGGTGTGGAAAAGGTGCTGGAAGCGATTGTTCAGCGGTTTCCTGCACCGACAGGACCGGAATCTGCACCGCTGAAGGCCCTGGTCATCGATTCCTGGTTTGACAGTTACGTGGGCGTGATCTCACTCGTTCGCGTGGTACAGGGGCTGGTCCGGCCCAAGCAGAAAATAATGGCCATGTCATCAGGGCAGCGCCACCAGGTGGAGAAGCTGGGAGTATTTACCCCAAAACGCACCAATACCGAGATCCTCAGATCAGGACAGGTGGGCTTTGTAGTTTGCGGGATCAAGGATGTTTCTGCAGCAAAAATTGGAGATACATTTACCTCGGCCTCGAATGCTGCAGACCATCCGCTGGAGGGTTTCAAGGAGGTCCAGCCGAACGTTTTTGCGGGAGTCTTTCCCATCAATTCCAACGACTATGAGCCGTTTCGCAATGCGCTTGAAAAACTTCGCCTGAATGACTCGGCGTTCACCTATGAGCCAGAAACATCGGATGCCCTTGGCTTTGGTTTCAGGTGCGGTTTTCTGGGTATGCTTCATATGGAAATTGTTCAGGAACGCCTGGAGCGTGAGTACGCACTTGACCTGATTACTACGGCGCCAACTGTAGTTCACGAAGTACATACTACGGATGGTGAAATCAGCTACATCCATAATCCGTCGGCAATGCCGCCGACCAACAGGATCCGGGAAGTACGCGAACCAGTGATTCTGGCATCCATTCTCGTTCCACACCAGTACGTGGGCAACGTGATTACCCTGTGCATGGAGAGGCGAGGGATACAAAAGAGCCTGCATTATCATGGCAAGCAGGTATCTCTTGTATTTGAATTACCGCTGGGAGAAGTCGTACTGGATTTTTTCGACAAGCTGAAATCGGTAAGCCGTGGCTATGCATCGTTCGACTATGAGCCATCCCATTTTGCATCGGTACCCCTGGTCAAGCTGGATATCCTGATTAACGGCGAGCGGGTAGATGCACTGTCTACCATCGTACACAGGAGCCAGGCTGAATCCTACGGCAGAGAGCTTGCAGGAAAAATGAAAGAGATTATCCCGAGACAGATGTACGATGTTGCGATACAGGCGGCCATTGGCTCAAAAATTATTGCCAGGACCACCGCGCGGGCGTTGAGAAAAAACGTGACCGCAAAGTGCTATGGTGGAGATGTTACGCGCAAGAAGAAGCTGTTGGAAAAGCAAAAGGCAGGCAAGAAACGCATGAAACAGATTGGCAAGGTCGAAATACCCCAGGAAGCATTTTTGGCTGCGCTGCATCTGGAAAAGTAGGTTGAGTGTGTCCGTGTCAAGAATCTTTGCTTGTCTGCTCAGCTTTTACGTATTGTTGGTTTTCCCGGGTATAGGCCTGGCGGAATTCTTGCGAGTCAGCCTGTTGGGCACGGGCAGTCCGCGCATTGATACGGACCGGGCAGGTCCATCTGTTTTGCTTGAAGTGGGAGGCAAGACCTTGTTGTTTGATGCCGGACGCGGCGTCGTACAACGTCTCACCCAGCTTGAAATCCCGATTGCCAATATCAACACGGTGTTTCTGACGCACCTGCATTCAGACCACCTTTTTGCCCTGGATGACCTGTGGATCACTGGCTGGGTGTACCAGCGTTCGCACCCTCTTGAAGTTTATGGGCCTGTCGGTAGTGCCAACTTGATCGAGGGATTGAAACAGGCTTATACCTACGACGTCAACATACGGAATCAGTATTCAGGCCTGGACAAAAACGCGATCAGGTTCATTGCCAACGAGATTGAGCCCGGAGTGGTGTACTCACAGGACCGTGTCAAGGTAACTGCATTTCATGTAGACCATGGGGCGGTGAGCCCCGCCTTTGGATATCGAATCGATTTCGGGGACCGCACAGTCGTGATCTCCGGGGATACTACGTACACGGAAAGCCTTGTAGCCCATGCTCGGGGTGCAGATGTGCTGATTCACGAAATTCTTGCTGCGCATCCGGATCTGTTGAGAAAGAACCGTCGTTTGCAAAGAATTGAGCGCTACCATACCAACCTGGAACAGATGTCGCGCATCCTTGATGAAACCCGACCGAAGCTGACTGTGCTGACGCATGTGATTCTGGCAGGAATGAGCCGGGATGCCGTCATGCAGCGTTTGCGACAAACCTATGATGGTGAGGTGCATATGGGGGAAGACCTGACACGAATAGAAGTCGGAAACCGCGTCAGGATGTTACCGTTTAAAGGACTCCGCAACTAGCCTTTTGGCGGTCCCTATTTTCAAAGCATACATCCATGCCGCTTGACTACTCAAACCCCCTTCTGATGGGCATCCTCAATGTCACCCCCGACAGTTTTTCAGATGGCGGTGCATATCCGTCTTCAAGAGAGGCCATTGCCTGCGGGATTGAAATGGTCGCACAGGGTGCAGACATCATTGATGTGGGTGGCGAGTCTACGCGGCCAGGTGCAGAGCGCATAAACGCAGACGAGCAAAAGCGCCGCGTGATCGATGTCATTTCTGCACTTCGTACAGAGCTGCCGGATGCCATTCATATCAGCATCGATACGACCTTGTCCGAAGTTGCAAGCGCAGCCCTCGATAGTGGCGCCACCATGCTCAATGATGTGAGCGCGGGCAGGGATGACCCTGCTTTGCTGAAGCTGGCGGCAGAGTCGGACGTGCCGATATGCCTGATGCATATGCTTGGAGAGCCCGCCACCATGCAGAGAAATCCCGAGTATGAAAATGTTACGCGGGAGGTTTCCGATTTCCTGTTGAGTCATGCCAGGCAGGCACAGGCTATTGGCGTCAGGCAGGAGAATATCATCCTCGATCCTGGCATCGGTTTCGGCAAAAAGACCGGGCACAACCTTCAGTTATTGCGAGATCTGGAAAAGCTGACCAATCTGGGATACCCGGTGATGCTGGGTACCAGCCGCAAGCGCTTCATGGGCGAAATCTCAAGTCAGGAAAATCCGCAAGCGAGAATGCCGGCAACTTGTGCTACTTCGGCATTGGGCGTGCTGGCAGGAGTCAAAATTTTTCGTGTTCATGATGTCTGGCAAAACCGACAGGCCATTGATGTTGCCTGGGCCATCGCCTCAAGCTGAAGCCTGGCGGGCACCGTAGGGGAGATTCTTGTCTTTGTTGCAGAGGAGGGGCTGTGCCTAGAGCGGGCATTCAATCTCGGCATCCCAGTGGTACTGGGCATCTGAAAACGCCTTGATGCAGAACAGGACCGTGGAGACGGCTCCCCAGGCAAGTCCCAGGACAACTCCTGCATCCAGTAGACCTTTCCAGGGCTGGGGAATGTACTGGAACGCCAAAATGAACAGAACGATCATGATGGTCAGGGCAACGGTGGCTATCACCCGTCTTTGCGGAGCATGGAAATACCCCATGCTGAACAGTGGGGCGAGTACACACTGGGTCAACGTACTGTGGGTCGAAAGGTATCTTGTACGGGCTGCATAACGTGGCGAAAAACTTTTCTGGAATCCCTTGTACCCTTCGCTATGCGCCATGAACAGTGTGAAGCCAATGAAGACTAACCAGTGCACCCAGTTCCAGGGCATCTGCAAGGATTCATAGGTGTACAGGGATAATTTCCAGATGGCATATCCCAGCAGCAAGAGCAGGCCAAGTACACTCCATACTGCGGCGATAACCCCCCTGATGGTCATAGGACGTTCGTTCATTTTTCTGAAATCTGGCTGGCCTCGCGTAAGCGGTGACATGCAGTTTATGGCTGATCCGTTCTGTTCGGCCATTTTTTAGTAGTGAGTGGCCAGCATCCGCAACACGATCGCCGATCTCGAAGAACTTTACTGGTGCGAGGCAGTCCAACAAACATGATATTCGCAGACAGAACAACGTTGGGCAGCAGTCAGTGAATGTAATGACAATGAGTAGCTTCTTTATTCGCCCTGCCAGCTTGTTTGTACTGCAATCATGCAAATAATATCACGGCTGGTCCAGCCAAATACAATATGCTAGCTTCTTGGAGCAAGGATGGCAGACGATGCGCCAGCGTATTTCCCAGACACTGATTACCAAGAACAATGCAGATATAGAACCACAGGAGAGTCCTATGAAAATCAAATCACAATTGAACCCGTTAGTAGTCGCTGTGAGTGCAGCCCTGGTCACAGGGGGATACGGAATTTCTGTAGCAAATGCTGATGAAAATCCATTTGAACTGACTGAGCTGTCTTCCGGATACATGGTCGCCGATGCGCAGGGCGCAACAGAGGACGGGACCACTGAGGAAGGAAAAACTGAAGAAGGCAAATGTGGTGAGGGCAAATGCGGCGAAGGCAAGTGTGGCGGTCAGGATGCTGATGAGGGTGCTGCAGATGAAAGCAAGACTGGAGAAGGAAAATGTGGCGAAGGCAAGTGTGGCGGCAGCTAGACTGTGCGTTAATCACAGAATTCAAAAGTGTTTGAACTACGGCGGACCTCGGTCCGCCGTTTTTCGTTGCGGCAAAAATTGCAGAGGACATTTAAGAGTCAAGCGCTACTGTTGACGTTGCGTGAGATATGCTTTTTGTTCCACCACAGTACATCAAGGGTCCGGCCGCAAGATTTGCTGGTAAAATGCGCATGACCCCATTAGCTAGCCTCGGTATAGCATGAATTTGACAACATCCACATGACTGCATCATTAATCGATGGCAACCAGATAGCTGGGCAGATTAAGGCAGAAGTCGCTGCTCAGGTCAGTGCACTCAAACGAAAGGGTGTAAATCCTTGCCTGGCTGTTATTTTAGTCGGTGATGATCCGGCTTCTAGTACGTATGTCAGTGCAAAGCAAAGGGTGAGCCGGGAAATTGGCATCCGGTCTATCCAGCACCACTTTGCAGAGGATACGGCTGAATCCAGTCTGGTAGATTTAATTGGTGAGTTGAATCAAGACGCCAGCGTGCACGGAATTCTAGTGCAGTTACCCCTTCCTCCTCATATCAGCGAATACAACATTGTTTCAGCAATTGCACCACAAAAAGATGTTGATGGCTTTCATCCTTACAATGCGGGGAGACTCGTCACTGGACTGGATACATTTATTCCCTGCACACCCCTCGGGGTATCAGAGATGATTTCGAAAAGTGGCATTGAAGCCAGCGGAAAGCACGTGGTCATTATCGGTCGCAGTAATATTGTTGGAAAACCCCTGATGAACTTGCTGGTCCAGAAAGCCGATCAAGCAAATGCGACGGTAACGCTTTGTCATTCGAGAACAAGGGATATTAAAGTTCACACCCTGCAGGCAGATATCCTGGTTGCTGCGATCGGGCGCCCGGGATTTGTTACATCAGATATGGTCAAGCCCGGAGCCGTTGTGATTGATGTAGGGATTAACCGTATCAAAGAGAAAGGGAAGACTCGCCTGGTGGGCGATGTGGATTTTGACGAAGTAAGAAAGGTCGCCTCAAAAATCACGCCGGTTCCAGGCGGTGTAGGCCCAATGACCGTGGGTATACTGATGCAAAATGTTGCAAAAGCAGCCGTATTATCCAGCGCTTGAACAGCAAGTATGTGGTGGACAGGCAGGCCTTGGTGATATGATGCTGTTGTACCAGCAAGTGCTTGCGAGGCAAGGTCCTTATGTCAAAATGGCGTGATATCAAATCCGAACAGACCTACACAGAAGAGCAAATAAAAGAACGGCTTTCCGAAGAACTGCCAGCCTGGTATTACGAGAACGGCTGGATTCGTAGGAAGTACAGGACGCATGGCTGGAAAGCTACCCTGATGGTGGTAAACACTATCGGTCATCTGTCAGAAGCAGCATTCCATCACCCGGACTTGACAGTGTCGTATGCCTTTGTCGTTTGCAAGCTGATGAACCACGCGGCAAAGGGTGTTACCAACAAGGACTTTGAACTGGCTGCAAAAATTGAAGATGTGTTGATGTGGCAGCCGGGCCTTGAAGAAGGGGACCTCGAGGGCACCCCCAGCGACCCGCGATTTGCTTATATTCGCTACAAATAAATGCAGCGCAGTGCGCAATTGCACCCAAGCGAATAAGCCTCGTTAAAGTGATTGGCCGACTCAAGGCCACTCCAACCCGCAGGCGTGATGCTCGGCTATTAATACCGCATATACTTCATAGAATGAAGTTAAGGTGCTTGGTTGGCATGAAAGAGAAACTTCCCTCAGAACAGCACCAGGCTCCGTTGCAGCGCTTCAGAGCGCCATCCGCATCCACTTTTACTCTGGGGTCATTATTCAGTGGTTTTGGAAGATATCAATCCTGGATAGGTTCTGAATAGGGGGAAGCAGCGTGTATCAAGCCGCTTGATATCTGTAAAAACGCCTGGTAAATCTCGACAAGCATGCATCAGTAAAACCACAGCTTATGGGCGATACAGCTTGATTCGAATGTCAGATGTGGCATAATTTCTAATTGAACACTTCTCAATAAGAATTAAATACGTTCAAGTTCCAATCAAAAAAACGATACGGAGTCCTGTAGATATGAAAAAAATGGCAAATTTACACGCTAGGTGGCTACAAGGCACCATTGCGTCTTTATGTGTCTTGCTTGCATCTGTAGTTGGCTTTCAGTCTGCTGCCATCGCGGATGAGACGTGCATGTCTCCATACATGGCTAAGATTGTTGGCCAGGAAGACTATGTGTACATCTGGACACTTGGTAAGGAAGGTGTCGGCGATGGGTCTGATAAGTTAGTTACCGTTGCGGTGAATCCAGAATCTCCCCACTATGGGAAGGTTGTCAATTCACTTTCTGTAGGCGGTCGTAACGAAGCACATCACTCCGGTTTAACGGATGATCGTCGCTATCTGTTTGCTGGTGGTCTGGACACGAATAAGATTTTTATCTTTGACGTTCATACTCATCCGAACAAGCCTTCGCTGCACAAAGTGATTACTGATTTTGTAGAGAAAACAGGTGGAATGGTAGGCCCGCACACCATGTACGCGCTGCCAGGCAGAATCATGGTCTCTGCACTGTCTAATAACAAAGATCACGGTGGTAGAACCGGCCTAGCAGAATTTACCAACGAAGGTGAGTTTGTTGCGGCGCACTGGATGCCTACCGATGAAGACATGCGTGGTGCCCAAAAAGTTGGGAATATCGCAGATGGATACGGTTACGATGTCCGTGTCTTGCCACGTCGCAACGTCATGGTTACCTCCTCATTCACGGGATGGTCAAACTACATGATGGACTTTGGCAAAATGCTTGGAGATGCCGAGGCTATGAAGCGATTTGGCAATACCGTAGTTGTCTGGGACCTGCATACACGTATGCCCAAGAAAGTATTTGAAGTGCCGGGTGCGCCTTTGGAACTTCGTTGCGCATGGGGTGCAAATAACAACTACTGCTTTACGACTACCGCTCTGACCTCGCAAATCTGGCTGATTCATGAAGATGACGCAGGCGAGTGGCACGCCCAGTCAGTGGGTGCTATCGGTGATCCTTCTCAGGTTCCGTTGCCAGTGGACATCTCCATTACTGCGGACGACAAGGGACTCTGGGTGCAGACCTTCATGGATGGTAAAACACGATATTTTGATATCTCGGATCCATTCAATCCCAAGCAGACCTATGAGCATCAAGTTGGTTCACAGGTGAACATGATCTCACAAAGCTGGGATGGCAAGCGTGCTTACTTCACCTCCTCTTTGCTAGGAAACTGGGACAAGACTGGAGACCAGGACGAGCAGTTCTTCAAGCTGTTCGAGTGGGATGGCGAGAAGCTGGTGCATAAGTTTACAGTTGACTTTTATGCAGAGAATCTGGGCCGACCGCATCAGATGCGATTCGGTGCATATTCCCTGTATTCGCAAAAGCCGAACTCTGAAGGCACCATGCTGTCTCAACGAGTAGAGTAAAACGCGGCTTTGTTACAATACTGTAATCAATAGCCAGATTTTATCTGGAACAAGGCCGCCTATAAGGCGGCCTTGTTATTTGTGGGCCATATTTTGCAGATGAATAAAGTTTCAGGATACTTGCTACTTTGCCTGGTATTGCTTTCTTCAGTATCAGGTTGTGATCGCTCGGCTGATGAAGATGCTCCGCTGCCGGGATCACATGCAGCCCAGGCAGAAATCAGGATCATGGCCGATGGCTGGAAGCCTGAGTTACCTTATGAATTGCCCGCACCTGGCACCTACAGCTTGCCCAGAGTCAGCACTGCAGGTGGTGGCACCGTTTTGGATACGAATGGTAAGGAGCTGGAACTCGGCGACCTGATGGGTGACAAGATCGTGTTTCTCACCTTTATCTACACCACATGCTCTGAGATCAATGGATGCCCTCTGGCGACAGCAGTGTTCTACAAGATCAAGGAGCGATTCAATGACGATCCTGAGCTTGCAGATAAAATTCGCTTGATCAGCGTCAGCTTTGATCCTGAAAATGATACACCTGACGCGATGAGGGAGTATGGTTCAGGCTTCGTCGAAGGTGACCCTGAGTGGTTGTTCCTGACCACTTCTTCTGAACAGGTACTGGAACCCATCCTCAGGCAATACGGGCAGATGGTGGTAAAAGAATATAATGAGGACGGGGAATATTCTGGGACGATGGCGCATGTTTTGCGTGCATTCTTGATTGACAAGTCCCGCAATATTCGACAGGAGTACAGCGTTTCATTCTTACATGATCAATTGGTATCAGTTGATATAAAAACGCTTCTCATTGAAGAAGGGGTATTAACTGTACAAGCCGGTTCGTGAGCACACCATGAACAAGTCAGTACCGGTTGTCAAAGTACTGTTCGTTTTCTGCATAGCGCTTCTTGTTACAGCAGTCAGCTTCTTTCCGGGGTTTGCAGATGATCCTGGGATGCAAAACAAAGTAATCTTTGGGCCAGGTGATGACAAACGTGGTTATGAATCCGCAGACTATACAACCAATACCCTGGACCTCCAAAAACGCATAGGCAAGGAGGCCGACCTTATCAGTTTTGTGAGGCAGCCCCCGTTAGGGTTACCACCTGTCCCTGTTCCTGCAGAAAATCCTGTCTCGACGAAAAAAATACTGCTGGGTAGAAAGCTGTTTTTTGATCGTCGGCTGTCAATCAATGATACGTTTTCCTGTGGGATGTGCCATATCCCTGAGCAGGGCTTTACCAACAATGAAATCGAAACTGCGGTCGGTGTGGAAGGCCGTACAGGTAAGCGGAACACACCGACTGTGTATAACGTCGCGTACTTTAACAAGCTCTTTCATGATGGGAGAGAATCCACACTGGAGCAGCAGGTCTGGTCACCGTTCTTAGCACGAAATGAAATGGCCAATCCATCAATTGGTTACGTGATTAACAAGATTAAAGCCATCCGTGAATATGATGGCTTATTCGAAGAAGCGTTCGATGGCCGGGGGCCGACCATGGAAACAGTCGGCATGGCGCTTGCCAACTATCAACGAACGCTCAATTCTGCTGACTCTCCATTCGACCGGTGGTATTACGGTAAGGAAAAGGGTGCGGTAAGCGAGCAGGCCAAACGCGGGTTTCAACTCTTCACCGGCAAGGGAGGGTGCAGCGCCTGCCACCTGGTTAAGGAAGAATACGCCTTGTTCAGTGATGATCGCTTGCATAATACCGGCCTCGGGTACAAGGAGTCGATGCGTAGCGGTTCTGGAACCACTAGTGTGCAGCTCGCCCCCGGAATTTTTACAGAACTTGAGAATACGGTTATCCAGTCAGTTTCCAGGGCCAAAGAAAATGATCTGGGTCTGTATGAGGTGACCGAGAACCCGAATGACCGATGGAAGTTTCGCACACCGTCCTTGAGAAACGTGGCTCTGACTGCACCCTATATGCACAATGGTTCGATATATACACTGCGGGATGTTATAGACTTTTATAATCGGGGCGGCATTCCCAACGAGATATTAAGTCCCCTGATTCGCCCGTTGCACCTGACGGACTCCGAAGTCGAGGATTTAGTTGCATTTTTGAACTCTCTGACAGGTGGCAATGTCACTACACTGGTCACCGATGCATTTGCTGCACCAGTAGGCGACATGGGAAAGGATGATCCCAACTGGACGCATGAAAATAAGCTGGAATATTGATAGCACGCCTGAGCGCTTTTCAGGATGCATGCGTGAGCTGTCTGCAAATTCCTGACCATGGAAGCAACAGCTGTTTCGTAGGCCGGGTTGCTGTACGTCAAATACCTAAACTGGGTAAAGGAAAGCTGAAGTAATGATGAGAACTATAGGGTGGGCTTTATGTCTGGTTTTTTATTTGTTTTCAGGCATGACTCATGCCAGGGCACTTATGGACCCTGTTGCAGATGAACCTGAGGCACAGGCCTTCACTTTGGACTCTATTGATGGGGGGAGCATCAGCCTGGATGACTATAAGGGCAAGTTTGTCTTGTTGAATTTCTGGGCAACATGGTGCGCACCTTGCCGCAAAGAGATGCCAGCCCTGGACCGACTACACAAAAAATTGAACAACGGTAATTTTGAAGTCGTTGGTATTCATGTCGGGCCGAGTCTGAGTGGAGTACAACGGTTTTTGGAGCAGGTGCCTGTAGAATTCACCATACTGATCGACCAGAATATGGAGCTTTCCAACTGGGGTGTTCTGGGCCTGCCAACCACGTTCCTGGTCAGCCCAGAAGGCCGGCTTGTTTACAGGGCAGTCGGTGAACGGGAGTGGGATTCGGCCAAGATCGTCAGGTTTTTGAGAAAGGTCATGTCTTCTCAGCAACAGATGGTGCAAGAAGATGTTCCCGCATCAGCTGGGGGCATTCCTTTTCTGGAGAATTTTAAAAGAAGTCTTGGACTGGAATTCTGAGAAGGTGGGGGAGCGTAGGCTCTTTGTCAAACTGAATTAGCCAACTCTGTCCACGTGTATCCATGTGGACAGAGTTGCTATGTCAATATAAATATCGAACGTACGCTATTCTGCGGTAGTTGGGCTGATTACATTCTTGATTTCAGCAATTTTATTTGCCGGAAATCCGCCTTCTTCAGCGTGCTTTCGTATCTCATCCTCATTGGGCGCGATATAGGTGCAGTAGATTTTGTCATCAGTCACATAGCTTTCAACCCACTGAATTTGCGGGCCCATTTCCTTTAAGATACTGCACGATTTTTGAGAAATGCCCTTAAGGTCATCGTTCTGCAGATCGCCAGCCCCAGGAATTTCACGTTCGATCAAATATCTTGGCATGATTCGGTTCTCCTGATTGGTGTCATTTTTAAGTAGCAGCATGCTTGTAAGCGCAAGCTTGCCATTTTTAATGCTGAATTATACCAGTTTCTCCACTGGAAGGTGTATCAACCTCCTGTGTAGACATGCTTGCCTGCGCAGACACAATAAACCCGTTGGTGAAAAGCACGGGGAGTTTATTTGAGGTATCAAATTCCACCCAATAGTGAATTTGTATAACCGCTATTCGTTGTATCGGAGTGCTGTAGACTGTCATGACAATATTCAACTGAAAGCAAGTTTTATGACTCTCAAAATCCTGCCAATGGCGGTCTCCCTATTCCTGGTAATGTGTTCCCAGGCAAATGCTACTCCACCCGACACTGTCGACAACGATCACATCTATCTTCAAGCCGGTGGTGGCGTACATTTTCTTGATCTGCCTGAGAGCAGCCCGTTTGTCAGAACGAATGGCAAGGAAGAGATCGTCGGATTCCTTGAGCATTATGATGCTGAATTCAAATCCGGGCCACGAATCGAGATGATCGCCGGGTACAACTATCAAGCTGCAGGAAAAAACCTGTATACCGAGCTGAGCGGCTTTTCCACTTCCTACAGATCTTCGCACACTCACGTATACAGGGGGGATGTTGCTGCTTGGGCCGATGTTCGAGCCCAGTTTGAAACTCAATATTGCCAGCAGGGAACGGAGTTCGGGGCATGCATCACTCCGGAGACTGAGCAACATCTTGTTGCGTTGATAAATAATGATCCGCATATCCGTTCCGTCGGCTGGATTGGAAAGATTGATGGCGGCTCAATCTCATTTGGGGCGCCGAATTTTGCATGGGGCGATCCTATTCGAATCAAGACAAAGCGAAAGGTTGATTTCTACGGCCTTGGCCTTGTCACTGGAGTACTGTTTCCACAAACAGGACAGTCACGGACCTCGTTTTATATTGGTCCGAGCTTCAAGAGACTTGACCAGGAATCCGATATATTTGCCTATGAATCCAATCGGGAGCCGCAAGTCAACAATGTAACACTGAAAGAAGACTTGGAGGCCTCCTACTATGGTGCCACGCTCGGCAGCCGCATCGAGGGCCCACTCAGGCAGCGCTGGCACCTGATGCTGGATGGCAAGCTGGGTCTCTATTATCTAGATTCCGAGTATCGCGGTTTGCAAAGAACACTGCTGTCTTCTTCAGGACCTGTATTGGATGAGCGGACAGACTGGGATGACGATAGTTCGGAAGTGGCTGCGACATTGGGCGTAGAGACATCCCTGAGTATCGCTTTATCTGAAAATATGAATTTTCGGGTCGCTGCAGGTGCCGACTACCTGTCTCATGCCCCGGTCATTCGCTATGCAAGGCATGGAGAAGGACTTGCCAGCGGTCAAACTCACTCCGCCGCACACATCGCCTATTCTGATGCCTTCGGGTATTTCACCACAATTTCAATCGGCATCAAATTGTAGTGGCTGGTGACTTACCCTCTGACGTGGTGTATCGGTGCTTAAGAAGCGCCCATTCAGTAGTGTTGATACGGTATTCGAGAAGTAATTTTCCTGAAAATACAGTAGAATATGGCAACAGTAGACAGTTGTAGAGTTAGCACACATCCGCCTGGTGCAATACCTGGCGGGCGACAGGCAGATTAGGGTTTGATGGGTCTATCTGCCCCTCCATTTTCTCTCCTGGACTTTATCGCAGCTAAGCATTCAAGGATTCGCACAGTGGCAACGATGATACTTGTTCCCGGACGCTCAAAAAAGCAGGGGACATCACTGAACAAAGGAAAGCTCAAGGAAGAATATCTAACCGTGACCACCACGGCAGAGATGAATGAGCGTGATATGCGCCGGTTGAAGCTTAGTAACGGCGATAAGATTCGGCTAAAATCAGACGTAGGGCAAGCTGTCGTAACCTGCATGGGCAAAAAAGAGGAAGATTTGCCATCCGGAATGATTTTCATCCCCTACGGACCATCT
Organism: Gammaproteobacteria bacterium; assembly: GCA_026710875.1. Classification (GTDB taxonomy): domain Bacteria; phylum Pseudomonadota; class Gammaproteobacteria; order UBA4575; family UBA4575; genus WTFY01. Next base: position 11,106 of record JAPOQE010000062.1, on the reverse strand, counting down.
TCGAGTCAACTGATGGGGTCAGATACGGCGGCCTCCGGAATGCCGATGTCTAAGCATATGGAAGTCGAAGTGACGAAAGTGGGAAGCTGATCGAGTATCACCAATTTACTTTTTATTGGGAGAATTTATGCCACAGGCGAGCAAAACCCGGCCTAAGGAAAGCAAAAACCTCAAAATTGTAAAGGATGCAACCTGTACGTTTTGTGGTTGTGTGTGTGATGACATGGAACTCACCGTCGACCTTGATGAGCACCGTATCACCAAGGCCAAGAATGCATGCGTTCTTGGGCGGGCATGGTTTTATGAGCATACACTGGAAGACCGGCCGGTGGTTTTGATCGATGGTAAAGAAGCTACTCTTGAAGAGGGCATGGATGAGGCTGCACAGATTTTGGTGGATGCAAAGTTTCCAATAACCTACGGACTCAGTGACTGCCCGTGTGAGGCTCAGCGTGTGGCGGTTGATATCATGGATACCATCAATGGCAACATTGATACCACAACCTCTGTATGTCATGGGCCATCAGGCATGGCATTTCAGGGCGTGGGCGAGAGTACCGCCACGCTGGGTGAAATCAAGAATCGTGCAGACCTGGTGATTTATTGGGGCGGTAATCCAGCAGAATCACACCCCCGTCATTTCACTCGTTATGCCGTGACCCCGAAAGGCATGTTCATCCCCAATGGCAAGAAAGATCGCACAGTAGTCCTGATCGATGTACGTAAAACTCCCAGCACGCCGGTGGCTGACATTTTCGTGCAGGTGAAGCCGGGCAAGGACTTTGAGCTGCTATGGGCATTACGCGCCTTGGTCAAAGGCAAGAAGATCAGTGAAGATATTGAAGAACAGACCGGGGTGTCACGTGAAATACTGGACGACCTGGTGCAACGCATGAAGAACTGCCAGTTCGGGGTGTTGTTCATGGGTATGGGTTTGACAATGACCCGTGGGCGACATTTCAATTCCGGTGCGGTCTATTCCCTTGCAGCGGACCTTAATGAATTTACCCATTTTGTAGCCAAACCCGTTCGTGGTCACGGCAATGTCACCGGTGCTGATAATGTTGTTGCATGGCAGACAGGATATCCGTTTGGTGTCAACTTCAACCGGGGGTATCCAAGGTTCAATCCAGGTGAATTTACAACCAGCGACGTACTTGCCAGAGGCGAGGCAGATGCTGCCATGATAGTCGCTTCCGACCCTGCATCAAACTTCGCCAAGAAAGCTATCGCGCATCTGGAAAAAATTCCGGTCATCTCCATGGATGTGAAAGAGACCCATACAACCAGACTTTCCAGGGTGCGTTTCGCTGTTGCAACCTATGGGATCAATACCGGTGGCACGGTATACAGAATGGATGATGTTCCGATTTCGCTACGGCCCGCATTTGATTCGCCGTTTCCTACGGACCAGGAAGTTTTGGAAGGGATATGCCAGCGCGTGAAAAAACTGCTGTCAGGGAAAAAAGCAAGGGTCGCCGCGTAGCATAATCATCGATCAATGACCATCATGCCGTATGGTGGTGGTTGCATATAGAGGATAATCAGAGCATGCCGTCTGAATTAAAAATTGTAAATGGCCGTATATACGACCCTGAGAACAATATTGATGGGGATGTTCGCAATCTATGTATACGCGATGGAAAAATTGTAGATTCGGTTTCAAAGACGGCCTCCAGAATTAATGCACACGGCATGGTGGTCATGCCTGGTGCCATTGACATTCACTGCCATATCGCCGGGCCAAAGGTAAATCTTGCGCGAAAGCTTATGCCTGAAGATCACCGCCTGGACGTTCATCCCAAGACCAAAGTTACCCGTTCAGGTACAGGCGGCATCGTACCCTCCACTTTTGCCACCGGCTATCGCTACGCTACCATGGGCTATACCACAGCCATGGAAGCGGCGGTCCCTCCAATTACTGCGCGACATGTGCTTGAAGAGCTTGATGACACCCCGGTGATCGACAAGGGGTTCTACGTGCTGCTTGGCAACAATGCATTTCTGTACAAGCTGCTCAAGGAAGGCCGAAAAAAGGAGTTCAAGGAAGCCATTGCCTGGTGGGTTAATTCAGTACATGCGTATACGGTCAAACTGGTCAATACTGGAAGTGACGAACTCTGGAAGGGGCGAAAGAATGCAAATATCACCGATGTAAACGAGCAGATTGATCATTACAATATTACGCCGGCTCACGTCATGGAAAGCTTCATTGAAGCTGCACACGAGCTTGGATTGCCCCATCCGCCCCACATACATTGCAATAACCTGGGCCATAGCGGCAACATCAGCACGACATTGGACACGATGAAAGCGGCACAGGGCAGGCGTGCCCACATGGCCCATGTACAGTTTCACAGCTTCGGTGGCGAATTGAACAAAAACCCGGTATCCGGTGCACGGGAAATCATCGAGTATATTAATGACAATGAAAATATCACTGCAGATGTAGGCCAGGTCATGTTCGGGCAGGCGGCTGCAATGACGGCGGATGCTCCCCTTGCCTGGATGCTGCGTAATGTCAAGTTTGACAAATGGGTAAATGCAGACACGGAGTGTGAAAGTGGTTGCGGGATCATTCCATTTACCTACCAGGAAAGTGTTTATACCCACACACTGCAGTGGGCGATGGGCTTGGAGCTGTTTTTAATGTCGAAAGATCCATGGCGTGTACTCCTGTCAACGGATCATCCCAACGGCGGCTCCTTTATGAACTATCCGAAATTGATCAAGCTGCTGATGGACAGTGCTTATCGAAAAGAGGCGCTGCAACACGTGAATCAAAAGGCGATAGCCAATACGTCACTGCCTGAGCTTGAGCGTGAATATACCCTGAACGAAATTGCAATTATTACGAGAGCTGGGCCAGCCCGGGCCCTGGGCCTGAAAAACAAGGGACATCTTGGGGTGGGTGCGGATGCAGATATCACGATCTATACAGAGGATGAGGACAGGGAGCAGATGTTTAATGCCCCCCGCTATGTGATCAAAGACGGCATCCCCGTAATCAAGGATCACGAATTTGTAACGGATCATAAGGGTAAAATTCTGCACTCCAAACCAGGCTATAACGAAGATATTTCAGGCGAGATCGAGCCCTTTTTTGAGGATTACTACTCTGTTAAGTTCAGTAATTATGCGATCAGTGATGATTACCTGCATGATCACGAGGAAATCCCGACGAATCCAAAATCATGAAAATCAATAAAACGGAGATCACGGATACCTTTGCGGAAGCCTTCGCGATGTGGGGTGCTCGCGTCGTGATCACAGCAGATAGCAAGCAGTGGGCACGTGCGGCTGCTGCAAGCATGACAGGATTTGCCACCTCGGTCATTCGCTGCAAGCTTGAGGCAGCAGTGGAGTGTGAAATTCCTCCGGAAGCTACGCCAGATCGACGCCCCGGTGTCAGCGTATTGCTGTTTACGATGAGCAGTAAGGCCATTGCTGGCCAGTTAATCGATCGGATCGGCCAATGCGTAATGACCTGTCCGACAACGGCAGCGTTCAACGGGCTTGAATCCGATAAGACTGTTTCTGTAGGCGGGAAACTGCGTTTCTTTGGTGATGGATACCAGATCAGTAAACTTATGAATGGCCGCAGACTGTGGAGAATTCCTATCATGGAAGGTGAGTTCCTGATAGAAGATTCGTTTGGCATCCAGCCGGCGGTAGGTGGTGGCAACCTTATCATTATGGGATCAAGCCAGCGGATTGCACTGCGGGCTGCGACGGCAGCCAGCAATGCGATGCGTGAGGTGGCTGGCGTGTTCTTGCCATTTCCGCAAGGAGTTGTGGGATCTGGTAGCAAGATCGGATCACGCTACAAGTCCATGATTGCCTCTACCAATGACAGCTATTGCCCAACACTACGCTCGATTTCCGATAAAGGGGTGTTGCCGGATAACGTGGCGGCTGTATATGAAGTCGTGGTGGATGGGCTAAGTGAGGATGTAGTCAAGCTGGCCATGTGCCGTGGTATCCATGCAGCGGCGGCGAAAGCGCCCCAGATCATTACCGCAGGAAACTACGGTGGCGAGTTAGGAAAGTACAAGTTCCATTTGCATGAAATTCTCAATAATACATAGCGATAAGGACACTTCCTGAAGTAGAAAGATATGAGTACAACGCTGCTGCATTTGCATACCCAGCCAGAGGTACCCCTGGAAGCTGAGACACTGAGTCCTGCATCGATTGCAGGGCTATCTGAGTTGGGTATTGAGCATCTGCAGGTGATGCATGGGAATGTACGGGCCAAAATGGGTGATTTTTTCAAAGTTACGGGGAAAGGGACTCGGGATATTCATGTTGAAGGTGATCTAAGCAAGGTAAAGATGATTGGTGCGGGCATGTCCGAAGGCCGTGTGTTCGTTGAGGGAAACGTGGGCATGCATATTGGGATCGGGATGTCAGGCGGTGAAATTCTGGTCAAGGGAGATGCCACAGACTGGGTAGGTCCGGAAATGTCAGGTGGCCGGATAACGATTGAAGGCAATGCGGGACACATGGTAGGCAGCGCCTTCAGAGGGCAGTCAACAGGTATTACGGGTGGTGAAATATTTATCCATGGGAGTGTCAAGAACGAAGTCGGCAATTCCATGCGCCGCGGGCTGATTGCCATTGGTGGCGATGCAGGCGATTTTACTGCCGTTAGCATGCGTGCGGGCACGGTCATTGTTATGGGAAAAGTTGGCGTACGCACAGGGGCAGGCATGGTACGCGGGACAGTCGTTTGTTTTGAAGAGGGCTCGATATTGCCTAGTTTCGAGTATTCGTGTAGATATCAACCCTTGTTCCTGCGCCTCTACCTGATCCGGTTGCAGGAGCATGGGTTCGGAGAAAAAATTATGGATAAGCATCTGAATGGCAAGTATAAGCGGTACAGCGGTGATGGCGTGGAGCTTAACCGTGGAGAAATACTGCTTTTCTCAGGTCAGTGAAGGCTGACGTATGATTGCTAGTGAACTTCAGTTTGAATAGTTTGATACAGTTTGCAGTAGAGGAGGCGATTACATGACTACAGTCGTAACGGAAAATTGTAAAGGATGTCGATTTACGGATTGTGTTGCCGTGTGTCCGGTGGCCTGTTTTCACTATGACGATGAAATGCTTTATATCGATCCAGATGTCTGTATCGATTGCAGTGCCTGTATTCCGGAGTGCCCGGTAGAAGCGATCTTCGAGGAAGATGATATCCCCGAAGGACAGGAACATTGGACGGAAATTAATGCCGACAAAGCACCGGATTTACCATTGATTGAAGAACCAATGGATCCTTTGCCTGAAGCTGAAGAGCGCAAGGCGGATCTAGGCTTCTAGGCCCAGATACAGCGGATCATGATCCTGGCGACATTGCTTTGTGCATACTTGGTGTACATGGCGGTAACTAAATTAAAAGCCTGTCTAGGTAAATCTCATGAGTAGCCTGGGTGATGAGTCAAATCCACTTCGTGTGGCAATTGTAGGGAGTGGGCCAAGCGGATTTTATGCAACCGAGGCATTGATCAAGTCCAGTCTGATTGTAGAAATTGACTTGATTGAAAGGCTTCCTGCTCCGTTTGGGCTGGTGCGAAATGGCGTTGCTCCAGATCACCCAAAACTCAAGCAGGCTATTAAGGTCTACAAGAAAGTTGCCCAGAACCCAGAATTCAACTTTGTTGGAAATGTCACGGTCGGGGTCGACATCAAGGCCGAGGAATTACAGCAGACTCACCATGCTGTTATCTATACCTGTGGTGCAGAGACAGACCGAAGGCTTGGTATCCCAGGAGAAGACCTGCCAGGAAGTCACACTGCCACTGAATTTGTAGGCTGGTATAACGGACATCCTGATTACAGGGATCGGACATTTGACTTGTCCCACGAGACGGCAGTCGTAATCGGGCAGGGTAATGTAGCTGCTGATGTCGCCAGGATACTGGCCAAGTCCGTGGATGAGTTGAAACAAACGGATATTGCACAGCATGCGCTTGATGTGCTCGCAGAGAGCAGGGTCCGTACGATCTATGTGGTTGGGCGCCGTGGGCCGGCACAGGCAAAGTTTGCTTCCAAGGAACTCAAGGAGTTTTTGGAGATTGAGAACTGCCGTCCCTATATTGATCCAGCGGAACTGGAGTTGAATGAGGCGAGTCAGCTAGAGATCGATTCCAAAGAGGGCCGGGGAAATAAAAAGAATATTGAAATTTTCCATCAGTTTGCAGGCTCTGAGGATACCGGTAAGCAGCGAGTCTGCATTGCAACATTTCTGAAAAGTCCGCTGCGCCTGGAGGGCGAAGGGCGGCTTCAGAAGATTATTTTCGAGACCAATGAACTGTCGGGGGAGCCTTTCCGACAATCAGCAAAAGGTACAGGGCAGACTACCGAAATCGATTGCGGCATCATGTTTCGCAGCATTGGATACAATGGGGTTCCCATCGAAGGAGTGCCTTTTTATGAGCGTTGGGGGACCATTCCAAATGATGCCGGGCGTATTACTTCGGAACAGGGTGGCGCCACAGTCCCTGGCCTGTACACAGCAGGTTGGATAAAGCGTGGGCCGTCAGGGATTATAGGCACCAACCGTGCCTGTGCAGTGGAAACGGTAGAAGCCCTACTGGAAGACGTTGGAGAACTCGATACAGACAAGCCAGGTCGTGAAGGCCTGTATAAAATTCTAAACAGCAACAATGTAAGCTACATCGACTATGCTCAGTGGGAAAAGATTGATGCTGCAGAGGTTGCTGCCGGAGAGTTGAAGAGCAAACCACGTGAGAAATTCACTCGCCGAACTGAAATGCTGGAAGTCGCTGGTAGCTGATCTTTTCAGCTGATCACGTCTCACTTGCTTGTCTCCTAGCCATACCACGTCAAGTAGTGTGTCATTGCACTAGTTTTTCTCTGTCTACAAAATCGAATAGAGTATGCATTCAAAGTGTGAAGACGGGGCTTGCATGAGTCCGAGGAGTTACGATGTTTGATGCGCTTAGTGTTCCCTATGGCTGTGTGATGATGTACAACGTTGTCAAACTGAAAAAAGGGGTGTCCGAGGAAGATATCGAACTTGCAGTTGGCGAGATGTGTAATACCGTCAAGAACACCTATGGTGATGACCAGGGAGGTTTCCTGGGTGGACAGGTATTCAAGTTTGCAGGATTTGTTTCTGATGAAGGTTCGATTGCATCGAAGGAGCAGACCAGGCCCCATGTCGCAATCGTTACCTACTGGAATTCCTTCGAACAGCATGAAGAATCACATGCGGATGATGTCTTCAAGGAGAAGTTTGAAGCATTGGGGGGCTATGCTACGGAGACCTATGAAATAGGTTATCAGATGATGTGGCAAGGCGGTCCGGACTGAGATACCTGCAGATGTCTGCCAGAGAATGACAGGCTTGCTCGGAAACTCCATGCCCATCCATATCTACAACACGGCCACGCGCAAAAAAGAGGAATTTGTCCCTGCGGATCCTGCGCGCGTTACTCTATACGTCTGCGGGCCGACCGTTTACAGTTTTCCTCATATTGGAAATGCGCGCCCTGCCGTGGTCTTCGATGTGCTTTACCGGCTGCTTATGCAGGGGTATGAGGGAGTTCTCTATGTGCGCAACATTACAGATGTAGATGACAAGATCAATGCAGCTGCATTGGGGGAAAAGGTTTCAATCGGAGAAATAAGCGGTCGCTACACCGGAGCCTATCACCAGAACATGGCAGACCTGGGAGTGCTGCCTCCCGTTATAGAGCCCAAGGTAACTGAGCACATGGAGCAGATCATCGATATGATTGCGCGTCTGGTGACCGCCGGCAATGCCTATGAAGCTGAAGGTCATGTACTGTTTCATGTGCCTTCCTATCCCGGGTATGGTGCGCTATCTGGCAGGAACCTGAAAGAATTGTTTGCGGGTGCACGCGTGGAGGTCGCACCATTTAAAAGGGATGACAGGGATTTTGTCCTATGGAAACCCTCCAGTGAGGATCAGCCAGCATGGGACAGCCCGTGGGGTGCAGGGCGTCCTGGCTGGCATATCGAGTGCTCTACGATGATAGAGCAGCATCTTGGAGAGACCATTGACATTCATGGTGGGGGACAGGACCTGGTTTTCCCTCACCACGAAAATGAAAGAGCACAAAGCACGTGTTTGCATGGTGGGAAGCTTTTTAGCAAGTACTGGATGCACAATGGGTTTATCAATGTCGATCGCGAAAAAATGTCCAAGTCACTTGGCAATGTTCTGCTGGTGCAAGACCTGCTAGAACAAGCCCCGGGTGAGGCTATCCGATTTGCACTGTTAAGTACTCATTATCGAAGTCCGCTAGACTGGACGGACGAGGTACTCAGCCAGTCATGCAGAAACCTGGATCGACTCTATGCGGTTTTGCAAAAGCTCCAGGATGTTGATGTCAGCCTGTCCGCCTGCGATATACCTGATACGTTTTTGGATGCTTTGAAAGATGACCTGAATACTCCGGCGGCAATCACCGAGTTGCACAGCCTGGCAAAGCAGGAGAAAACAGTTTCCAGCCAAGACGCAAGAGCGGCACTCAAAAGACAGTTATTGGCAGCAGGCAAGATTTTAGGGATTCTGCAGCAGGATCCTGTAGCATGGTTCCAGGGAGCAGCAGATATTAATGATGCTGAAATTCACAAGCTGCTGGAGCAGAGAGCCGGTGCCAAAAGAGCAAAGGATTATAAACAGGCTGATGAGATCCGGGAAAAGTTGACGAACATGGGCATCCAGATTCAGGATCGATCCGATGGAACATCAAGCTGGAGGAAAGTTTAATTCACCACGACTGGCATCATTACAAGTGGCGGTCCTCATTTGACTCGAGCCAGAAGCCTGTTGAGGCACTACCTTGAGAGGTCTCGTACCCCCGGATCCTGAAGGTGGCGTATCGAAAATTCAATACGCTGTCGTGTATGTACCCAAGCGCAGCCGCAAAAGGTTTGCTGCAAATTGTGTAGAAATCAAGAGCGACGCTGAACAGGCCAAGATTGCTTCAGATCCGGACAAGAAAAAGTTTGCAGCAAAGGTTGTAGGACCATCGAAATCATCAGAAGGTCAGTTAATCTACTATCTGCTGAAATGGCTGTGATACATGCAGAGGCGTACATAGCATCTTTGCAGAGTCATAGTCTGGATAATTGACAGGCAGCCTTAGTTTCATCGATTTCCAGATAAAGAGGGTGCATAGACACACCAACACAGAAAACCCACCCCGGATCTTGTGGTGAAAATCCCGGACTCGGGCGGATAGAATCTACTAGAATAATATGTATGGACAATATGCCCGTCTATGTAGAAGCTCCAGCTCGCTTGCACCTTGGGTTTCTTGACCTTGATGGCAGCTTGGGAAGGCGGTTCGGAAGCCTTGGTCTGACCCTGAACGGTATCGCCACGCGGATTGTGGCACGGCAAAAAGACAGCATCCAAGTACTGGGCGATACTACGGGCCGTGTGCACGAAATTGCAGAACGATTTTCTATCGCCAAGGAGCTGACAGGGGGTTGCCAAATAGAGGTACTGGAACAAATTCCAGCCCATACCGGGTTGGGTTCAGGCACACAATTGGCACTGGCAGTAGGTGCAGCGATTTCCAGACTTTACTCGCTCAAATGTACACCCAGAGACATTGCAGAAACACTGGGCCGTGGAACAAGATCCGGTGTTGGTATCGCAGCATTCCAGCAGGGAGGATTTCTGCTTGATGCTGGAAAAGGCGGTCCAAATTCTACCCCGCCTGTCGTGTCACGTCTGGATTTCCCATCCATCTGGCGCATCGTGCTTATCATTGACTCAACCTTGAGTGGTTTGCATGGCAGCAATGAAAGTGCATCATTCTCTTCGCTGCCGACCTTTTCATCAAAAACTGCTGCCTATCTGTGTCATTTGGTACTCATGCAGATTTTGCCGGCAGTTTCTGAACAAGATTCGGAAATGTTTGGCAGGGGTATAGGTAATCTCCAGAAGTGTATCGGTGATTACTTCGCAGCAGCCCAGGGAGGGCGTTATACTAGCCAAGCTGTCGGTGAGGCCATTGAATATACTGAGTCTTTAGGTATAAAAGGAGTTGGCCAAAGTTCATGGGGCCCGATGGGATTTGCCTTCGTTGACAGTGAAATTCAGGGCCACAAGCTGTTACGTGACTTGCAAACAAGATTTGCAAATAACAAAGATTTGCAATTCAAGATTGTGTCAGGAAGAAACACAGAAGCCGTTGTCTTGCAGCAGGACACGGTGCCTATATACGAAGCAGCAGAGTCTAGAAAATAAATTCACAAATTCCCCAGCTGGGCACGGTACTGGCTGTTGGGCACTATTGTTAAAACATCTCTATTGGAGAGGGAAAAATGGAAAGACCTTATATCCTACACATGATCACACCGGTAAAGAATCTGAGTCCCTTTGATGTCAACATGGCGTTGGATGCAGGTTGGGACCATGCAATTGGCTATGTCGATGTTGAGACCGATGAAGTCCAAGCCCTTATTCAGGATGCAATTTTTTCCCGTGGGCCCGCCGGTGCCAAGCGGACCGGAGTATTTTTAGGTGGGCGCGATGTCCACTTGGTGATGGACATGCTGAAGACTTGTCAGGTATCCATGGTTCCTCCATTCGAAACCTCCTGTTTTGCCGACCCAAGTGGCGCTTTTACAACAGCAGCTGGAATGATGGCATGTGTGGAGCAGGGCCTGAAAGATCAATTTGATACTGATCTTGCGGACAAGCATGTCGTCATCATGGGTGGCACCGGGCCGGTCGGTTCTACGGCTGCGATCCTCGCAGCAAAATCAGGTGCCCATGTGCAAATTATGGGGCGTCAAAAAGAAAAGTCAGAAATGGTGGCTGATTTGTGTAACCGGGAGTATGGGGGTGGAACAACTGACATCCAGGGAGAGGCTAATGACAGGGTTGGCGAGGTAACGAAAAATGCCGATGTAATCCTGGCTGCAGTCGCAGCTGGTGTACAGGTCATTTCTGCAGAGCACATTAAAAGTGCATCGGCACTCAAGGTGGTAGCGGATGTGAATGCAGTGCCCCCTTCCGGGATTGCAGGACTTGATGCCATGGACGATTGCAAGACAGTTGAGGGTTCACCCAGTGGTGCCGTAGGTATTGGGGCACTG
>JAPOQE010000061.1 GCA_026710875.1 Gammaproteobacteria bacterium | reverse complement strand
GGGGTGCATCCGGAAAAAAGGTTCGAGGTCGGCCTGGCCGCGCTCGTACAGGTGACCCAGGTAAAAGGTCAGCACACCACTCATGACCAGAAAGATGACGATGAATACGTAGGCCAGCGGCGTCGCAAAGTAGCTGCCCAGCTCTCGCCTGAAAATTGCAACCGCAGGTGTCATGACAGCCTCGCCAGGGTGACTTCGCGGAACACGTCGTCCAGCCGGCTGCTCGAGAATTTCTGACGCAGGTTGGCGGGCGTATCGTCCACCCGTTTCCTGCCGTTGTCGATGATGATGATGCGATCGCAAAGGGCATCGACTTCGCCCAGGATATGTGTCGAAATCACAATGACCTTGTTGGGCGCAATGCTGCGGATGAATTCACGTACCTCGAATTTCTGGTTGGGGTCCAGACCATCGGTCGGCTCATCGAGGATCAGGACCTCCGGATCATGCAGGATGGCCTGCGCAAGTCCGACCCGTTTCTTGAAACCCTTGGACAGGGTGTCGATCGCCTGATCCAGCACACCACCGAGATGAAGGCGCCGGATCACTTCAAGGCTGCGCTCTTGCTTGTACTGTCCGTTCAGCCCGCGTACCCGTGCCACGAACTCCAGGTATTGCGAGGGCGTCATCTCCCCGTAACTCACCTCACCTTCCGGCAGGTAGCCCATTTTCTTCTTGGACTCAAGAGGCTGCATGCCCAGATCACGGCCACAGACCCGGATAACCCCGGAAGTGGGCTTGAGAAACCCGGTGATCATCTTCATGGTGGTCGACTTGCCGGCACCATTGGGCCCCAGAAAGCCGAGAACCTCTCCGGGCCTGACTGAAAATGAAAGGTCGTCCACGGCGAGCGCGTGACCAAACCTTTTGCTCAAGTGCTTAATTTCTATCATTATCGTGCTGCACGCAATCCTTTCGCTGCATTGATTCGGCGATAAATATTACTAAAGCTTTCTGAATATTCAAGAACCCGGAAAGGGTTGCCTGGAATATTTACATGGCCTTGAGCAGCGCCTCATAGTCTTCCTGTGTATCCACACCGATACCCGGTGGTGACGTGCACATCTGCACATGGATCGGGCTGCCGTGTTCGAAGGCCCGCATCTGTTCCAGCGACTCCTTCCTCTCCAGGCGCGACCGGGGCCACCGGGTAAACCTGCACAAAAAGCCTGCACGATAGGCATAGATCCCCAGGTGACGATAGACGGTATGACCACTGGATTTTGCAAAGGTTTCCATGTCCCGGCTGAAGCCGGTGGCGATGTTGTCCTGATCGTATACAACCTTGACGATGTCCCTGTTGCGGGCTTCATGCTCGCCCGCAAGCTCGGCACACAGGGTGGCGATATCGGCCCCTGGATGGTTGCCCAGATTGGCAGCCACCTGCGCGATATTATCTCCGGACATCATCGGCTCATCGGCTTGCAGGTTGACGATGACGGTCTCCTCGGCCCAGGCATTATGCTGGATGACTTCTGCAATCCGGTCAGAACCCGAGGTATGTTCGGTTGAAGTCAGGCACGCCTCGGCACCGAAGGCCTGTACGGCTTCCACGATGCGCGAGTCATCGGTGGCCACCAGGACCTGCCCTGCACCACTGGCACAGGCATTCCTGTAGACGTACTCGATGATGGGTTTGCCACGCACCTTGAGCAACACCTTGCCCGGCAGTCGCGTCGAGGCATAGTGTGCAGGGATGACGACCTTGAAATCCATAAAAGGGAGATGGCGGGCAGGTGCTGCTTAAACCGGATCAAGCACTACTGGCTCTTGTACTTTTCGTATTCCTCATCACTGAGCGGTCTGGCCTCGTCTTCGAGCATGACCGGGATGCCGTCTCGAATCGGATAGGCAAGCTTGGCAGAAGTGGAAATCAGCTCCTGCTTTTCCTGGTCATACTTCAGGGGGCCCTTGGTCACCGGGCAAACCAGAATATCAAGTAGTTGCTTTTGCAATCGGAATTCCTTCGATCAGAGTTGAGATACGTTGTTCGAGCACCGCGTTGGGCTGCACTATTATGGGAAGATACCAGATGTTGCTGTCAAGGAAAGTCTCGCATTTCACGGCATCTTTCTCGGTCATCAGTATCGGGGCATCATCACCGAACTCAAGATCCGCCTTCACATAGGCATGGTGGTCCGCAAAGGCGTGTTCGATGATGTGAACGCCCGCCTGGCGCAGGCCCTCGAAAAAGCGCGCGGGGTTGCCTACACCTGCCACGGCGTGCACGGTACACCCGCTGAATTCATGCAGACCCTTGCGCACCCCGGGTGTATCCAATGACAGGAGCTCCTCGGGCACCACTTCAAAATACAGCGGGTGATTGTCATTGCGCCCATTTCGCACCACCAGGTCGCAACCCTGGAGGCGAGATACCGGCTCACGCAGGGGCCCGGCAGGCAGGCACCGGCCATTGCCGAACTCCCGCGTGCTGTCGATTACCGCGATCTCGAAATCACGATCCATTGCGTAATGCTGCAGCCCGTCATCGGACAACACCACATCGGGCTGAGCGGATTGCACCAGCCATGCGAGTGCCTTTCCCCGATCCGCCGCTGCCACGACCGGGCATGCGGTCTTTCTTGCCAACAGCACGGCCTCATCACCGACCTCCTCGACCGGGCTGTCTGCACCGACTTCAACCACCTCGCCGGTACGGGTGCCCTTGTAGCCGCGGGTGATGATGCCGGTCTTCAGTCCATGCACGCAGCACTGCCTCGCCAGCCAGATCAAAAAAGGAGTCTTCCCGGTGCCGCCGACCGTGATGTTGCCAATGACTATTACGAAGGCAGAAGTTGGGTTGCGCCCCCGGTTGCAGTACCTGTAATACGTGCGTCTTAAGACAACGATTGCC
>JAPOQE010000060.1 GCA_026710875.1 Gammaproteobacteria bacterium | reverse complement strand
GGGGTCCGGCTGTTTGGGAATTTGAAATCGTCCAATAGGGAGTATTCGCTTGCTATCTAATGTATCACCATTTCCCGGCCAGCATGCAGGCTTTCACTTTTGCCTGTCCAGTGCTGCACACGCCACGGGATCGCGGTACATATCATAAATATATATTTAATATATATATGTTAAACTCTGAATAGAACTTCCCGCTGATTCTGGAAACAGCCATGAAGCCCGACACCGCAAAAGTGTTCATGTCCGGCCCCTCCCAGGCCGTGCGCCTGCCGAAAAGATTCCGATTTCCCTCCGGGTGCAGTGAAGTGACCGTGCGCCGGTTCGGACGCCACCTCGTTCTTGGCCCGCGCTTTGAGAGCTGGGAAGCGTACTGGTCAGGTTCGACACGACCCTACGCCAGTCTAGGTACGACCCTGCTCGCTCTTTGTGCCCGGGATGCGCCGGGTGAGGATGACTGATGGTCTGCATGCTCGATACGGTGCACTGCGTGCATCTGCTGATGCGATCCCCGCAGGTCATCCCGCAAGCCCCGATACGGGACTGCCGTGTGTCGACCGTGGTTGTGGGTGAACTGGAAACCGGGGTGCTGCAGTCCTCTGGGACCGCGCGCCAGCGTAATCACGAAGCGCTGCTCGATTTCCTGAGCGCGGTGCAGGTGTATTCGCTTGATGAATACGTGGCCCAGGCCTATGCCGGGTTGCGTGCAGGCACTGGTCACCCGGCCCCCGCAGTCCAGGGCAATGAGTTATGGGTCATCGCCCACGCACTTGCACTGGAGCTGCCGCTGGTCACGCACCGTGCGCACCAGCTCGCGGATGTACCCGGGCTAGTCGCCGACAGCTGGCTGGGGGCGGGCGGCTGACTCTGCGCAGCTTCTGGCCAGGCACTCCACCAGGCGGTCGATGTGTGTGCGGTTGTGGGTTGCACAGAAGGTGATGCGCAGGCGGGCCTGGTCTTTCGGGACGGTTGGCGGGCGGATCGCCTGCACCAGCAAGCCTTCATCGAGTAACTCACGACTCACCTTGAGTGCGGCTGTCGCCTCACCGAGTACCACGGGCTGTATGGGGGTCTCGGAGTCCGTCAGTGGAATACCCGTCTGTGTCGCGCAATCTCGAAAATATTCCACGTGCTCGCGCAAGGTCTCGCGACGCCAGGCTTCCTCGATGATCAGGTGCAGGGCCGTGCGCGCCGCCTCGGCGACCGAGGCCGGCAGGGCAGTCGTGTAGATATAGCTTCTGGCACGCTGCACGCACCACTCGATCACCTCGGTGCGCGCACCGACAAAGGCGCCGAAGACCCCGAAGGCCTTGCCCAGGGTGCCGACCAGCACGGTATCCACGGCGTGCCGTCCTTCGGTGCAACCTTTGCCCTGTGCACCGAGCACGCCAATGCCATGCGCATCATCAAGCACGAGGCGCGCATCGTGCGCCTGTGCAAGATCTTGCAGGGCGTCCACCGGGGCCACGGTACCGTCCATGCTGAACACACCATCGCTGGCAATGAACTTGTCCGCCTCGCCTGCGGCTTTGAGCGCTTGTGCCAACGCGTGCGTGTCCCGATGGGCGTAGCGTTTCAGGCGCGCACGTGCCAGCACCGCGGCATCGATCAGCGAGGCATGGTTCAGCCGGTCTTCAAACAGGCAGGTTTCGCGGTCGGTGAGTGCACTGATGAGACCCAGGTTGGCCATGTAGCCGGTGGAGAATAACAAGGTACGCTCGCAGCCGAGGAATTCCGATAGCTCCTCTTCCAGTGCATGGTGCGACTCATGGTGTCCGGTAATGAGGTGAGAGGCCCCGCTGCCGACCCCGAAACGCTTGGCGGCGTGCACGTAGGCATCGATCACGCGCGGGTGGTTGGCAAGCCCCAGGTAGTCGTTGCTGCAAAACGAAAGTACCTTGTGCCCGTTGATCACCGGTTCGATCTGCTGTGCCGAGGACAGCAGCGTGCGGGTGCGCAAAAGATTCTCCCCGCGCAGCCGATCCAGCTCCGTGGCAAGTTCTTTCATGCAGGAGTGTGCGGGCTCAGGCGGGCTCGCTCGCCTCGGGGGCAGGAAGCTGGTCAGCTTCGATACCGAGGCGGTGGAACAGCCGCTGGTCCTTGTGCGGTGCAGGATTCTTGGCCGTCAGCAGCGTGTCCCCGTAGAAGACGGAATTGGCCCCGGCAAAAAAGCACAACGCCTGGGTCTGCTCGTTCATGCCCTCGCGCCCTGCGGACAGGCGCACATAGGCCTGCGGCATCAGGATGCGCGCAACGGCAATCGTGCGCACGAATTCAAATGGATCCAGGTCCTCGATCCCGTACAGCGGCGTGCCCTTGATCTGCACCAGCATGTTGATGGGCACGGATTCGGGGTGGCTGGGCATGCAGGCCAGCTGCAGCAGCAGGCCGGTGCGGTCCTCGCGCGATTCGCCCATGCCGATGATGCCACCGCAACAGACATGGATGCCGGCCTCGCGAACATGCTCCAGGGTATCGAGGCGCTCCTGGTAGGTCCGGGTCGTGATGATGCTGCCGTAAAACTCGGGCGAGGTGTCCAGGTTGTGGTTGTAATAGTCCAGTCCGGCCGCTTTCAGGCGCTGCGCCTGCTCGCGGCTCAGCATGCCGAGCGTCATGCAGGTTTCAAGTCCCGCATTGCGCACCACACCCAGCATCTCGATGACCTCGTCCAGGTGCTTATCCGTGGGGTTACGCCAGGCAGCACCCATGCAAAACCGCGAGGCGCCGCTCGCCTTGGCGGCGGTGGCGGATTGCTCCACCTCCTCCAGGGACAGCAGGCGTTCCGGCTCGATGTCCGTGTCGTAATGACCGCTTTGCGGACAGTAGGCGCAGTCCTCGGAACAGGCACCGGTCTTGATCGACAGCAGGGTGCTGATCTGCACCTTGTTGGGATCGTGCCAGTTGCGGAACACGCCGTGTGCGCGGTACAGCAAGTCGTTGAACGGCAGCGCATACAGGGCCAGCACTTCCTCGCGTTGCCAGTCATGGCGAAGCGTGTCGGCGGCTACGGAGTGTTCGGGCATGCGTCGGGATGTTGTGTTGTTTGGATCGGAGGACCCCGTCCGTCTGTGGACGGCTTCAAGGAATTATAGCGGACCGGGACCGCTTTGCCCGCATTTTTCGATGCCCTGCCCGGCCTAAGGCAGGGACAGCCCGTAATGCGAGGCAATGCCGAGAAACACCACCAGGCCAAAATACTGGTTGTTCAGAAAAGCACGCAGACAACGCGCCGGGTCGCGCTCACGGATCAGGGACTGTTGGTAGACGAACAGCAAGGCGCCCATGGCAAGCGCCACGTGGTAGGCGGGCCCAAGCCCCCCTAGCACTCCGGCCCCGGCCAGCAGCACGATCACCAGTCCCTGCAGCAGGCCGACGGCCAGGCGGTCGGCGGAGGCAAACAGGATCGCGGTGGACTTGATTCCGAGCTTCAGGTCGTCCTCTCGGTCGGCCATCGCGTACAGGGTGTCGTAGGCCACGGTCCACACGATCACCGCGGCGAACAACACCCAGGCGAGGGTGCCCGGCCAGGCGCCGGTGATCGCCGTGAACGCCATCGGCACGGACCAGGCGAAGGCGATGCCGAGGTGTACCTGCGGCAGGGAATGCAGCCGTTTCATGAACGGGTAGGAGGCCGCCAGTGCGCCTGCGGCCAGCGCCAGGACGATGGTCATCGGGTTCAGCACGAGCATGGCGCCCAGCAGGGCGATTCCCGATAACACCGCGGCAAGGATCACTGCCTCACGCGGGTGCAGGGCTTTGCGTGCAAGCGGGCGATCCCGGGTGCGCGCGACATGGGGGTCGATATCGCGATCGGCGAAATCATTGATGGCGCAGCCGGCCGAGCGCATCAGGACCACGCCTGCAACAAACACGGCAAGGATGTCAAGATCGGGCAGGCCCTGTGCTGCAATCACCAGCGCCCAAAGGGCGGGCCACAGCAGCAGGTAGATGCCGATCGGCTTGTCCAGGCGGATGAGCCGGGCATACAGGGCCAGGCGCTCTTGCATCAGGGCGGTCGCAGGTAGTTGCAGGCCATGGCGGTGTCCGGGCGTTTGCCCCGCCACAGGTAGAACGATTCGGCCGCCTGCTCGAGCAGCATGCCGAAACCATCGGTGACCTGTAGCACCCGCTGGTCCTTTGCCCAGCGCATGAACGGCGTCGGCGTGTCGCTGTAGATGAGGTCATAGCAACAGGTCCCGGGTCCTGCCAGGGTGTCCGGCAGGCCAAGTTCCTGGTCCTGCAGCGCGGCCGAGGTGGCATGCACGATCAGGTCGTAGGGTCCGTCGGGAATGGCATCGAGGGCGCAGCTTTGCATCGGGCCGAGGGCACGGAAATGTTCCACCAGCGCCGCACCGCGTTCGGGCGTGCGGTTGGCGATCACCAGGGCGAGCGGCTTCTCTTGCAGCAGTGGTTCGAGGATGCCGCGGGTGGCTCCGCCTGCCCCGAGAATCAGCAGGCGCTTGTTTTGGATGGACAGGCGCAGGGTTTTCTTCAGGTCGCGCAACAACCCGATGCCGTCGGTGTTGGCGCCAAGGCAACTGCCGTCGTCTTGCGCGATCAGGGTGTTGACCGCACCGGCGTGCACCGCAAGATCCGTGCATTTTGCGGCGAATTCAAACGCTTCGCCCTTGAACGGCAGGGTCACGTTGAGGCCTCGGCCCCCGGCATCGAAAAACTGCCTCACCGCCGCTTCAAAGCCGCCCGGTTCGGCCAGGATCTTCTCGTAGCGGATGCACTCCCCGGTCTGGTCTGCAAACAGCTGGTGGATTTCAGGGGAGCGGCTGTGGGCGATCGGGTTGCCGATGACGGCATAGCGGTCGGGTTCGGTATTCACTTGGTGCGCCGACTGGGGTTGATGGGCAGTGCTGTCTGTATAACAGGAATTTCCCAAAGGATGCAATGCCCCGGGCGGTGGCTTAGCCAATGATCCCTAGCTGCGCCACCCTGCTTGACCCTGCTGCTTTGGGGGACAGGGAACCGAGCCGTAGGAGCAAAACACGCAGCAGTCGCCGGGCTTGGGCTTGAGCATCGCGTGACAGTGTTTGCAATCGTAAAACCACAGACAGGAATCGCTTGACATGCTTTCCACCTTTTTGGTGCCGCACACCGGGCAAGTCAGTTCGGATTCAAAGATCATCACACCCCCCGCAATACATCGATTTCAGGATAACACCCCCCTCATCATGATGATACGGGGCGTGCCCTGGCGTGTAGAGATCTTCGGACAGTGCGCTGAAATGAGTTGAACGAGGGACATGCGCCAGACCGGGGGATGTGGATACCCGGGCGCTAAATGCCTACAATAGAAGGGCGGCGCACGAGCGCTTCACAGGCACATTGGTTTATACAACAGGCGAGTGAACGGCAATGGCAAAAATGATTCATTCCATGATCCGTGTACTGGATGTAGAGCGGTCCAAGGAATTTTACGAGAAGGCGTTCAACATCAAGGAGAAACGCTACCTGGATTTTGACGACTTTGCCCTGGTGTACCTGGGCAACGACGAGAACGATTTCGAGATCGAGCTGACCCTGAACAAGGGCCGCACCGAAGCCTATAGCCACGGCAACGGCTACGGGCATATCGCGATGGTCGTCGATGACCTGGACGCCGAGCATGAACGCATCAAGGCGCTGGGCTACGAGCCTCAGGACATCGTCAATTTCAGCCCCGGCGGGGAAGTGATCGCCAAGTTTTTCTTCATGAAGGATCCGGACGGATACGAAATCGAAGTGATGCAAAAAACCGGGACCTACCAGTAGGCTACGTCTCGTCCCGGCTTCATTGAAGGAAGCTCCGCGGCTCGCGCTGCCCGGGGTGCGTGTCCAATCTTTTTTACTATTCTTTCCCAGTGTAAGGTAGGGCTATATCGCTTCTCTTCGGCATGGGAGATCACGTAATCTCTCATCCTGATAATCAAGACAAGCCTGACCTACGCTACGAAGTAAATTATCGGCAGTATTGTGAGACATAACATCCATCCTAGCCTTGTAATCCGAAGGCTATTACCTTCTCAAGCATATGGAGAATCTGTACTCTTTTCTTGATGTCCAGTTGATTCTTGCTGAACACCATGCTTGACCAGTCTGGCTAATCAGGCATTTTGTAAGTTTTTCTGAGTGTCTTACTTCTTGTGTTGAGATTTATAGACTTTGTTAAAAGTCTTCAATGCTTGGGACGCAATACTATTTCGATCGCCATGACTCTTAATTTCTTTAAGCTGCTCTTCGAGACTTTTTTCGAGCATGCTGCTCAAGTCATCCTCTTTTTTCGCTGTCATTGTCACCCCCTTAAACTCATGTTTAATCTGATCATCCTTTATCCAAATAATTCCCCATGAAAGAGTAGTTAAGCTCTTTATCAAAGTAATACTTCCTTTTTATCCAAACAAACCCATCAGCCTTAGATATAACTGCAACATCGATTGGACCTCCAACAGTCTCACTATCAGGAGATAATCTACGTCTAACCTGAGTTAATCTAATGAACACTTCTGCGATTTCAGCTAATTCACTAAATGGCATCATCTGAATCGCTTTCTCTATCTGAAAGGTATGTTTGCTTTTGCGTTCCTCATTCATTTTCCTAAAATAATCTTTGATTGACTCAACAAATGCATCAAATGCCCTAGTTTTATAGTGATCTTTTCTGTCATCCTCAAGCTCATCAATATCATCGATGATTGTCGAAGGGAGATTAGAAAAGTATTCTATGGCAGAATTTTGTATCTGTTTTGCATAACTTGGATTTATACCCTCCAGAATTGTTCGAGTAATATCTTCTTGTGCAAAAGACATTACTTTCCCATAGGTTAAATGGCTTGGTTCAAATTCTTGTAGTTTAGCCTTTCTCACCCTATCAAAAATAACCAAGTCAGTTTTGTACTCTATCAGTTTAGGGAAAACTTCCTCTTCTCCAAACCCAGTAATAACAACCCCTGAATAGCCCTCTAACTGAAATTCTTTCGTGATAGCTAATGCTGCTAATCTCCTATACTTGGTTTTCAGATTCCTGATTGCTGGTAGCCCAAAAGTAAATTTTGCTGCTTCATCAACCACAGCAACATAATCATTAGGCAGTTCTAATAGCTCCGAATTAAAGGAGTCTGCAAACTCAAGGTTTTCTAATTCGCCAATTTTATTTTCAAATATGCCCCTAGCTTTTCTGTTTGAGGTCTTCTCATTACCCAAGAGGCTAGAAAAATATCTGATCAAAATGAGCAGTAGAACATCCTTAATATGTTTCTCATTAAATAGTATCTTATTACCACTTAAAAATTTGAAAAGATCGCTTGCATAATCTTCTAAATGTGCAAAATTTTTCTTCCCTCGGTCTTTTCTGTACTCTTTAATTAATGTTTCCCAAGGGACGCCTCCAAGTTCTGTTGCGTTGTAAACCATTATGCCCACTGGGGCATATTTAGATAACGCAAAGACTTTGTTAGCCGTGTTAAAAATTTTGTCGTGGCGCCTGCCACTACTATCAGTTAATTCAGTCGTAACGGCACTGTCTGCAGCAATTGCTACAGCAGACTTGTTAATTACAGCTACTTCTGCAGTCACTTCTTATTCTTACTTGAAGCAACCATTAACCACCTGGCGTTGGCTGCTTTCCTGGCAATCTCAGATCGCTGCTTTTTCGTAAGTTTTTTTGCCCTGGCTTTACCACCTTTCAGCCCGCCTAACCGCCCCAATTCTACAGCTGCTGGGTTCTTCCCGGAATAAGGGTCTTCTTTCATTGTATCGCCAGCGGAAAGATCAACAATATGGTTGGCTAATTGATTAGTTTCTTGTGGTCGCTTAGGCTTACTCATAACACCAAGCCTAGCATGAGCGGTCAAGTATCGTAAAGTAACTAAATTTCAAATTGAGCCACTACCAACAGAAGGTGCAATGCGGGGACCATCCAGACGCACGAAGGAAGTACGCGAGTTCATCCTCGCCCACGTCAGCGAACATCCGAAGGAGATCAGCGCGTTCGCCGCGCACCAGTTTGGCGTGACGCGCCAGGCCATCTCCCGACATCTTCATGCGCTCATCGAGCAAGGCCGCCTGAGCGCAAGTGGCACGACCCGAAACCGCAGCTTCGCGCTGTGCAATTTCGTCGAAGAGATTTTCCACTACGACGTGCACGAGGACCTGGCCGAGGATGTCCTGTGGAGGGAGTCCGCCCTGCCGCTCCTTTCGAACCTCAAGGAGAATGTGCTGGACATCTGCCAGTACGGGTTCACGGAAATGGTCAACAACGTGATCACCCATTCCGGCTCGCCCGGGATGGTGGTGCGCGTGTGGCGCAACGCGCTTCGAACCCGCATCGATGTCTACGACGAGGGCATCGGGGTATTCCAGAAGATTCAAAACGATTTTCAATTGCGTGACCCGCGCCACGCCCTGCTTGAATTGAGCAAGGGCAAGCTGACCTCGGATGAGGCGCGCCACAGTGGCGAGGGCCTCTTTTTTACATCGAGGATGTTCGACACCTTTCGAATCCTGTCGGGCACCCTGTTTTTCGAAAAACAGGCCCATGGCGAGCACTGGCTGATCGACACAGACGAGAACATGCCGACTACCCGCGGGACCAACATCAGCATGGAGATTCCAGAAGACAGCCCGCGTATCCTGCAGGACGTGTTCGATGCACACGCCGGCGAGAAGCCCGGTCAGGGCTTCGCCAGGACCCACGTGGTGCTGGGCCTGCTTCGCCATGGAAGCGAGAAGCTGTTTTCAAGATCCCAGGCCAAGCGCCTGCTCTCGCGCATCGACGAGTTCGAGGAGGTGGTGCTCGATTTCAACGACATCCCGGTGATCGGGCAAGCCTTCGCAGACGAGATCTTTCGAGTCTTCAGGGCAGAACATCCGCAGGTGCAAATTCATTGCGTGAACACGACCGATGCGGTCGAGAAGATGATTGCACGCACACAAGCATAACCCCGGGCAGTCGTGCGGGAGTCAATGCCACGCCGTCTCGAATGGCCAAGATGGTCTCCATTTGCAAGCGATGCCAGTGCCGGTGGTAGAATCATCTTTTTGGTGTGCGCCGCTTGGCCGAAGCTGCCGGTGGTCGTCTTAAAATAATTACAATACATCGACGCTTGAGCGAGGAGGCGCGAATGGAAAACGAATACTATTCCCAGGAAAATCACGGCCCGTATTCAATGTACGAGCTCGGCGATTTCAGTCTTGAATCCGGCGAGACGCTGCCCGACTGCCAGCTGGCCTACGCGAGTTTTGGCGAACTCAATGAAGACAAGACCAACGCGGTCGTGTTCACCGTGATGTTTTCCGGTACCAACAAGGCCATGGAGTCGTATATCGGCGAGGGCAAGGCCCTGGACCCGGCAAAATATTTCATCATCGTACCCAACCAGATCGGCAGCGGCCTGTCGACATCTCCACATAATGCACCGGCCCTGCACAACGGCGCGGACTTCCCCGACATCTCCATCGGCGATGACGTGCGCGCACAACACCAGCTGCTGACCGAGAAGTTCGGCGTGAAAAGCATCGAGCTGGTGCTCGGCTGGTCGATGGGTGCGCAGCAGACCTACGAGTGGTGCGTGCGTTATCCGGACATGGTCAAGCGCGCCGCCCCGATCGGCGGTACGGCCAGGACCACTCCGCACGATTCCCTGTTCGTGGACGTGTTCAGCGAAGCCCTGAAATCGGATCCTGACTGGGACGGTGGTCGCTACTCCGATGCGCACGGCGTGGATTTGGGCCTCAAGCGCATGGCCCACGTGTTTGCCCTGATGGGAAACTGCACGGAGTTCTACCGTCAGAAAAAATGGGAGGCACTCGGCATTGATTCGCTGGAGAACTACCTGACGGGTTTCTGGGAAGCCTGGTTCAAGCCCATGGATCCCAACAACCTGTTGTGTATGGCCTCGAAGTGGAAACGCGGTGATGTGGGGGCCTTTTCAGGGAAAAGCCTGGAAGACACCCTGGCCGCGATCAAGGCCAAGGTGTTCGTGATTGCATTCACGAACGACATGTTCATCCCGTTGTGCGATTGCCAGGCCGAGCAGCAGATGATCCCGAACAGCGAACTCAAGGAAGTGCCCACCCTGGCCGGGCATTTCGGCATGCTGGGCATTCTCGAGGGAGATTTCGACCAGATCAACGGCTACCTGGGCGAGCTTTTGACGACACACTGAGTGCATAGGGGTCCGGGTCCGGGAGGCGTCAGGGTTTGCGCCACCGCAAACCCATTGCCGGACTTTCGAAGATAACGTCATTCAGAAAGAGGTGCTGGCCGGACAGGCTGTGCTCGACTTTGGTCAATGCGGCTTCGCGGGCATAGCTTCTAAGAGCGATCTTCACCTTCGCTCATTTGTTCCATCCATAGGTCGTGAAACAGGTTAACGACCTGTTTATGGAACAGGCCTGTAAAAAGGAGCGGCCACAGGTACGCACCCCGTACCGTGTTGAAATGATGCGCCCTGTTCTATCCGCCCGGCATCAGGTTTGACCGGAAGGCCTTCTCGATTCGTAACACATCACGAGGTCCGACTCCTGCAGCTTCGGCGTGTTTGTTCCAGTCTCGAACCGCAGCACTGACCTTGTCCAGTATCTCCAGCGCCCTGCGCCTCTTGATGTCAATGGAGGCAGCGAATTGCAGGATATCGTCACCTTCAAAGCCATTGCGTCGACCGGCCAGACTCATCTGATGGTCGTGGGTCCATCTTCCTGTCGGGTTGTAGGCATAGGTGATGTCATAGGCCGGGGACAGCGCCCATTGCCCGGATTGGTCCATCAGGAACGAGATGTTCTTTACATGGTCATCCTGGTTTCGCGCCACTACATTGAAAATCGCGCGTCGGAACTGCTCCTCGACTGCAGGCATCCCGAGCCCCAGTTCCCGGATCGTCATCACGGCCTGTTCATAGGAATAGGCCGATGGGTCATTGAAGTCAAAGTGCTGCAGCGCCCCGAGAGACTGCATGTGGATTTTTCGTCCGTCGTTACTCCGATCGAACCGTTTCGTCATGAAGTGACTGCGGCCACCCTCATGGTGAAGCCGACAAGGTGACATCGAAATGCCCGCTGCGTGTGCCATGCATGCATAGGCGTATTCGATCTTCCCGAAATCATCCGGGTCGGCCAGCTCCTTGTCTTTGTTGTTCGAGATGCCGTCGAACTTCAGGAGCCAGTGCTCGAAGCCCTCATTGGCGTCGAGTTGTCCGGAGCGAAACTCGCCGGTTTTCGGGTGCCAGGCAAGCACGGCCTTGGCGCGCGCACCGCCTGCCGACGTACCCACGCTCAGAAGATCTTCAAGGTCCTGTGCATCGTTCTCCCCGTCCAGTCGACCGGCAAGATCGGCACGTTCTTCAAGCACCTGACTGGCCAGGTCGACCAATCGAGCGAGTTCCAGTTTTTTCGCTTTTGTCCGTTGTCGAAGGACCGGCTCGAACTCGAGAGCGCCGATGCCGCGACGACCGATATAGCAGAGCCGGTCGACGGGGTTGAAGGTCTCTGGGCGCTTGCCGGTTTGCGCAAGCCACACATCGATGAGCCGGTTGCCGAACCGGTCAGGTAGGGCATCTGCAAGCATTCCCGGCAACCCCTCGAAGGATTCCTTGTTGAGAGCCGGAAATTCAAAGGGTGCCTCTCTTGCGGGCATGGTCAAAGGCGCAACTTCGATGCCGGCGTTGATGAAAGCCGGGTCGTACTGGAAGACCCCAAGGGCGCGCGTCTCATCCCAGGATACTGCCCCGATACGTCGTCCCCAGAGAAGGACGTTTGCGTCAGTCATTCGGATCGTCACCCCAGGTCCAGGCCGGGTCCTTGTCAACCTGGGGCTGCGGGCTTGCGCGACGACGCTCGGATCCGGCCCGCGAGACGCGCTCGATTGGGCGTATTTGACTTGTGGGTAGTGCGGCAAGGATGGCCTCGTCAAGGTTCAGGACCAGCGCGACACGCAGTAAGGTATCCAGAGTAGAGGGTTCACCGGTCTCGAGACGGCGCAGGGTACGGACACCGATTCCGGCCTCCTTTGCCAACATGGACTGGGTCACATTGCGGGATAGTCGCAATCGTGCCAGGCGAGATCCAATTTCGGTTTCAATTTGTCGTGTTGTCTTCATACGCTTATCAAGAGGCAGTAAATAGCCTAATAAACACAATATTAACATATTATAGGCAATATACTGCCTAATAATGTAAGACCTACATTTTGAAATCTGCACAGGAGGGTCTCTGTGCAGAAAAGTCTGGAGCGAACCCCGCCAGTCTATGTTGAGCGGAAGCCGGCGACGTCAGTGCGTGAGATTCAAAACCTGCCCGATGCCATCAATGCCTGCAGCTCTGAGAATTCGGAGGGCATCCGTTTGGCGGCTTGCGTTCGAATCCGTCCAATACGCTGTGTTTCTAAAGGTATCCGTAACGGCCTCGGGGAGCTTGTGTTCCAAGGCACCAGCAATGCACAGTGCAAGGTACCAGTCGTACGGTTCAAGCCCGGGGTCCTTGTACTCATCCAGTGCAATGTAGGTGCTCACCCGCATGCAATCACCGGTCCCTGCCAGTCGCACCTCGAAGCGGTCTTCGCGGCGATAACCGAACTCAGCCCGATCCAGATTTCCGAGCTCACGATGCTCGATCGTGAATACCACACCATGGATGCGTGATTCATGGGACGGGCACAAAGTGGCTTTGCCGGAGCCGTCCCTGCTTATCTTCGAGAACTCAAGGGAAAAATGATCAGCGCAGGCGTTGGCATGGTACTTCGCGGAAGGACACCGGTCCGGTGCGATCAGTCTGCGGGTCAGCAGGTTGGACCCGTACGCGAAGTAGAAAAATCGGCTCAGGTCTCGGCCAGCCAGCGTGCGACCTCCTTGGCGAAATAGGTCAGGATGGCATCTGCGCCTGCGCGCTTCATGGCAAGCAGTGATTCCATCACGCAGCGGCGCTCGGCCAGCCAGTCGTTTTGCACCGCGGCCTTGAGCATGCTGTACTCGCCGCTCACCTGGTAGACGAAGGTCGGCATGGCGAACTCCTGCTTGATGCGGGCAACGATGTCCAGGTAAGGCAGGCCCGGCTTGATCATGACGATGTCCGCACCCTCCTCGATATCCAGTGCCACTTCGCGAAGCGCCTCATCGGTGTTGGCCGGGTCCATCTGGTAGGAGGCCTTGTCCCCGCCGGCCAGGTTGGCCGCAGAGCCCACGGCATCGCGAAACGGTCCGTAAAAGGCGGAGGCGTACTTGGCCGAATAGGCGAGAATCCTCGTGTTGTGAAAGCCGTTGACCTCCAGGCTGTGGCGGATGCTGCCGATGCGCCCGTCCATCATGTCCGAGGGGGCGACGATATCAGCACCGGCTTTTGCATGTGACAGGGCCTGCTCGACCAGGACCTCGACGGTGGCATCGTTCATGACATAGCCGGTCTCACCGACCAGCCCGTCCTGGCCGTGGGAGGTGAACGGGTCCAGGGCCACGTCACTGATCACGCCAAGTTCAGGTACGGCCTGCTTGAGTGCGGTGATCGCACGTTGTGCGGTGCCCTCGGGGTTGTAGGCCTCCTCGGCCGCCTCGCTTTTACTGTCGGCGCCTACCACCGGAAACACGGCCAGTGCGCGAATACCGAGTGCATGGGCCTCTTGGGCTTCTTCAACCAGGGCATCGATCCCGAGGCGCTCAACCCCTGGCATCGAGGGTACGGGCGTGCGCCCGGAGCCTTCCTGTACGAATACCGGCCAGACCAGGTCCGTCGCGCAAACGTGGTGTTCGCGCATCAGGTCGCGAGAGAATGCATCGGCACGCATCCTGCGCATGCGAAGGTCGGGATAGCGGGGGCTCATGGGCGGCTACGGGACTCCTGATGATGGGACTTTGCCGATAGTAACAAAGCTCGGCGGTACTGTCTTTGGGCGCCCTGTGCGCACAACAGGTTCAACCGCCGGTGATGTTCACGTGCAGCTGGGTCTTCGTATTCAGCGAATTGGTCACCAGGCAGGCCTGCTCGGCCCTGACCAGCACCCGCTCGGCTTTCTCCGCGCTCTCGCCTGGCCCGATCTCGAGCGTGGCCTCAAGGTGCAGTTCGGTGAACCGGGTGATGCGCTCCACCGATTCCAGCGTACCCGTGGCCTCGCAGGCAAGGTTCAGCCAGTCGAGTCTTGATGCACTGGCTACGGCCCTGAAGGTCAGGATCAGGCAATCGGCGGCACTGGCCACCAGCAGATCCTCGGGCGACCATTGGTCACCGGGCCCATCAAACTGTTTCGGGGCTGCGACCTGTAATGTTTCCAGGCCCTCTACCCGGGTGGTGAGCGTTCCGGTGGGCTGGCCTTCGGCACGCGCCGTGTAGTGATGAGGTAGTTGTTGCATGTCCAGTACCCTCCCGGGTTCATGAATGTTCCGATCGCTGGAGGGGAAACCCCGCCATTCCCTGCGCGTTGCAGGTGTGCCGTCTCGGTGTTCGGTGCGAGGCTATGATAGTATCAGGCGCAGGAAAAATGAATCATGTACCGGCAACTCTACCGGGCTGCAAGGCCCGCACCCGGCCCCTTCCCCCATGACTGAACGCAGTGCCCGTGATCGCCTGATCGTCGCCCTTGATTTCGATACCGCCGATGAGGCCGAGGCCCTGGTGGCGAACCTCGGCGAGACCGTGGGCTACTACAAGGTCGGCTGGCAGTTGTTCATCGGTGCCGGATGGCCCTATGTCCAGCACCTGCTGGCCCGGGGCAAGCGCGTGTTTCTCGATCTAAAGATCGGCGATATCGACAACACGGTACGCGCCGCACTCAACAACATGCCGGATGAGTTTGCAGGGCAGCTTGAGCTGTTGACCCTGCAGGGCAACGCAGCCACGGTACGCGCTGCAAAAGCCGGCCGGCGTGGCGAGAAACCCTACCTGCTGATGGTGACCCTGCTCTCCAGCATGGATGGCACGGACCTCGCAGAGACGGGCGCAGGATCGGACCCCGATGTATCGGCATGGATACGCCAGCGCGCAAAACACGCGCTTGCTGCCGGTTGTGAAGGATTGATTGCCTCCGGTAAGTCCGTGCGGGAGTTGCGCGAAGCCTTCCCGGACACACCTTTCTTGATCGTGACACCCGGGATCCGCCCGCAAGGCGATGCCCTGGACGAACACAAGCGCTCGCTCACGCCCTATCAGGCCATCGTGGATGGTGCGGACCTCCTGGTGGTCGGTCGCCCGATTGCCCGCGCGCCGCGCCCGCAGGAATCAGCGACGGCGATCCTGGCCGAGATTGAGCGGGCCGTGCAAGACCGCGCAGGGGGCTCCTGAAGATTTTCCCGGCGGGCATGCGCGCGCACGTATCGCCATGATATGAATTGCAATGAGGCGGCGGGTCTGGAAGGAATGCTGGACATACCCTTGACTCGGTCTCGTACCGACAGGTCACCACCGCGTTCGGGTGATTTGCTACAGCGTCCTAATATCCGGATTCAGAACAGTCTGCGCAGCCCGACCCGCAACGACAGCAGCTTGCGGTCGTAGAACGGCACGCTCGAATCGGTCTTCGACCAGTCCAGCATCAGGACCGGCTGATAGCCCTCCCAGGAGATCTCGCGGTGTGACAGCGTCAGGCTGGCGCTTCGCGTGCGGTCCTCACGCCGCCTCAGGAACAGCGCGTCCGCTTCATCGAACCGCAGGCGGTTGAGCCCGAGCCGGACCGATCCGCTCCAGGCATCCCCAACCTCCGCCGCGTAGCCGAGGTCCAGTCCCCTTGAGCTCCAGTCCAGGCTCCTGCGGTCCGCGTTCTCGCGAGAGAGTGTGCCGCGCACGCTCAGCCAGCCAGGCCCCGCACGGCGCAACACCGACAGGTCCAGGGACGCTCCGGTAGGGTCGGCCTCATCGGGCTGGTCGTCCAGGCGCGTACTCCAGAGTCGGGGGGATATCCCCACCCGCCAGTCTGCGTTCAGCACCTGGTCCAGATGGACCCCGCCCCAGAAGCTCGTCGCCTCGCCATGCCCGCCCCTCATGCGCCGTTCCGCACCAATGTCCGCACTGATGCGCCCGGGCCGTGGGCGCCCTGCTACCGTTACCACATAGCCGAAGCGCGGCCCGGCTGACAGGTTGAGCCAGGTCCGGTTGTGTTCGGTCTCGCTGATCGCCGTGTTGCGCACGGCGCCACCGCGCGCCTCGATCAGCACGCGCCCGTCCCCGGTGGGGGCCTTGCGCCAGCGAACGCTTGCCCCGGTGCGCGCCACCCAGGCGCTGACCGGACGCTGGTCGATCTGGAACGGCAGGCCGCCGAAGGCGGGTATCTGCACCGTATCGACCTCGGAGGCGTTGTTCACGTTGTCGTCGTACCAGAGCCCCAGGTCGAGATCGATGCGCAAGCGCTTGCGCTCGAGCATGTCGCCAAGAATCCCTTCGACCTTGCGGCGCGCATCAGGGGGAAGGTTCGCCTGGCGGCGGGCGTCTCGAAACAGCGCCTTCGCCTCATCATCGCGCCCCAGCGCGAACAGTGCCAACGCCCAGTCAAGCCGTACCCGCAGGTTGTCGGGATGCTCCTCAGCGAGCCGCGAGAGCACCTGCTCGGCCTGGGAGAAGCGCCCACCCTCCAGCAGGGCCTGTGCGATACCGAAACGCAGCGTTGAGTCGTCCGCCCCCTCGGGCAGCGATTCCATGGTCTGCATGAGCACGGCAAAGGCTGCGACCGGCTGGCCAACCGCTAGAAGGTGTTCGGACTGTGCAAGGGCTGCTTCGATGGCGGCCCTGGTCTCGTCAGGGATGTCTGCCGGGACTGGTGTTGCTAAAGAGTCTACCGAATGCGCTGCGTACACCGGTGCGGTACAGCACAGGGTGAGCATAAAAAGTGCGAACGCACAGGTGCGCCTTGCGAAAGACGCATCATGTACTCGCCCATGACTGTCACGACGGGTTCGGTGGCGAGACCGGCTCACGACCCGTGCCGGGCTCCAGAATCGGGGGATCGATCGCATTGGCGCGTCACGGGCCTGGTGTTGGAGTCGTGTTTACTCGATACGTTTCCCTGGCTATTGGGTAGCGACGAAGCCGCCCGTGAAGTTACCGGACTGCGTGGGGCCGGTGATCTCGAATACTGCACCGACCGTGTCCACGATGTCCGTATTGCTGTCACCGTCATTGTTCTGCTTGCGGAAACTGCCATTGATCTTGCGGGTGCTGGTGGTGCTCCCGAAAGCGCCGGTCGTGACCGTCAGTGCGCTCCACGTCTGGTTCGCGTAGGAGATCGGCACGAGAGGTGACCCCGTGGTGAAGGTCGTGGCTTCCAGGTTCGTGAGCGACACGGCTGCACTGGTCGTGCCCCCGGAGACCGTCACGGTCACGCTCGCATCGCCGCCGATCAGCTCTCCGCGCCTCAGGATATCGCTCGTATTGGTATCGATGGCGATAACCTTGCCCGTGAACGTGGCTGCTGTCGGCTGGGCCAGGGTTCCCTGGGTTTGCAGGTATGCGTCGGCCTTGAAGAATTCGGTAT
>JAPOQE010000059.1 GCA_026710875.1 Gammaproteobacteria bacterium | reverse complement strand
TTCGTCTGTGCATCTGTCAAATCGTCAAACCAGTGTACGTTCAGGCATTCATCCCGGAGCGAGCCGTTGAATGACTCAATATAGGCATTATCGGTCGGCTTGCCAGGTCGTGAAAACTGCATGACCACGCCGTTGGCATAGGCCCAAAGATCCACGAGACGTCCGGAAAACTCGCTACCATTATCACAGTAGATTCGCTTGGGTGCCTTGCGTACGGCGGCAATCCGGCGTAGCACATTGACTACCTCTGCACCTCCCAGGTGTTGGCCTGGTTCAATCGCCAGACACTCGCGTGTAAACACGTCTACCACCGTCAGCATGCGAAAACGCTGCCCGTTCGCAGCCTGGTCACTGACGAAGTCCATGCTCCAGGCCATGTTCGGCCCCTGCGGCCTGGCACGCGGCGGTTGTCGGCTTGCAGCCGTGACATGCCGCCTGGGACGACGCACCCTGATCTGCAGGCCTTCCTCACAATACAGACGATAGACACGCTTCTTGTTGATGTGAATGCCCTCACGCTTCAGCAATACGTGGATGCGCTTGTAGCCATAGCGTATCCGACTGCGTGCCAGATCCCGGATCTTCTGCCGCAGCGCCGCCTGAGATGGACGCACCGACGCGTATCGACAGGTGCTGCGATGCATGCCGGTTACCTCACAGCCACGACGCTCACTTACCGAGTAACACCGCTGCACATGGCGCACCGCCGACCGGCGTTGCAATGCGCCTACCATTTTTTTGAAGCAATATCCTGCAGCATCACCTTGTCCAAACTCAAATCGGCTACCAGCCGCTTGAGCCGTGTGTTCTCCTCGCGCAACTGCTTGAGCTCCCGTACCTCGCTCGCCTCCAAACCGCCATACTGCTTCTTCCACCGATAAAATGTCTGCTCGGCCACCCCCAACTTGCGGGCTATGTCCGACACCGGCGTGCCCAACTCGTGCTGCTTCAATGCCGCCACCACCTGCTCTACCGAATACCTCTTGGACTTCATCTGACTCCCTCCTTCTTTGCTCAAAGTCTCTCAAAAATCACTCCCTCCGTGGACCAGTTTTTTGGTAGACCCTCAGATAAATCCCTGTAGAGGGGAGGAGGCATGGCACGCAAGCGTTATTCAGTGGAGCGGATTGTGGCCGCGGTCAAGGCCAATGAGAGCGGCACCTCAATCGGCGATATTTGTCGCAAGATAGGGATAGCGGAAGCGACGTTTTAGCGCTGGAAGAAGGATTACGGGGGGCTTGAGCCGGATCAGGTGAGAGAGCTCAAGCAGCTTTGTGAGGAGAACGAGCGCCTGAAGAAGCGGGTGGTGGAGGTGGAGGCGGCGGCGGTGGAGGCGGCAAACAGCCATTTTTACGCAGGTCCAATCAACTGCTATACCAAGACAGCAAAGATAGTGCTCATGATGGGTTACGGAAATTTGGAGCGGAAAGAGCAAACAAATGACACGCTCATTCGACCTAGATGCACCGTCAGCATTTAAGGTACTAAGGATTACTGTAAGTAGGTTCAATCACGATGATCTCAATGAGGACCTGGCACGGGAATGCGCCTGCAAGGCTTGGCATCTCTGCGATCACGTATTCAATGTGGCTGGCTTCAACTCCCGGTTCAAAAAATTGAAGGATTTCCAAGATTACGTCAAAGACTCTTGTATCGAACTTGCCTACCTTCAGGATAAATGCAACGAATCGAAACACGCTGTGATCACCAGATATCTGCCCGGTATCAAAGCGGCCCGGCGGCATGAAGGTGCCTTCTCCAGAGATTTCAGCGAAGACTTTGATATTTCTTGTCTCGAAATAGAGCTTCTCGATGGCCACACAGTCTCGTTTAACAAAGTTATTGGCAGTGCTGTCGATTACTGGTCCAAATTCTTTGAGGAAAATGGAATCATATGATCTCGTCTTTTGCGTAGCACGTATTAGCAAGATCACCAGTGTCCGGTCAACTGAGCTGCATATATCCATAGCCGTGTGGAATAAAAAGACAATACGCAGATTTTGGGTGGCGTCAACTTGAGTGACCATGAACAAGGAAGAGTTGGAAAAGATTATGAGTGAGGTATTGGTCAATTCTGGTCCACGTAGCGGCGACCTTGAGCATCCACCCCGTATACGTGGATCGAGTGCTTGGCCAGATCTTCAGCAACCGCAGCCCTCAAGAGCCTAGGTGTGTAAACCCACCACATTATTCAGTGGGGGGTTAAGGGATTGCTGGGGGGTTTGTATTCCAGGCTGGCATGCGGTCGGTGCCAGTTGTAGCGGTGCGGCCACAGGGGCAGGTAGTGCGCGCGCTGCTCTAAGCTGTCATAGGCTCTTGCATAGGCCCATTCGCGCAGGGCGGTCTGGATGAAGCGTTCGGCCTTGCCGTTGGTACGCGGCGTGTAGGGCTGGGTGCGGAGATGGCGCAGCTTGAGGTGCCGGCACAGTCTGGCAAAGCGCTTTGAGCGATAACTGGCGCCGTTGTCGGTCAGGATGCGGGTGAAGGAGACCCCGAGGGTCTTGAAGTACCGCAGTGTCTCGATCAGGGCGCCACAGGCGCTGTGTGCGGTTTCATCCGGCTGCAGGCTGGCGAGGCAGTTCAGCCCGGCCTGCTTCAGGATGCGGCGCACGGTGGAGTGCGCCACGCCGGTGAGGCGGTTGATCTCCTGATAGGTGCACCGAAGCCTGCGCAGGGCCTGGATCTTCGCACGATCCCCCGCACCGGTGCGCTGGGGACTGTGGACAGGTCTGCAGGAACGATCCTGCAGCCCCGCCAGGCCCTCGGCCCGGTAGTGGGTCAGCCACTTGTAGGTGGTGCGCGCACTCACCCCCCGAAGCCTGCGCAGCTTCCTCGGCGCGTAGCCCCTCCTTGACCATGCGGCGCACCAGTATCGTTCGACCTGCAAGAGTTAATCGGGCATTCTTGTGGATGTTCATTCGGGTCGCTCCTTCACTATCTGAGTTACAGTTTCGTATAGTGTCGGACATACGGCCCGAATGAACAATGTGCTGAGAGGTCACAAATAGCTCTCCAACCATGGAATTCTTGTCGGTACCTGGCCGGAACTGATCGATCAGGCAAAACGCGTTTATTTAATTTCACCCGAAGAGACGGCGGTTGAAGTCGAGGCGGCGCTTCCTCTCCTTGTGGGTACAACAGAAGCGGGTTTCGAAGTTGCCATCGCGGATTCGGATGAACTTTCGGAACGACCTTGTATCGCGATGAGATGACATTGGGCACTATAGATTACATGTAACACAAGGAAACCATGGCAGGATTTATCCAGGACCCTATACAGTTCGTAAACCTGATTGCCGACAACCTGCGGGATCGGTATCAGACCGGTTTCCCTGTGCTCAAGGAACTGATTCAGAACACCGACGATGCTCTGGCGTCAGAACTACATTACGGACTGTCAACTGGACTGCCGAATGCGACGCATCCCTTGCTCAGGGGTCCAGGGCTGTTTTTGATCAACAATGGGGAGTTCAAGCCCTCAGACGCCCGTGGAATTCGTTCATTCGGTCAGAACTCGAAGGCGGCAGACCAGGCTAGCATCGGTAAATTCGGCCTGGGCATGAAAAGTGTGTTCCATTTCTGTGAAACGTTTTTCTTTCTGGCCCACGACGGCAACAAAGCCTACGCGGAAGTGCTCAACCCGTGGAGTGGAGCCGATTCGGAGCAAACCCTGCATCGGGATTGGGACGAGTTTTCCGAGCAGGATGCCCAAACCATTAGACGCTATGTGTCCGGTATCACGAAGAAGATATCGTCAGATCCGCATCAATGTTTCATCCTGTGGCTACCTCTGAGAAAAAAGGCTCACCTCTTTCTCCCAAATGGAGAAAGGGCGGGGGCCATCGTTTCTGAATATCCGGGCGACGATGTGGCGCTGCTCAATTTTCTAGACGACGATGGCCTCGGTGTAAAAATCGCCGCTTTGATTCCTATGCTCCGACATGTGAAGCGGGCTGCCTATTGGAAGATTGAAGGAGTTAGCGAGGCTGCTAAGCCGTACTTCGACGTTATCCTAGGCGAAGGTGCCGAGAGACCTTCCTTGGTAGATGTGGAGCAAGACGTTCTGGATGTGGATGCGGCACACAGTAAGCGCAATGTGCTAAAGGGCAGAATCCGTGTAATTAAGAGGGAGGAAAATCAGACGCTGGAATTCTCCGGATATGAGTATTTTGGCTGGAATTCCTCTTTGACGGTTATGCATGGCCATGAATTCTGGCCCAGTAGTTACGTTAGGGATGATTTAGGGCACTCCAGAGAGGCAAAGGACAAGGCTCGGTCACATGGCGCAGTTTTCTTCTCACGAACACCGGGCACGGGGCAACTCGTCACCAATTGGTCGGTATTTCTACCGCTCGACGAAGCTCACGCTTCAGAAGCGATTCGGTGCGATGGATCGCACGACTTTCGTCTTACACTGCACGGCTATTTCTTTATTGATGCTGGCCGACAGGGTGTACATGGGTTGGATGAATGCGATGGACTCGATAGCGCAGAGTTTGAAAGTGAAGAAGCCTTGCGTCGTGCCTGGAACTGCGAGTTGTTGCATACTGCCGTGCTCCCGCTCTTGCTACCTGCATTGGATGCATTTTGCTCAGAGCTTCCGTTAGCTGATAAGGCGCGAACGGCCCTATCTGAGGCGCTGAATCAGACTGCCTTGCTACGTCGATTCAAAGGACCAATTACTGCCCAGCAGAGTTGGTTGAGGGAACTCACCAAAGATGGAGTCAGATGGGCGCTACGAAATAATGAAAAGAAGATTCTGAGTCTCCCAGCACCACCGGAAGCAGATCCCAACAGGCCATGGCGTTTGTTTCAATCCCTCAAGGATATGGCCAAAAAATATTGGTTGTCTGTCGCAGGAGCACCTAACATCGTAAATCCGGATTCAGTGGTGCAGTGGGGCGAGCAAGACCTTCTCGACCTTTTCGGTTCAGTGGACGACAGATCGCTGTTCTCGGATTCTACTCTATTGGATTACTTCGCGAGCTTCCTGGAACAGTCAGCGGGGCCCTATATCCGAATTGGCACGGTTAATAAGAAACTAGGAGAGGTGTTCAAAACCGGGATGATTCGTACCGGAGAGGATGGGCTGGGTAAAAATCAGCAACGAGTTCGAGAAATCGTTAGTCATATGGATGAGAAACGTTGCTTCCGGATAGACAATAATTTCCCCTCTACTTTACTCAAGCAGTTGTTTTCCATAGATACCGACCTTGTATTGGTGCCTGCACGGTTTTATCCGACAGCATGGAGTGGCACAGCATCGCTATCCATAAATGACGCATCACAACTGCTGAGAAACGTGCAAGATGTGATAAAAGGCGGGAAGCAACCGAGTCAAGAAATTCGGAAATCGGCGTTGTCACTTTCTGAACAGATTATCAAAGGCGTTGCTGCTGAGCACCGAAAGCAGCTTTTGCAGCGTTGTGCCGACCTAGATATCTTGGGGGCGTACGATTGTAAATCAGGTGAGATGGTTGCGGTTTCCCTGAGAGAAATAGAGAGCGCCAGGGAAGACGGCGTTTTATTTGGTTTTAGTCAGAGCATTAGCCCCCAAGAAAGATTGGGACTGGCTCCTGATCTTCAGAAAATCCTCCCGAACGTCCGTGTTCTCCTGATAAACGCCGAAACGGCAAAACTTGCGTTGAACCAGGAACGGGCAATGTCACCTTGCAATGGGGGGGCAGTCCTTCGCACTCTCGGGCAAAAAGTCAGAACTCTTGGCGAGCTGAAGGCAAGGGCGAAGTTGGCTGGCAGCGTGAGCACACCAAGTGGGGAAATTGAAATTCGGGGTCTTCGCTTCCTTCTTCATGCCGATAACGGTCATTTTGATGACGACGATGCCCTCTGGATTCTAGGTGAAGAACAGCATCTGGTTTGGCGAAAGCTGTGGGCACAACTAGTCGAAAATGAGGATGAGCCATGGAACCTGGTAGCGGCTGATATTGCAGATAGATTATCTCGAGACGTCGCGCGCCAGATTGGCATTAGGGAGATACGCGCGAATTCGGTAATCGAAGAAATAGCGCAACGAGACGTGACAATGGTCGATTCTTCCGGTTTCAGTCAAGAAGAATGCGATCAGATTCTCCGAACAGTCAAAGATGATCGACTCTGGTGTTCGCTGCCCTTCCATTGGACGCCTCAGGGCAAACCGGTTCGGGGGAACGACGAAAATGTGTATCTAGATAGTGGTGTAATAGACGTTGATGAGGAACTACTTCGAGGCGCATATCTGATTCCCTGCAGCTCAGACAGTGAGGTGCGGCGTCGACAGAAAGCCCTTCTAAGGCCGTTGGACGAAAGCGCTATTATTGAGCTGGCACTGAGAAGTCCAACTGTTAAGGAAGTATGGCGTGTGATTGCAGATGCGTTGCAATCTCTGAATACTGGACCTAACAAGGTATCACCAGAATTAGGCAGGCGGATAAAGGAAGTAGCCTGGGTGCCTACGACCAGGGGCGAACTAGAAAAACCAGATGACATTATTGATCTGGAAGCTGCCGAAGTTGAGTTAGACCGAATTCTCGCCCAGGTGCCCGATACCTTCACTACGCCATCAAGACTGGATGAAGAGTTTTTGGCGCATCCTTTTTACCCCAAAATCAAAGAGCGCTATCATTCACGCGGGCAAGAAGGTATTGATCGGCTTGCACTAGTACTTGCGGATCTAGATACCTACCAGATAGGTAGTATCACTTTCGAGAATTCAGAAGCGCTTAGAGAAGCGGCAAGTCTTCTTTCTTCGTATGAGCATCCCGGTTGGCGGCTCCTTTCAGCGATCTTGGCCGCACATGGAGACGATATCGATCTCTTACCTCTAGTGTCATCGATGAGTGCGCCGATGAGTCTGGAGGCCATAGTAAATCTGTTGAATTGGATTTCCGGACGTGGTGGTGATCAGGGGCAAGCTGTTCACGTTTTCAATCGCTATTTAAAAGTATTTGCAAGCTCTCCAGATGCTAAGGAGGCGGTTTGCCGCTTGAAATTGCTCAGTCAGGCAAATCGTTGGCAGTCCAGCGCAGAATTGGTAAGTGATGTTATCGGAGTAGCGAAAGTTCATGTCCTGGACCCAAAACAAGCCCAGATTCTTGCAAATTTGATTTTTCAAGATCGTCAAGCGGTAAAAGACGCAGAGCAATCACCGGAGATGGAGCCTGCGAGTGAAACGCAAGCCGCTGCTGGTGTACTTCGTAATTACTTTACCTTATGGTCCGGCCGGGTCGCACCATCGATAACGGGTTTATTTGTACTTTTGTTTGGTGCAGATAAGTCAATCAAATCTCTTTGTCGAGAATTGCTTAACCAACATTCAAGGGAATGGCTTGTCGATCAGGTGCCTTGGAAAATTCCACAAGGTACCGATTCGGGTGGCGCAAGAACATGGTTGTTTGGGTTTTCGTTCGATGAAGCACTGGAATACTTTCGTATGACGGTAAGAGTTCATGATGAGAATAGCATGCAGGTCTATTCGATCCTCGGTGAGTTAATCTCGGTAGGGCTTGAGGAGGAGTTCTCGACATTGCTGGTTGGTAGGCCGAGTTATCACCGCATGGAGAAACAAGATGGATATCGTATCGATCTGGTTATTCGAAAGATCTCAGTAGAACAATGTTCCGACAAGCAGTTATCCACGTATCTTAAGAATTCAACGGCTTACGTTCTGCGTGAGGTCTTTAATCAATTACAACCACGCCTCGATGACCTGTGGAATGAACTGGATAAATCAGACCAGGTAGGCATCGAGCTTGCCCGTTCACTGATCTTGCAAAATATTCCTTTTTATTTGAAGCAGTTGGGGGTGCATAAATACCCCATCCTAAGCTCCAGCTTAAATAGATATAGGGACGATGAAAGAAAGGAAAAAGAGTTTGCTGGGTCAGCTGGGGAACAAAAATACAGCAAGAGAAAAGAAGAATCGCTCATTGATTTGCAAAGAATCATTGAATCAGATGAGGGTGCACAGAAAACGATATTGGAGTCGGTCAGACGCAAAATCCGAGATTTTCAATACCAGATAGAAAGTGTTCCTTTTGAGATTTTTCAAAATGCAGATGATGCGTTGCACGATCTGGAATTAATCGATGCTTATCCGGCAAAACCAGGAGATCTGGATGTAGATCCTCTTCCCGCCTCTATTTGTCGATTTGTCGTAGATGCAACAGAGGAACGACTCATCTTCATGCACTGGGGACGCGCTATTAACCAATTTGGCAGCAAGGGCTTCCCGGGACGCGATCGTGGATACGATCGGGACTTGGAAAACATGTTGATCCTGTCTGCTTCCGATAAGGGAGAGGATGTAACCGGTAAGTTCGGATTGGGCTTTAAAAGCGTTTGGCTGATATCCGATCGCCCAACCGTTTTGAGTGGCCGACTTCAAGCAGAAATAATTGGTGGGTTGCTGCCCATGGCAACGCAGAATACGGAAAGCCGAGAGTTACGCAAGAGAATGTCAGTATTTCAGCCTGATAGCCAGTGGCCAGGTACTGGTATTTCGTTGCCCCTCGTCGAGGTCAGAGGAAGTGATGTTCTTAATCAGTTCTCGCAAGTGGCTGGTGTCATGGTCGCTTTCGCACGAAATATTCGCGCCATTGATATCGATCGCGGTGCCAACGGCAAATTGTCAGCTAGCTGGGAGGGCACATTACTTCCGGGGTGCGAGAATATCTTTGTAGGGCACGCACGACAGGCAGGCGACGATCTCCTTGTATTGCGGGTTGTGCTTCCTGATGGAGCGCTCCTCCTATCAATAGGAACACAAGGGTTCGAGGAACTGCCAAAGGAGATCCCAAATTTGTGGGTCACAGCGCCAATTAGAGAGCAGGAGCGAATAGGCTTTGCAATTAACGCAATGTTTGAAGTCGATGCTGGACGTTCACGTCTATCAGCAAGCGTCACTGAAAATGAATGCCTAGCTCGTCGATTGGGAAGCCAATTAGCGTTAGAGCTTGATCACCTACATAAGTCAGTAACTTCTCGCTGGATGGACGTCTCTGCTGCAATGCAATTGGTACCCGGACTAGAGCCATATCATCTGTGGGGCACGCTTTGGAAAGTGTTGATGGCGCGTTTACCGCAGATGCCGCGTGATTCCAGCACCCGGGTTATCGCTACTGCTCTTATTAAAGAGGGGCTGCAAAAATTGGCGGAAGACGAGGAAGTCGTTCCAAACGGTCTTCCAGGAGAGTTGAAGCGTTTAATTAAGATATCAGACGTGAAAACAGTGTTAAAAGATGCACTAGCGGATGATCACGTGCTGCAGGTTATATCAGAAACGTCCTGTTTTCAGGGAATGTTGGATGCGAGAACCGCTGTTTCTTCCGAGCTGGCGACCTGGCTGAGAATGCTTGTTCCTGAGTTTGGATCAAATACCTCGCAATGGAGAATAGCAAACCTTACGAGCCTGATTGTGCAGTTAGATAGCAAAAACGCTATAAATCCGTCAGATGCAAATATTCTTGGGAAGGCGCTAAATTCACAAACATTGGATAGTTGGCATCAACCCGAAAAGGAGGTCCCTCTCGAGCACATTAAGGATATGAAACTCGCAGCGGAAAAGGCTAGAGAACTCCAATTTCATTCTGCTGGTGAAACGATTGAGAAGTGCAAAAACCTTCTTACCGAAAACCACAGCGAAGATGAGGCGCTTCGATGGGCGTTTTCGCCAGACAATCATCGCTTGGCAAAAGATTACGATGGGAGCGCTGTCGAGTTCTTTCTGTTTTGTCGCGACAAGCTTGAGGCTCCAGCAGAGAAGCTCAAGGACTGGATTATTCAGGCAGAGGATGACAACAGACGTCGTGCAGCATTGAAATACCTGATAAAAGGAGAGCTTGCCTCACAAGTCGCCAGTGCTTTGCATGAGAAGGGGATAGGTGGTACCTGGTTGGTGTCGGTTGGTGAGGATTCTGAATATTTGGAGGACTGGGACTCTGATAGTCGGTCTAAGCTCATATACCAGGTATTAAAGACGCCGAGTGAAAGCAGAAACGCGTGGCATAACTATGGGGATAGTGCCCCACTGTTGGAGCGGATTGATGCTGAAAGTGCGCTTAACCGAATATACGAATGGTGGGAAAGCGCAAGAACCGAAGTGCTTGATAACTATCGTAAACAGATTTATCCAGAGGGCCTGTCGCTTCGACTTGCGGACGATGATGACGGCACTGTAGATCGGTCATCTTGGCTGGTGCTGTTGCTCCTCGGTGGATTCCATACTATGGGGCGGACTCAGCCAGAACAGCACCGCAGATTTATCGAAAATTGCCAAAACCGTGGTTGGTGGGACGTGTTCACGGACCCCGCTCCAGCTCAACGTTTCAACGACTGGATGGGGGTTCTAGATCAATACATTGATCAGCAAGTAGATCAACAGGACTACGAACAATGGATGATGCGATTTCCCATCATCTATAAATTATCGCGCCACCTAGATGATTTTGTGGAGTTGTTGCTTGGGCTGGAAAGGTACCGAAGCCATTTTGATCTGGACTTGGTGTTTTCTCCCCTTGCGGATGCAGATCAACAAGGGGGAGGTATAGCGGCCCCTCCACTAGGACGAACTCTCGGGATGGGTGCAAACTTTGTGATCAGGGAGCTGATCCGAAACCGGATTATCGACAGTTCGCACCTTCGTCAACATGCTTATGTCCCCTATCAGCGAGTTCGACGACTCTTCTATGAATTGGGATGCGAAGACATTGAAGCTGTACCACGACTTAAAGCATCTCCTTTGATGCAGAGTTTCTTGATGGAGAATGTAGGGGAGGAAAAAGCCAGTTTCTGCGGCGATTTCGATATTCCTCTGAAAAGGGTCTCGGAAGAGTGGGAGCTTCAGCAAGAATTACTGGGTAGAGCGCTAACAGACGAGGAGGTTTACTAGGTGGAAGAGAAGCGAAGTAGTCACCAGCTTCGACCAGGCGACGAGGTTGTTCATCAGCGTTATGGCCCAGGATCAGTGGAGTATCCAAAGGGTGAGACCGCCATTGTACGGTTCGAACATGGGTTGGAAGAGTGCGACATCCAAGCACTAAAGAAACAAGTTAGCCTTAAAGCAGCACTTGAATTGAATGAGTGGCACGACCCGGTTGAAGTAATTGCGAAGAGCCAAGCAGCAGCCATTCAGTCTGTAAACGATTCATGGGGAGTGTTTTCACGCTCTCGCATCTCTCTTCTGCCGCATCAGTTGTGGGTATGTCACCGCGTATCGCGTCGATGGCCTATTCGTTACCTCGTTGCCGATGATGTGGGTTTAGGCAAGACCATCGAGGCCGGATTAATTCTTTGGCCTTTGATCTCAAAAGGGCTGGTAAGGCGCTTGTTGGTCCTCTGCCCGGCTTCCTTGGTAGAGCAGTGGCAATTCAGACTTAGAGAAATGTTCGATATTCGGTTAGCAAGATATTCGACGGAGGCGGATAGTAAGAAAGGCTACTTTTGGAACACACATCACCAAGTGGTGGCTTCATTACCTACATTACGGGCTGATCGACATGGAAGACATGAAAGGATGTTGGAAGCAGATCCATGGGATCTGTTGATTGTAGACGAGGCTCACCATCTAAATGCTGACGAATCGAGAGGGTCTACACTCGGGTACCGTTTCGTCGAGCGATTATTAGAGCAACACAAAGTGGAGTCGTGTGTCTTCTTCACCGGCACGCCTCACCGTGGAAAATCTTTTGGGTTCTGGTCGCTCATGAAACTCTTAAGGCCAGACCTTTTCGATCCAAAGAAAGCGGATGAAGAACAAATAGAGTTGCTGCGGGAGGTTCTCATAAGAAATAACAAGAGCCTGGTTACCGATATGCATGGAAATAAATTATTCAAGCCAGTTACTGTTTATCCGGAAACCTATGCATATAAACAGGAAGAAGAGGCATTCTACAAGCTGCTAACCGACTTTATAGCAAGTGGTAAAGCCTATGCGACATCTCTGTCAGCGAAGGAAGGGCGCCAGGTCATTCTCGTGTTGATTGCGATGCAGAAACTTGCGTCAAGCTCTGTTTCTGCGATTCGAAAGGCTCTTAAAGGGAGAGTAGGGAGGCTTCGCGCCACAAGGGAGGAACTGAAGGAAAAAATCCGCCTGACCAATAAAGAGCAGACGGCACTTGCAACTGCAGCTGATGAGTCATCCATATTGGATGATCTCGAAGACGACGTAG
Organism: Gammaproteobacteria bacterium; assembly: GCA_026710875.1. Classification (GTDB taxonomy): domain Bacteria; phylum Pseudomonadota; class Gammaproteobacteria; order UBA4575; family UBA4575; genus WTFY01. The sequence continues at coordinate 30,862 of JAPOQE010000059.1, read as the reverse complement.
ATATGATGTTGGCAGAAGCAACGCTGACACTTATGGAAGAAGAGATTCCGCATTTGGAGGCATTAGTAGAAGCGGCAGATGCGGTGGAATCAGAAACCAAGATAGAAAAGATACTAGATCTTCTGGAAGGTCGTTACAAAGGACGTCAGGTTTTATTTTTCACAGAATACAAAGCTACTCAGTCTCTATTGATGACGGCGTTAATGACGAAGTATGGCGATGACTGCGTCACATTTATCAATGGAGACGAGAGACTGGAGGGTTTGATACTTTCTGATGGCTCTACAGTAAATAGATCAATCGACAGGGGAGAAGCGGCAGATCTCTTCAACGCGGGGAAAGTGCGATTTTTGATTTCTACTGAAGCTGGTGGTGAAGGCATCGATCTACAAGAACAGTGTTACTCCTTGATTCATGTGGATCTACCCTGGAATCCGATGCGTCTGCATCAACGCGTGGGTCGACTCAATCGATACGGGCAAAAGAAACCTGTAGAAGTAATTACGCTACGAAATCCTGCAACGGTGGAAGCAAGAATCTGGGATTTGCTAAACGCAAAGCTCGCAAGAATCATGTCAGCCCTGTCGGGGGCGATGGATGAGCCAGAGGATCTTCTGCAATTGGTGCTCGGGATGTCGTCATCGAGTATGTTTTCAGAGCTGTTCAGTGAAGGACAGTTTGTGAAGAAGGGGCGATTGGATGACTGGTTCGACAAGAAGGCCGAGACACTTGGCGGAGAATCAGCTATCGACACCGTTAAAGCATTAGTAGGAAATGCAACGCGGTTTGATCTGTCGGGACTTAAGGATGTGCCGAACGTAGACCTGCCGGATTTGCGTACATTTTTCGAAAATATGTTGGCGTTAGAGAGACGTAGGCCAGCTCGTACCGGCGATAGCCTAACCTTTAAAATCCCAGAATCTTGGTTGGATGAGCCAGGCATACGCAGAAGGTATGATGAAATGGTTTTTGACCGCAGTATCCTGGGGGGTAAAACTGCAGAGAAGGTGCTTGGTGTAGGCCACAAAGTTTTCGATAAAGCATTACGAGTGGCTGCGGAGTACCCGGTATCACTAACGTTTAGCAATGAGCTTAAGTCACCGTTGGTCATCTTTCAGGTATTTGATCGCGTAACAGATCAATCCGGTCATATGCGTCTAGCGATTGTTGGGATGGAGCCAAAAGAGGATAGCGACTGGAAAACACTTCGAGATTGGGAGGTTCTTGAACGTCTGAACAATATTCGCACGAAAGAAAAAGCCCAAAGTGTACCCAAAACCCATACGAAAGTGATGACGGAGTTTGTTCAAAAAGCAAGTGAGGTAATTGCGGCTGAGATTGAAGGGCTCAACTTTCCATTTAGGATTCCTGAACATAAAGCGATCGCGTTGATCTGGTCATCAGTCGAGTCAACCCATTGATACTGCGCGATCGAAGGACCTTGGTAGAGAAGAACTATTTACTTTGGTGTGGGAACAGCCGGCGCGGCAAGTTGCACGAGAGCTTGGGATCTCTGATGTTGCTCTAGGGAAACTATGCCGCCGCCTTCAGGTGCCGAAGCCACCCAGAGGATATTGGGCCAGGGTAGCATCGGGTAAGACACCAAAGAAACCGCCGCTACCGGCATACCGCAGTGAAATTGAAGAGCGCCTGCGGAAACAGATGAAGTCCAAAAGCCAGGTTCCACTATCCAAGCTGCAGTTGGAATTTCTCAGATATGCGCTGGATGAGTTGGCGGGCAGCGAGTTCGTCAGCCGGCTGGTCGATCTGTGGGCCTACGCCAATAGCGTGACCATGGAGTTCTCCAGTCCTGGAAAGCCCACGGACAATGCGTTCATCGAGTCATTGAATGCGCGGGTGAGGCTGGAATGTTTGAACCAGCATTGGTTTTTATCCTTGGAGGATGTACGGGTCAAGATAGACCGATGGAGGGAGATGTATAATCACGAACGGCCACACAGCCAGCTGGAGTACAAGACCCCGGTGGAGTTTGCACAAGCGCACCGGAAACAGGAGGAAAAACAAAGCCATTTAAGTCAGAATTTCGCATAAAGTCCGGACCAGTTTTTGGGGAAGGACCACTTTGTGATTAGCATCAATTTTTTGAAAGCTTAATGAGTGTCTAGTAGTCACAAATCAAATCTTTATAATACGTATGCTGAGCGCTCTGTAACACCCAATGCAGAAATAATGTATATGGAACAAAATTTCAATATAAGTCAATTCAGTAATTTAACTGATTATTCAAGTCAGTATGAAGGGCAACTTAAACGTCTTAGTCGAAAAAAAGTAAAGATAGACCAAATAGAAAAGACTGTTACCCAAGCAATTGAAAATTTGAATGAGCCAACTCCTCCTCCATTTATCATTTATGGAGAACCGCAATGTGGCAAAACTGAGATGATGATTTGTCTTACTGCCAAACTTCTTGATTCAGGTTATAAATTAATCGTATTGCTCCTTAATGATAGTGTCGATCTTTTATCTCAAAATTTAGGACGCTTTCAGACTAGTGGACTTGCCCCATCTCCGAAAAATTTTTCTGAAATCATTGATCCTGCTCACCGAGTTAAAGGAGTGCGTCATGTAGTATTTTGTAAAAAAAACGCGAGGGATTTAGAAAAACTAATAGACAAATTAGATACGCTTGGAAATATAGTTGTGATTGATGATGAAGCTGATTATGCAACGCCGAACTCAAAAATAAATAAAAAGGATAAAACAAAAATAAATGAGCTGATTGAAAAGCTATTGGGAATTCAAGGGAGATATATAGGAGTGACCGCAACTCCCGCGCGCTTAGACTTGAATAATACTTTTGGTAATGTCACTGCAAAATGGGTGGAGTTCCCGGCACATGAACTTTATACAGGACAAGACCATTTCTTTCCTATTCATAAGGATGTTCTATATATCCTGGAACTGCTATCAGATAGTTGTGATGCACCCAAGTATACCAGGGAGGCATTCTTCAGTTTTCTCGTTGCAGCTTCTTACATTAATTTACAATTAGATGATTTTGAAATGACGAATTATTCAATGCTTATTCATACAAGTGGGAAAGTGAATGACCATCAAAAGGATATGAAGATCATCCAAAATGCAATTGGGATATTGATAGATAAGAACTCTCCAAAATGGAAAATCTATGTGCAGGAAGTATGGGAAAAGGCTCGTCAAAGGTTTCCGAACGAGGACCCTAATCTTATTACGGAATTTATTTTAAAGAATATCTCGCGGCATAAAGTAATAGTTCTAAACTCAAAGAAGGATGTTTCCGTAAGTGGGCAAGATGCCACGAACCCTAAAGCATTATTTACGGTGGTTATAGGGGGCAACATAGTTTCCCGCGGTGTGACCTTGAATAACTTACTTTCAATGTACTTCACAAGAGATGTAAAGCATAAAATCCAACAAGACACATACATTCAAAGAGCCCGCATGTTTGGAGTACGAGGCGATTATCTAGAACACTTTGAATTAACGATTCCAAAGAAGCTGTATAGCGATTGGCACCGCTGTTTCGTTTACCATAAACTTTCATTGAATGGTGCAAGGAGCGGGAATCCACCCATATGGATTACAGATAAGAGAGTGGCAGCCGTTGCTAACTCAAGTATTGATAAAACAAATGTTTTTCAAACGAAAAAAGGAGAATTATCTTTTAACCTGTTTGATATAAATGAAAATATAGAACGAGAAATATTTGGTGATAATGGTGACTCACATGAATCGAAATTGTCGCGGCTTAATGAATTACTTCCAGCTAGTGCATTTCCTTCACATCTTATGCAATTTGTCGAAAATTTCGGAGGTGGTAGCAGTAAGGTAGCTCTTTATGAACCTGCAGATGTGAGTGTTTTCAAACCTGATCCTGGACGCGGAGACGATATTGAAAATATATATAGGTCTAGAGGGTTTTGGGGTCAATTTGATAGAGACAAAGATCGATCTGCAACACATCACTTTAAGATATTTCACTTCAACCGCAAAAAAGGGAGGTTGTTTTATAAATATGATTGTGACGATATAAGCAGCTTAAGTTTTTTATGGAATTCGCCTGATTATGGCTGATTATGAACAATACCACGGATTGGTTGTTAGAGAGTTGGCAGTCGAATTACCTGATGGCATTCACATCAAAGCTCATGACATTCACGGGATAGTTAATTGCTTTATCGTTAACGAAGTAATTGGATTATTTATCAAGCATTCATCAAAACGTCTTTCGCCATGGGTTTTCAGTTTTACTAAAGATAACCTCACTGAAATTCAATTGCTTTCAGAAGATACAGAAAAAACTTATATTTGTCTTGTATGTGGTTATGATGGATTTTTGACATTAAGTTTGAATGAGTTTAATCAAATAGCTTCTCGAAAAAAAGGTGATACTTCACTAAATCTGCATGTTAAAAGAAGAAAACGACAAATGTACATTGTTGGAGGTCGAGAGAAATTGGAGAGAAGTAAGTCTCGAGGTTTTAGCAATGATATGCTTCAAGCAATTGCAAAGTGAATCACAGATTCAGTTTTGATTCTGTTAGAGATAGATTGGTGACCATTTAACATCGGTAAATATCTCGACCTTCTAGCAATAGATCGCTTTTTTTTGTCAATTAAATTGAATCCGGCATCAGTGGCAATATTTACAAAAATTTTATCATTAGATATTTTTGTACCGTAGTGAGATGAATTTCCTACCACCATAACGAGATCACCTGTTGGTTGTAGAGTAGATTTCAACCGTTCAATGATAACTTCACAGTCATATATATATCGTAATAAGTATTTTCTTACTTTCGGATTTAATTGGCGACCAGTGCATACATCTTTGATTATTTTCTGATATTTTTCGTTCTCATATAGTGGAGAAATACCACGTTCTACTCCTACAGAATTACTTTTAATTTTCTTGAGTTGTGGAATCGTGTAACCCATCCAAATAAGCGAAAATTTATGTCCTCTCATGTAATCAATTGCGTTTAGATATGGAGGACTGGTGATTATGAAATCGAATTCCTTATGTGGCACTGACTTTCTGCAGTCTCTAAGTTCGATTGAAGCATCATATTTACTGGGTGTGGCCTCATATAACTGTACTAGTTTTTCAAATGACTTGAAAAATTCTAGTATGGTCTGGTAGTCATTAGTTATTTTTTTTTTGTGTGGTCTGCTGTGTGAAATATCCCAAGCTAGGGATGCCCCTTTGAATTTCGTGATGATAATTCTACTCATCGCAATTTGGAAAAAATCCCGTGTACGTCCAGGTGGAAACATGTCTTCTATTGCAATGGATAATCGATTGAGATCATCTTGTTGTTCTCTGGCGAACCAATAATCCACAAATTCTTGGGTTTCGCTACAGTTATCAAATCGACAACGAGGCAATACACGCTGTCGATTTAGTTTAAGGCGCAATTCTTCTGAAAGCCGTCTAAGTCGTTTTATATCGAAACGTCGGCACCACGTTCGTGCCATTTTGACTGCAAGTGGATCTATATCCCATCCGACAGGATTTAATCCCGCATCTATTGCATATTTTAAGCTTGTTCCGGATCCACACATAGGATCAAGCACTTTTGATCCTTTAGGCATAGAGATGAATTTTTCCTTTACCAATTCAGGTGCCATTCTTGCTGGAAAAGGATGAATAGGTTTCATTAATTATTATTTTCGAGAAAAATTTAATAATTCATTTTTGAATGTCATCAGAACCTTTTGGACCAAGGGTTACCTGATTTAAAAGACAAATTAGTTCATCAAGTTGGTTAATGGATTAACTTGTTGCTGATCGTAATGCATTCTTCGCCTAATAGCCAAGATGTTTTATTTGATCAAAGCGCGTTGACCTAGTACATCTTTGTCCCGTCCATAAAATTCATCAGCAGGCGTCAGATTATTGAGCAATTCATGATAATGCTTATGGTTATAATAGCTGGCAAAAAGGGCCTACCCTGCAGAAACTGGATTGATCAGACGTGCCTTAGAAAAGGTCGTGGAGAAATACTTTGCGTCTCTCCAGCTTCCTTATCAAGCAACATTGTATGACAGGCTGTTACTCTCCTTGAGAAAAACTGATTCCGTGTTTACATTTAATTGGGACCCATTTTTGTGTGATGCCTACGAGCGAAATCGGTTCGACGTGCCTCTCCCGGAGATCTTCTTTCTCCACGGCAACGTAAGAATTGGACAGTGCCCGGAGCATCCTGGACTGTGGCGCCGAATTGGCCACTTGTGTCCAGAGTGTTCAGGATCTCTTGAGAAAGTACCCTTGCTCTACCCGGTAAAACAGAAAGGCTACTCAGGCAAACCTTGCATAAGTCATAGTTGGCAGGCTGCTGAATTTCGATTTAAAAACGCTTTCGTTATTACTATTTTTGGTTTTGGCGCACCGGAATCCGATAAAGATGCCGTGAATCTTCTGAAAACTTCTTGGCTGAAAGGCGGTAATAGGAAGATAGAGCATATTGAAATTATAGATACGGCTGATCCATCATTGCTATACGAACGCTGGAAACAATTTTCACCAACGCTCCACCTCAAAATCTGTAAAGAATTCAATGAATCTTGGATAGCAGGATGGCCGCGAAGATCGCGCGAAGCAGTTTGGATACCATCTCATTATGGAGAACCATGCGAGGATTTTCCATTGATGTCAACGGACATCCTTTTGGACCTGCAACAAGAAGCTATTGAGATTGCCGGATATGAAGCATAGCTACAGCAGAAATTTGACAAATATTAAAGCAGGTATAAGGGCGTCATAGGTCTATTGTTGTTGATGCCAGATGGACTACTGAGAGTTGCCCAGAAGGCCTTCACGTTCAAGCACCTTACGTATTTCTTCAGTAGCATGTCTGATATTTCCTCTAGGAAAATGTATATGCCCAAGCCCTGCGATATTGCTGAATTCCTCGCAACCGTCTTCAAGCAAGACAATGGCGCGAGTAAATCCCAGTCGGCCTTGGAACAAGCCTGCCTCATGGATCACGTTCATGCGTGCACGCACTTGCCCATCGGGCTGCTCATCTTCCCCGGTCATTAAGAGGAATGCAAAGGCTGCTGCATCCATCATCTCTGATAAACGCTGAGTGTTGGTTACCCCGGCCACAGGAACTCGGTTGAACTCATCTACAGGCAGTTTTAGTCTTTCTGTAATGAATTCCTTCAGTTCACGCCAAATTGGTGAACGGCCATGGCCAATGAATACGTTCGTGCCAACAACATCTACTTTCAAGCTTCTTTGTTGCCGGCGAAACAAATGTGACCCCGCCTTTTTCGCTAGTATTCCGAGATGTGAGACTGTTTCACTAGTATGTTGGATGACAAATATTTCCGAAAGTACGGAAAAATGCGGCGGGGTCCAAAATCCTTGGGTAAGAGCAAGCGAGTCGCGAGTCATGATTTTTCCGCTTGGCTTCATTTTATTAATGACTTCGCTCTTAGTGAGGATGGACAGTTTTTCCAGTTCGACTTTAATTCCCTGTAAAAAAGCGTCGGAATTGCCTTCGGTTGCAATTTCAAGGATGGAAACCGTATTAGATTTTTCTGTATCAAATCTACTAGCCAAATCCTTTTGAAGCTTCTGGCAGGACTCTAAATCAGGATTGCCTGCCTCGTCATATATCGCATCTTTCACCTGGTTAGCACCAAATTCTAGCCAGTCACCCGACGTGCCATGGCCGAATACACTATCGAGTCCCCATTCTGGACTGAAGTGCGCCCCTGGAGGCGGTGGCTGCAAGTCATTGTAGTAGACATTGGCATGATGACCGAGCCAGGATCCGCTCCAAGCTTTGCCGATTTCTTCAGCAGCTTGCTTTAAGCGCTCCAGAGGTTCTTGAATTTCTGGCTGATGCCCATGTTCAGCCAGTTGAGCCATGTGGCTGGAGATGGCCAGCAGTTCTTCATAGGTTTCGGTCATTGAATTCGCCATGCACAAGTGAAGGGAGGTTGGATGCCTGTCTCAAAGTATACCAATCTGAGGAAGAGCCGAGCCTGGCGCGCTACTGTACCATAAGCCCATCTTGAGTCGAGGCTGTTTTGGATACAGCAGAATTTCTGATGATCTTCGAGCAACATTTTGCCGCAGCTTAGCCCCTATCTGCCTCGACTGAAAAACGAACTGGTGAGAAGTCTCAGTTGAGCAGATGTTTTACATCAGATCTTGAATTTTGATTGGTTGTAAAGGCGTTACTGGAGAACGTCAAGCAGCTGTGGTTTTTGTACAAATTCCGGGTCAGCTTGGATCATGTACAAGTAGTTGCTGGCAACTGCATTTGGGCTACGCTTGCCTTACTCCCATTCCTTGATGATATCCAGGTTCAGGTTGAATGCGTGCCAAAACAGCCTGCGGCAAACCAGTCTTGGAGGTTTAACAGCAAGATGGAAACAATACAGGCAAATGTCTTATCTGAATCGAAAGAAACTTCTTTAGCTACTGGTAAGAAAGAATGGCGACAAGCGTCCTGTAGAAAACTTGGCTTGGTTTTTGGAAAGGGTCAATATATCCCATAATTTATGTTTCAGTGGTATTTGTAAGGACTACGGAAGATGGTTTCAGGCGGAATTTCAAATAAGTTGGGAAACGAATATGAGCGTAAGTGGACGGTGCGTATGCTTCTCGAAGTCATTGCTGGAGAAGCAATTTCAATACGATATGAGGGCGTATCACAAGATTATTTTGGCTTTGAATTTGCACTCCATAGATCAGATTATGTGGAATGGCATCAGGTCAAGCGCAATGCTCCGGGAAGTAACTGGACCCCAAACGCGCTAAAAAGTGAAGGAGTGCTGAATGCCTTCAAGAAGCGCCTTTCGAGTGATTCCACGGCCAGGTGTGTTTTTGTCTCTCAAGATCCAGCCAGGCAATTGCGTGAACTCAGTGAAGAGGCCAGGAGAGCAAATGATGCACATGAGTTTCTGGATGCAGTTTCCAAAAGAAATAAAGAGATATTCGACGATTTATCGAGAAAATGGGATGCTGATAAAAGGTATACGTTTAAATGGCTATGTCGTTGTGAGTTTCAGACAGAGTCTGAGCAGTCAATAGACAAGGTAATTGCCATGCATGGTAATCATGTGCTGAAGGGCGAAGAGAATCTCTACCCACCCCTGTCAGATTATCTGATCGATAATCTGAATGCTTTGGTCACAACGGAAGCTGCACGGACATGGGTTCGTAAAAAAAGTACCTTCACATTTCGCCCTGCAGCTCTTGATCCGACACTTCGTGAGGACATTGATGCTGCAAACCAGAGATACCTGGATAGCTACACACCATTCGGCATCGCAGGTCAACAGATTGCAAGGTCGGAAGTTGGCAAGGTTGTTGAGTGCTTGCAGGCTGCAGACGGGCCACCACTGATCTTCCTGACAGGAGATGCAGGTAGCGGAAAATCCGGTGTCGTGCGAGGAATCATGACCGATCTGATGAATCAGGCTGTCCCCTGTCTAGCTTTCAGAATTGATCGCTACCTTTCCTACAGATCAAGCAAAAAAGTGGGTGATGTTGTTTTGGGCAGAGACGAGAGTCCTGTGAGCGCCCTCGCAAATTTAGCTGGGGACAAGACTTCCGCCCTGATCATCGATCAGATCGATGCAGTCAGCGAAGTCTCAGGCCGAAACAGTGCCATCAAGGACATATTGTTTGATCTGGTAAGGGAAGCCCAACTATATGCGGATGTCAGATGTATTCTGGTTTGTCGAACTTTTGACTTGGAGAATGATCATCGGTACCGAAACTGTGAACGACAGGATGAAGCGATACGGGTGCAGGTGCCGAGTTTGTCATGGGAGCAGGAGGTTGTGCCAATACTCAAGCATGGCGGAATTGCAACAGAGAGCTTTACAGACAGCCAGCGTGAACTCCTTACTCTTCCCATAAATCTTTCCATCTTTCTTGAAATTGGCAACACAGATTTCAGTTTCACGACCAGGACTGAACTGTTCCAAAAACTGGTCGAGAAAAAGGCTCGTGATCTGTCGCAGGACCGTGATGTTAAATGGAGTGTTCGTACTTCTTTATCTTCTATGGCCAAATGGATGAGTGATAATCAGGAGTTGAGTGCTCCTTATTATGTTTTAGGTGATTTCAACGGTGTGAAAGACTGGCTGGCTTCGGAGGGATTGATTGTCATCGAGCAAAACCGGTTGTCATTCTTTCACGAGAGCTTTTTCGATTTTGTCTTTGCACAGCACTTTGCTCAGTCTGGCGACGACATTATCGCTTTCCTCACTTCAACTGAACAGCACCTTTTCCGGCGTACCCAGGTTCGCCAGATTTTGACTTTGATGCGGGACACAGAAAAATCCCGTTATCTGAAAGCATTAGAAACCGTTTTGACCGATCCCAGGATAAGGTCACACATCAAGCATTCAGTTGCACAGTGGTTGGCAACTCTGGATAGCCCAATGCCGGATGAGCTAGAAATCATTCAGCTTCTTGATGACGGTGAGGAGGAGTTCCCAATCCTGATGTGCAAGGCGCTTTTTGCATCAGAATTCTGGTTTGATCTTTTGAACGACAATGGTGAACTTTCCAACATGCTCAGGACAGCTGCAAAGCCAAGAAAACGTTACTTGCTTGGATGGCTAAGCCGCATCGTCGACATGCGACCGGGACCCATTGCGATACTCATAAGAGATTGGTGGGGTCTCGATCCTGCACACAGCGAACAAGTTCTCGAATGGTTTTGTTCCATGCGCAGGATTCCTGAAGACAGGGCGCTGATCGCTTTGTTGTCTGATGTTACATGTTCCACTTCCGTCGATTTCTCGATTGGAAACAGGTGGGGTCGTTTGGTTGAATTTTCGACGGAGCTTAGCGAGTTTGAACCCCGTGTATCTTCAGGAATCCTGCAAAGGCTATTCGAACAGTGGTTCAAGCACAATCCCGGTAAGCACCCGTTCAACCACGATGGAATCAAAGAAATTGATGTGCATGATCTGGCAAAATTGGCAGAAAAAGCACCTGATGTATTTCTGGAGGGGATGATTCCTGTCCTGAATAAATCTGTCCTAATAGCTCTGAGTGAGGATTCTCCAGGCTACTCTACATCAATCCACGTCCTTTATGATTCAAGGTCCAAGAGGGGCCCCAATGCATTATTTTCTCTATACCGTGATGCTTTGCGAAGGCTTGCACAAACATCACCGTCGGATGCGGCATCCTGTCTTGAGCAACTTGATCCGGCATCTCATGGTGTTTTGCTGCATTTGCATCTTGAAACAATAAGTACAAACCCGAGTGCTTTAGGACATCGTTTTACTGCATTACTTGATAAACCAAATCTTTTTTTGGCGGGGCTGGAAGGAGCCGAGTGGAAGGCCTTTGCAGATGCGGCACGGTCGGTTGTTGAGGCACAGTGTCTGCCTGTTCAGGACATCGAGAGCAAGGTGTTTCAGCATTGCCCGGAGTGCGATTTGGCTAAAGAAATTTCTCATGAAATAAAAGAGCATCAGAATGATGAGTTACGGCGCAATGCCTTAACATACTTGGCCCGTTCCGGGCATGTTGAGTGGTGCGTTCTGAAGACAATCGGACACGGATTGCTTTCCTCACAGGGCAAAGAAAGATTGATGGAATTGGAAAGAAAGTTTTGTGCTGAAAATGTTCCAGTACCACGAAGTCATGAGGCTCATCTTGTTGATTCGCCGATTCCGTCTGATGCAACTTCCAGGATGACCGACACACAATGGCGTTCCGCAATGGAAAGATATAATTCCGAGGATATAGGACTGCGTAATAGGACAGAACCAGTTGGTGGGGCACTGGAGTTGGCACGCGAACTGGAGCGTTGCGCAAGGTCTGATCCGAATCGTTTCACAGGTTTTTTTCTCAAGCTGCCTGAAAGTGTCAATCCAATTTATGGCCAGCATGTGCTTCAAGGATTGGCTGATGCAGATCACCTAGATAAGGAAATGACCATTGCAGCACTTCAGGCAGCGCATGCTCATCAGAACAGGCCATTTGGATGGCAAGTTGCCAACCTTGTCATGCATCATCCAGCTTGTATTCAGGATGATGATATCTTTGAAATGATACTTTGGTATGCCGAACATGGTGAGGCGCGTGAAGTTCTACAGCCTGACCTTCCTCAACAGGGGAACGAAATTTCATCTATACATGATCTCGATCATGTAAATTATTCTCTTATCACTAACGGGATCAATTCAGTTCGCGGGCTTGCGTGGGAAGTGCTATTGAAATTCGTCGAGAGCGACTCTCAGCGAATTGCTCGAATCTGGGAGCTTCTTGAACTACGGGCAGTTATAGAGCCCTTTGCTTTCGTACGTGCAATGATGGTTTACCCACTTGTATCGCTTTATAGTCTCGATATAGACCGATTCGACAAATGCCTGCGTCTTCTTACCAAGCCTGTTACTAGCAAACGGGATGAAATTTTTGCACTGTCACCACTCTCTACAAATATTGGTATTCGTCTTTTTTCCTATATCGAGCGTGACTTGCCTGAACTCGCTTCAGAGCTGATGGAGAGACTGATCAACTCACCGGATGGGAACCAGCGTGTCATCGGAGTTTTCTGGACGCTTGCAGAAAGATTGCGGCAGGGTAATTCGGTAAAGTTGTCCCCGGATATTCATGAACAATCTCTTTCATACTTGAAGCTGTGGGCGGAAGTTCTTTGTGAATTCGCTCCGGAAACCGAATTTCGCAACATGGCAATTTCAGAGCTTGAAAAGCTTTTTCCCCATGGGGATCCTCAGGTCAGGAAAGCGGCTGGGGGCGTATTTTGGAATATACCAAGCGAGGAATTCCCATACTTCATGAGTATGACACGGGTTTTCATACGTTCGCCTGCATGTGAGGTTGTTGCTCCTGGAGCCCTTATTCGTATTCTAAAGGAGGCATCATGTGACGTTACAGAGATTGTTATCGAAGTTGGAGAAAAGCTTATCATGCAAGAAGCTGGATACGTGTTTGTTCATGAATTGCTGGATATTTTGAAACGAGAATATGTGAATACCGAAAATCGGTCCGACCTACGCAAAAGGATTCTCGATTTGATTGACTATATGTGTGAAAAGAATCTCTATGGAGTTGATGACTTAATGGGCCTGGATGATCGATAGCCAGAGTAAGGCTAATTCCTTCATCATTATTTTGGGATATGCAAATTTAACCGATATAAAAGAGTATTTTTTTTGAATCATTTTGAAGTAATAACCAAAACACTGCAGTTGCTTGATATCCATCGGTACAATTTTTTTCATGCCTTTGTATGTCACTGTTGGCATTCCACAGCTTGTAACCACTCAGCCCAAGGAATTGGGTCTAGTTAACTGAAATGCTGATCAAAATAGAGTTGTCCTTCATGACAAGGTGACTGGTGGCTTAAAGGGTAACAACGTCTTTACCAGTCTCTTTATCTCAACGCTATGCAGAGTCCTTTTTGGTTATACGGTTGAAAATAAAGCAACGTGGGGATGTATCGCGTGCATATATTCGTTTTCGTGCCTGATTGAGTGAACTTTCATTGATACGCATTAACAGGTTCTTAGGATGCTGTTCACTTATGATGTTGGCAACCCGGTTAGTATTAGTGGCAATGAATGTTTGGCGTGGGGTTACAGGAAGCATAATCATCAAGTCAGGGTGACCGATGTTCTCCGTAAAGATGCAAGGATTATCGGCAAGAAGTAGGTGATATTTTAAGTCTTTGAAGTTGCACAGCCCCCAGTTCATGCGCAGGATTTTATCCCCGATTTTTGAGGTACTGGTGAAGTGGCCAAGGCACATCATCCCGAAATTATCAAGCAGGCCCGGAAAGTACTGTGGGCAGTAACCGAAGTCCGCTTCTATAAATGTCAAGCTATTCGCTTTGCCAGAGAGGATAAAAGAAGAGTAACAGTGTATGGCTCCACTGAACTCAAGGGGTTGCAGCAGTCACCTTGCAGAGACACAATTGATCTGACCTTCCTGAGGCCTGAAATAGAAGCGTGCGAAGTATTGAAAGCATGATATCTTTGTTAATCATGAAACGAATTCGTAGTAAAGGAAGATTTTATGACTGAAATGACGATAAACAGAAATCCAGACATTCTTGGAGGCACTCCGGTGTTTGCCGGAACAAGAGTTCCTGTGCGTATCCTGAAGGAGCATCTTGAATAAGCCATAGCCGCACTTGAACAGATCAAGGTAATGTTTGCGAGCGATGGGAATGAGGTTGCTGTTTCAATGCTTAGTGTGGTGGAAAATAACAAGAGAAGGGCTCTAAAAAGTTGAAAAAATAGAAGCTAAACCATCGACAAGTTAGGCCCTATTTAATTGTATAAAATAGAATTTTTAGTGGATGATACACTTTGTTGACAACCAATGAAGGGCTGGTACGATGACCATATGCATTTGCAAAAGTCCTAGTAAGCTTTAGGGGTAATCTGTGTCTGAAAGTGTGAAAAATGGGGCATTTGAAATAAACACAGTAATTGAAGGGGACTGCTCTGATCTAATTCCCAGATTGGAGGATGAAAGTATTGATGTGCTTGTTACCAGCCCTCCCTATTGGGGACAAAGAATGTCTAATGGAACTGGCACCGAGGAAGATCCTAGGGATTATTTAAAATTTCTGACTGATACCTTCACAGCATGTATGCCCAAACTTAAAAAACATGGGCTCATGTGGATTAATATGGGTGATGCCTATAACACGCCTGTAAATTGGAAGACCGATGATCACAAATATAGTTCTCTCGGCCCAAGCAAAAACGGTTTGGCAAACAATAACTCTGCATATATAAAACCTAGAGCTAAAAGAAAATCTTTTATTGACAAGCATACTGCTTGGCTAACGTATGGCAACTTGATGGCCCTGCCCAGCAGACTCATAGTCTCTCTTTGCGAAATCGGTTACCTCTACAGAGGTGAAGTCATTTGGCGAAAGAAAAACCCTATGCCCGAAGGCCGTTGTCGCCGTCCACATAGACAGCATGAGCCTATTTTTCTCTTAACACGTGACGAACGCCATCATTTCCGTGTGTCGCCTCCAGTTGGCAGTATATGGGAATTCCCAAATGAGAAAATTGACGGACCTTCTCACTACTCCCGTTTCCCTGAAGAGCTTCCTCGTCGGTGCATTGACGCATATGGCAAAGCTGGTCCGGATGTTGTGATTTTTGATCCTTTTTCAGGCTCCGGTACGACTGGCTTAGCTGCTCTGAAGTTAAATTGCTCATTTATCGGCTTTGAAATTGACCCTGATCAGGTTGCAGCTTCTAATCAGCGTCTTCAAGATATCCAGACAAACGATGTGCCATTACTCAGACAGGCTGGTGCTCTCACCACTGCTCAAGGATGAACCGGGAAAATGCATCATCCGGGTTGTTGAAGTCGCATACATAAACTTGGCATTCAGGTGCTAGTTCTGCTTCACTTGGCTGAGTATTTCGATTATAAGAAAAGCACCCCGTGAAATATCCCTCGTCTTCTATGTCTTTGCGTTTCGCACTTCTCTTACCTTGCGATGTGCCGAGTTCGCCACGGTTCCTGGGCCGTTTTGCAGGTGTACTTTTGCAATCCATTGTCCAAAGAGGCGATGTGTATCCAGCCTGTATTAGTGCCCTACTCATCGGAACGTCATCAGTACGGCGTTCTGCAAAACTAGCTTTGACGTGAACAACTCCAAAGAATTGCTCATCCTGTCCTCCTGTCAAGACTACATCAATTTTATCGGCTTCTAGACGGTCTCCTACATCGAGCTTCTCCACCAGAGCTTTTTTGGTAGATTCGTCTGCTATAAAAAGCTTCACACCATGTTGGGCAAGAAAAGAGCCATAATGCTGCACCAGTACCTTTTCTAATGCCCAGCCGCTAGTTCGCTTCCAACTCTGTGCAAAGTCGAGACGAGCAAACTGTGCAGGGTGGTTGAACTGGTCACAGTATGCTCGATAGATGACAAACCACCACAAGTCAGATGGATTTGCATCGGGCCATATCTCTACCGCCTTGAGGAAGGCTTGTGCGACCGAGTCGGCTTTGACTGCGTCACTCGACTCAGCATCAGCGTGTGCCAATTGAGCAAGACCATCACACAGCGTTTTTATGACTACTCCAAACTCATCGACTGTGGCATTTTCCAGGGTATAGGTAGCATCGAAACTTGCGTACCGAAAATGTATTGTGATATCTCTGCCAATCTGCTCTGCATAAATTGACCGTTCTACTCCTACCGCACCCGAGAGATCCGGGAGATTTTCTATTAGGTCACTTAATGTTGAGCCAGTTTCATAAAGTATCGCAAGGAGTACATCGATACTCGGGGTTATTTCTCCTTTTTCAAAGCGTGTAACCCAGCCAGGCCCCAAAATCAGTAGTTCTTCTACATCCTTTGGTGAAAGCCCGGCTTTTTCTCGTGAAGCACGGAGGTTATCTAGCAGTTGCTTAAGATAATTATTCATCTTTTTCATCCGAAAAACCCCCGAGATAAAACCTGCAAAGCATCGGCAATTCTATACATGTTGACAAGATTAATATCCTGCTCACCACGTTTAACCTCCTCCCAATGTACTTTCTTACCCAGGTTTCAAAGTAGAACATGCAAAACCTGGGACAATCCTTTACTACCCTGTATTGATCTTAATGTGTGCAAGACCTTTCTTTCCTGATTTCTCATAATACTTATCCATCTATCATAAACTAAAGCTTGCCAAGAACAGAAAGTTCTTTAGGTGATTCAATACAATAGTCAGTTTGGGTGAGATTACGTTCATAGTGCAGTCCAGCACGGAAATATTTTTTTTGCAACACCATATCTGCTTTGGTTCTCAGCAATACATCACTACCCTGATCAAGTTGTAACGTACTGTAGTCACTCCACTCTCATCGACTTCGCAAACTGACAGTATCGTTCAAAGAGGCAGGATAACCCCCACAGTATGCAGGCACATCGAAAGGGACAGAAAACATAAAATTCGTAAGGATTTGTCTATTGTCTCAATTGGCTTAACATTAGTTACCGACCCGCATCATCTACCAAAATGGAGACATACAATGCTGAAACTGGACTGGGGAGATGCACAGATATGGATGGAAATAGCAGAAATGCTATACCTGCACAACGTTAAGAATTCGAAAGAATTTCCGCACAAGCTAACAGGTTATCCACGTGGGAACGAGTTGAACGTCTCAGCCGTCTGTGCCGGCTATGCATTTGAACTGATATTCAAAGTTTTGGCGAAGGTAGGCAACAATCAACCCAAATCCAAGCATGATTCGAGTGCAGCCTATAAGCATCTTGCACCAGAAGATAAAGTGAGGGTTGATAGGATCATCGTGAACCATGGTTGGAGTAACTCAACTGAGTTTCTGGAATATCTCGACAAAAATTTCTGCCATGGGGATCGCAAATACTGGATGCGTCCACCAAGTGGCGGAAAGGCAAAAGTCGTATTCAACTTTGGTGGGCGAAAAGGTATGGATGCTCTTAAGAAATTGCATAAGGAACTTTCTGAATTGGCAATAAAGAGGATAAACGAGAACCAGGAGGTTTTTGAATATTGGCCAGGGACAGACCAACACATATAGATATCAGAAGCAGTTTTTTAGGTCATTGCATATGTATCAAAGTCTCTACTTTTTCAATCGCTTCAACGGAATAGGTATTAACGCTGTATCCTCTTTATTGATCAGCGGGGGATTATGCTAGATACGGAAATTTCCCTTTCTAGAGGAACTTACCCAAGAATACGTGGCCATGGCAAAATTCAAACAAAAGACAAGCTGTCAAGCTTCCACTGGATATATAGTCGGTTATTTCTTCTGCAGCCTGTCAACAAATCGCCACATAGCCAGTGCGAGAAAAGACCTAAACGGTGTAAATTGCATTGCAACTTCACTTACGCATCGCCGTCCGACCAAATTGGCAAAAGTTTTCTGAACCGCTAGGTCAGTCTCCGGCCATATATCCGGGCAATGGCAGTAAAAAATAGACACCATATCGCATGTCCATCGACCGATTCCCCAAATGGCAGTGAGTTGTTCTGACCTCATGTCATGATCGAGTTGAAGTAAGGTTTCCGCACATAAGACTCCCTTGCGCTCAGCCCCATGCAAGGAACGCAGTGCCTTAATCTTATTCCTGGAAACACCACATTGCCGGAGCAACTCAGCATCAGTAGCGCTAAAATATTCTGTAATACTAACCCCCGCCAATAGCGCTGCAGCCTCGGCTTTGGACCAAATACTTTGTGCAGCTTTGGTTGAAAGTTGTTGGCCTATCACAACCCGGGCGAGAAAACGTCCCAAGTCTTTGTCTTTACGCTCTGGAAAAGAGATTGGCCCCACACTACAAAGAGCCTCCACTAGTGCAGTTGACACATTGGCTGAAATCTTTAGAAATGCTGAATGGATTTCAATTGGTTCGATAGTACTATTCAATTTTCTAGCATGCCTCAAATTCTTCAAATTCCAGTTGAGGTATAGGCCACACTTTATTGGTGTTCAACGCAAGCTTATCTGCACGTGCCTGAATAGCAGTCTCATTCCAAACTTCACAGGCACCCAGGCCTTCGTTCATTTTCAGAGGGCTCTCACGAAGCCCTCCTTGCATATCGCGCTTCTCTATAAATGGGTGTTCACTGTATTCAGCATTGTATCCAGTAAGCGTAAGATTTCTAAAGTGTGCAACCAGATTTCCTGCACGTGCTGGTACTTAGGTTCGAGTTCCTCAAGTTCCCTATTCCATCTAGCTGATAAATTCTTATTGTGCGGAAGTATGTGCTCGATCATGTATTCTTCAACCGGAACTCGCTCTTTATGATTGTCCTGCCCTCTAAACTTGATCCAGATTTAGGTGTAAAACTCCCATAATTGGAGGTCACCCCTTCCTGATACCACCTCGAATGCGAATCTGGCGGGTCATGCGGCTTTCAATACCGCGTACTCATTGGGCGACAGGTTGTTGAGAGCCCTGTGAGGTCGGCTCTCATGATACTGCCTCCAAGCTTCGGTCTTCTCCTTTGCTTCTTCCAGTGACAAGAACCCATGCAGGTTCAAGCTCCCCGTAGTCCTTCTTCCAGCGGCAAAAAGTAGCTTCCGATATCCCCATCTTGCGGCATATGTCACCGCTCCCTTTCGAGGTTCTTAATCCTCAATAAGGTGTCGCTATAATTACGTCGACCGATGCATCTGTGAGAAGCTGGCTTCCAGCTTCAGCATCTACTGCAGTCGTCTTATTGCTATTTGTTTTTTTATCATTCATTAGTTCCAAATGCGTCTTTATGCATTGCCCTATATTCAAGTGGAAGGTCTGAGTTAATTCGCTGTAGTTCTTTCTTAATTTTGTCTGGACTCGTATTAAGAGAAATGACACCTCCGTCAAGAGAGATGAAGGATGGGAGTTGCCTTTCTAGTATCTCAACCCAGTTTCTAATATCCTTTTCTGCATATTTCTTAAGAGAACTGTTCGAATAGCGTATTGAACTGATAGTAGGCCTTTCTATATCTTCTTTTTGCATTTCATATGCCGTTTCCAAGATTTCAATATAAGGGGCCTGTGTCACTTTCAACGCCTCAACTGTAGCGATCCATGTTGCCGATTCATTAGGAGTAGCACAGGTCTCAAAAAGTTCTTTCAATTTCGCCAGACTGATTTGCTTAGGTCCGCTAATAGTTACTAGAGTGATCAAATCTGACGTAGTTAACAGTGTGATGTGGTCTGAAAATTTATTTGCTTCAATGTTTATTTTTGAGGTCTCATTATCTTTTCCTTCATAGTTGGGTGCGACTATAACTGCGTGTTGCGCTCCGTTGGCTCGTCGATGGTTGTCAATATTTGAAATCGATATGTTTCCCGATGATGCTTTAGCATGTTTGGTGCTTTTTGCATCAAGAGTGACGGTATAGGGGGAATCTATTCCATCCGAACTCCCAAGATGTGCATGCGCAACTCCATCTGGCTTTCCTTTACCACCAACAGGTACGGCATCAAAACCTAAACAAGTAAAGGCAGCCACCACCGCCTCCTCAAGTTTATCTGCATCTTGTTGTGAATCTGCGATCATCTGAGCGACAGTTGCAGGGTTATTTTTGTCGCTCGAAGCAATCTCGCGCAACGTCTGGTCTCTTTTATGAATCAGTGATCGTCTTTTTTCATCATCTATGCCTGCCTCGATCATTTGGGCCTCATTTAATATTTCAGCAGTGACTAATAATCGGATGTTCGATATGTCATTTGCAGAATCAAGGTTAAAAATAACAAAAGGATGCAGCATGTTTAGGTACACAGTCCGGCTTAGTAACTCCAACTTACATACTGGAAGTGAGGGACTAATGTATTCATCCTCATAAGAGTGAATAATACCCTCCTCACTTTCTAGGTCTTTTTTTAAAGCAGAGATAAAGTTGTTTACTTTAGCTTGGTCATCAAGCTCCGGTACTGTTATCAGCACGGAATTCCCTACACGACCTTCAATGAGTTGCTGTGCGCTATGGAAAAGAGGGGCGCGCGTTAGTGAGTAGCTCGCCCTAGATAGCTTATAGGAAACGTCATGCGACCTCTCTTCCTTAGTATTTTTTTCAAGCCAATATTTATGAAGTTCACTGAACTTTCGAGTGAGATACTGCTTTAAATCAGTATAAGCGGGAGCTTCTTTGATCGACTCCCTCGTCGATGTAATCAAGTCATCCAATTCATCTGCATGTACAACCATTCTCGTCTTGTTAAAAGCTCCATGTGCAAACGGACCCATACCCGGTAGGAGGGGTTCGTCTAGGTTGATTAGCCTATTCCGGACCATCAGAAAAATACCGTGACTTCTCGACAAGTTTTCCGATTTTCCAGTTGCTAAAGATTCCTTGTATAGAGCTATCTCACCGTGAACCTTAGGAAGATTTGGAAGTGAGACACCAGTCTTACCATCTTTCCCCCACACTTCATAGTTCGAGTTTTGTTCAGCAACCTTGTCGTTTTTGCCGATAATCCATCTCTTTTCTACTGCAGCTGCAACTTTTGATGACTCAATTTTCGTACCATTAAGATAGAGTCGAAATTGCGGGTTTAGCGGAAGAGCTGTACTTAACACCCACCGAAGTCTCCCTACTTTTATCTCGTGAGCCCGAGGTTTTAACATCGACATGAGGCTGAATGTCCAGCTCTTTGCCGAAGCCTGTCCAAACAGCTTAAAAGGAGCAGTATTCACACTTTTGTTTTTTACGTACTGCTCAACCAGCAGTTTAGCTTCTTCAACCGTAAGAGTCCTTTCCTTGAGTTGAACCATCTCCGTTTTATTTGATTTCGTATTGAGCTTAGAGAAGTCCATGGTTACAGTTCGGTATTCCCCGTTCTTTTTGGAAATATGAGTTAGCCTGTTAGCTAGTATGAATGTAGCCAATTTGCCAATTCCAAACCGACCAATCTGCATTCTTTTTGCCTTGTTTTGATTCGTACGTTTAGTCGATTCGCCAATTTTCCATAGGTTGCTCAGTCCGGCGCTATCCATACCGAACCCATTGTCCAAGACCCAAAGAAAGTCGTCATTAACAATATCTGTCGGGATACCCACTCCAACTTGCGATGCGTCTGCGTCATACGAATTGGTTACTAATTCTTCAAAGGTTTTATTCGGACTGGAATATAGTCCTCCAGAAAATAATTCGATAATCCGATAGCTAAGCTCAACGTCGATTTGGCCAGTTTCTTCACCAATTGTGTAGGGATCAATCATTTTGCTGTTACTTACTCTTTTAGCTTGTTTTTTCCGGGCGGTGGTACGATATGTTGATGGAGCAATTTATTAGTTCTTTCAATCATCGGCCGCACAAACTGGGCTGTGAAGCTAGGTTGGTTATCAACCGGAAACTAGGGCGTGGAAAAGAACAGGTAACTGCACCTATCTTAAACGGTAATACTACGACATCGCATATCAAATTCGAAGTTTACAAGACTTACTTCTCAAACCCTATTGACCTAACAATATCAAGTGTACTTACAAATTCCAAAATCAAAATGGTATCTCTCCATAAACTGATCTAGGTGTGTAAACCCACCATATTCAGTGGGAGGTTAAGGGATTGCATGGGGGGTTTATACTCCAGGCTGGCATGCGGCCGGTACCTTCAAGGAGTACCTGCAGCCCTGATCAGGGATCGATAGATTAAGTTGACCGTACCATCTGATACCCTGATTGCGAGAAGTGTCCCACCAGCTTTTCGGTGAAGCTCGGCAGGGATTCGATGTCCACAATCTTGAGCAACTCTACACCGCAGGATGTCAACTTCGCGCCTTGCACATTAAAGGGTTGCACCTTATTTGGCTTTTCCTTGGGGATAAGCACCCAAGTTGTGCCTTGGTGGGTGAATGGTATCTGCACAAAGGGTGGGACGGACTGCGGTGCATCGAAAGGCAGTTCCAAAGGGCCGTATGGGTGGTACGAACCGTAGTCGCTGTGAATGAATCCGTTTTCCGTCAAGTCCGTCAACACGTCGTACGAAAGCCCTTCACTTTGGAGGCAGTTCTGCCCCAGCTCACCACCAATCGCAGGTATGCGGGCGTCCATGATATGCGTTCCGTCAGGAGTCAGGCGAATGCTGACAGATGCCGCCCGGCGAAAGCGTTGCGCCGTCGATCGGCTGACCGCCCCCATCACTCGCAATGAACGCAAAGAGAACGAGCCTGGTGCTTGCATCTCTCCAGCCAATATCCGCACGAACGCCTCCCGTACGTCCTCCTCGTCCACTGCACCTGCTTCGGCGTAAAGCGTGTGAAACCACCTATCGGTAGTGCTCTGTCTCTCTGCCCCTGCCGTATCGGCATTCTCGGCCTCGCTCTGAGCCTCTGCGCTCTCGCTAACACGCCTCAGTGCTTCCACTGTCAACTCATCGATGCGCCTTTGCCGGACAAGCCTGTCAAAGACCTCTGGCAGCGGTAACCCGGTAGCATCAGCCACTTGCTGCGCCTCCTGTATCAGGTTGCCCGTCCGATAGCGGTTTAGCCGTGCCGCTAGTGCTTTGACGCCCGCGCTGGTAAGTCCGCCAGTCAGCTTATCGATTGCCTTCATCGCGGTGGGCAGTCTGCGGAGAAGCGGACGTATTGCGTGCCCCATCTCCAACAGTTCCCCAAGCAAACTGGTTTCTGATTGCTGCCCTTCATCATCGCCCATAGTTGCTCCTCAAGCGCCCGTGCCGCAGTTTATCGACCGCAATCTCGAAGTGGTCGACGGCCAAATCGCTCTTTTGCTTCATCGTCATCGACACTTCACTACGAATCCTCTACCGTGTAGCGGAATCTCAGCAGGCCTAGGTTCAATGCGGGGTTTCAGTGATGCCGATTCCGTACACCCGATTGCCTGCTCCCGCAAGAGAAAGCCCGAGAATCTCCGCATTCTACGTTCGTCCTACCGCAGGCTAGATCCAGTTCTCCGTATCGTGGAGATTCATACAGTTGCTGTCAACACCTCCATCCCGATCCGACAGGGTGGTAGCTTGCACAGGTACGCCCGCAAGGCCTTCGGCTTCATCTTGTGCTCCAACTGGTTCTGCCCCCTGGCATCCTGGCCACAGACCTGCACCCAGGTCTTTCCCAGATCGATACCCACTACTGTGATCTCCCGTTTTCCATTATGCTGGTTCATATCCGCTCCTTCTTCAGGTGTAAATGATGAAATCATTTTGGCTCACCGAAGCCGTATCCAGAAGAAGCGGACCATTCCATTACATTATGTGCTCTCTACACTTTTCACGTAGTTACTAGCCGAGAAAGCGAAAAGCAAGTAGCATTTGTTACGGCTTATACTGACCGGGACAGCTTTGCCTTCAAAAAGGCTGTGAGAGAGAGGTGGCGTGGTTGCATATGCATGGTTTATTTTGGGGACTGAGCATATTGTAGCTATGAGCTGTGGAGCCAATATTCCGAGATGTACTTGTTAGACTTATACAATTAGGCAAGAGTAACTCGAAAGTCTGAAAAATTGGGACAAGGAAAATGAAGTGAAATTTTTGACCAATGAACTACGCCATAATTGTGAGCGTGTAGCTATATAGGCTAAATTTGCTCGGAGCACTGTAAGAATATGTCTAGACTTGAAAGCACAGCTAAAAATATTGAGATTGAGCCATCAGGTGTGACAGTTTCAGAAAGTTTAAGAGAAGCACTCAATTCTCCAAAAGGTGCGCGATTTTACCGTTGTGCGCTGCAAGTAAATCCCTTCATGTATTCACACCGCCATAACAAGGAGACAATGTATGCTACGGAGGCAGAGTACAATACAGCAATCATTGAGGCTTGTAAGGAACATAGCATAGAGGTGATCGGTGTAACTGATCACTATAGGGTGCAAGATTCCCTTGGATTGGTATTAGCTGCACGCGAAGCGGGTCTGTTTGCATTTAGCGGGTTCGAAGCAGTGGCGAAGGACGGGGTTCATTACCTGTGTCTCTTTGATCCGGACAAAGACAATAATCTAGAACGGTTCATTGGGGAATGTGGCATCCACGATGACAAAGAATTGTCACCGATAGGATCACAGGACAGTCTAGAACTTCTGAATCTGGCAAAGGGATGGGGTGGCATGTGTATTGCCGCACATGTAGCAGCAACCGGTGGAGGTCTTCTTAGAAAACTGTCTGGAAAAACTCGTATCCGAGTCTGGAACTCACCAAACTTATTAGCATGTGCCTTGGCAGGATGCGTTGATGATGCTCCAGAAAATTTGCAGCCAATACTTGCAAACCGTGAACATCATCACCATCGTGAAAGACCGATTGCTATTATCAATGCTCAAGACGTGAATGGTCCAGAAGAGTTAATAAAGCCTGGAGCAAGCTGCTTCGTCAAAATGTCAGAGATATCTGTAGAGGGGTTACGACAGGCATTTTTGGACCCCCATTCCCGTATCCGTCTCCATAGTGACCCGCAACCTGAATCTCATGTAGAGTTTCTCAGTATGGCATGGGAAGGTGGGTTCCTTGATGGGACAAGGCTGCACTTTAATGAAAACTTGAATGTCTTTGTTGGAGGACGCGGTACGGGGAAATCAACGATCATCGAAAGCTTGCGTTATGTATTGGGACTCGATCCGCTTGGGGAAGACGCGATGAACGCGCATGAGGGTGTTATCCGTTTCGTTTTAAAAAGTGCTACTAAGGTATCACTGCTTGTTAGGTCACACCATCCATCGCAGAGATGTTATACCATTGAGCGGACCATACCTAATCCAGCTGTTGTAAAAGATGAGTGTGGTGCAGTGTTAACGTTGACGCCGCAAGATATCGTGCCTGGTGTGGAAGTGTTTGGACAACACGAAATTTCTGAGCTCACAAAAAGCAGGGAAAAACTGACTTTACTACTTTCCAGGTTTGTCCAGCAGGATGCGGCAGCAGCTTCACAAAAAGCTAAAGTGAAGCTGGAGCTTGAACGATCACGTACAAGAATCTTAGAAGTTCAACATGAAATTAAGTCGATAGAAGACCAGTTAGCGGCTCTTCCAGGGCTTGAAGAAACGCTGAAACGTTTTCAGGAGGCCGGATTAGAGGATCGACTAAAGGAAAAAAGTCAACTCATACGAGAAGAACGTGTGTTAACGATTATGCAGGAGCGATTATCACCAATTGCATCGTTGCTTGAGGATTTGAAAGAACTGACGCCGATCGATATTGCGTTTCTCTCAAAGAAATCTCTTAAAGACCTGCCTAACGCCGAGTTGTTGGCTACCGGAAAAGAGATTCTGGAACGCCTATCCAAGAAATTAGGACAGATCACTATTGAGACTGGTAACGCTTTAAAATCTGCAAGTGACGAACTGGCTACTCTGCATACACAGTGGGATGAGTTGCGCAAATTAGCCGATACGAACTATGAGAAGCTGCTAAGAGAATTACACAAGTTAAAAATTGATGGAGAAGAGTTTATCCAATTGCGGAGACAGATTGAAGGCCTGCGGCCGTTGCAGGAAAAGCTCGAAAGACTGACTCGGGATTTAAAGGAACATAAGTCCAGTCGGCGACAGTTGCGGGATGAATGGGTAAATCTACAGTCGGCTGAATTCCGTGCTTTATCCCGTGCAGCAAAAAAAGTTACTCGCAAACTTCGAGGACGGGTACAAGTAAAAGTGAAGATGGCAGGCAATATCGAGCCACTGGAAAAACTGTTGCGGAGAAAAGTTGGGGGTCAGCTTGGACAAGCTCTTGAACGTTTAAAGCAGAGAGAGGAGCTTTCTCTGCTCGACCTGTCAGATAGATGTAGAGAGGGAAAAGAGGCATTGAGAATGCAGTATGGTTGGCCGCCGGCAGCAGCGGAGCGTGTTGCTCAGGCCGGAGAAGACTTATTTATGGAGATTGAAGAGTTGGATCTCCCAGCGACGACAAAAATTGAGCTGAACACCGCACCAGAGGGAGCACCAGAGGGAGCACCAGAAGCGTGGCAAACCTTAGAGGCACTTTCGACGGGACAAAAGGCAACGGCTGTATTGCTGTTGCTGCTTTTGGAATCCGAGGCCCCTCTGATAATTGATCAGCCGGAAGATGATCTAGATAACCGATTTATCACAGACGGCGTAGTGCCAACCATGAAAGGTGAAAAGAGAAAACGTCAGTTCATTTTTTCGACACACAATGCAAATATCCCTGTGCTAGGGGATGCTGAACTAATTCTGGGATTGACGACAAGAGTGGTAAATGACGGCGTGCATGGTTATGTAGAAAGCAGACACATGGGGTCAATTGATGCTGAACCAGTGCGTGAGGTGGTAGAGGAAATTCTTGAAGGCGGTAAGGCAGCTTTCGAGATGCGACGCCTGAAATACGGTTTTTGATGTTCGATATGATTACAAGGGTAGAGTTACTAGATATTTTGCGAAATGGTGAGAATTCCACTGTCGAGTTTAAACGTGATGTGATTGAAAATCATGTGCTAGCGAAAGAGTTGGTTGCATTTTCAAATTTTGAGGGTGGGATGGTTTTACTGGGAGTGGAGGATGACGGAAATGTGAGTGGTGTGACGCGTGACGATGTCCTAGAAGAATGGGTCATGAATGCATGTCGAGACAAAATTAGGCCTGCAATTATCCCTAATTATTCTGTCATTCGGGATGTGGAATTGGATAAAGATATAGCTATAGTGAGTGTGCCGCGGGGTGGTAGTGTACATAGCCTGTGGTATAACAACCGCAATACCTACTTCATTCGTGTAGGAACACAGAGCCGTGAACCGACCCCTGAAGAACTGGGTAGGTTGTTCCAGCAACGTGGAATGTTCCGGGCAGAATTAAGACCGGTTGCAGGATCTAGTTTGGCTGATCTTGATCGACGTCGGCTGAAAAACTACTTTGTACATATCCGTCAACAAGATATACCAGCTGACAATGATGAGGAAGAATGGCAAAGGCTGTTGTTCAATACTGAAATAGTTGGAGAAGACGGTGTAACACTCGCTGGGTTACTACTGTTTGGTAGAAACCCTAATCGGTTTCTTGGGCAGGCAGGTATTGATAGTGCAGCTTATCCAAGTGCGAATAAAGATTATGCTGCCCGTGAAAGAAGCCAACTACGAGGGCCCATAGCTCCTTTGCTAAACGAGGATGGTGAACTAGTCGAAGCAGGTTTGGTCGAACAAGCTTTGGACTTTGTAAGGAGGAATACAGGTGTACAAGCTGTTTTAGAAGACGGCGCGCGCCGCGCAGAAATGCCAATGTACCCGCCGGAAGTTATTCGCGAAGCAGTCGTAAATTCAGTGTGTCATTGGGATTACATGCTGGTGAATACGGATATCGAATTAAGTGTCTACACGGACCATATAGACATTATTTCACTTGGAAGACTACCTAACGGAATCACACCAGAGCATATGCGTACAGGCTGCAGGGCATCTAGGAACCAACTCATCAAGGATGTTATGCGTGACTATGGTTATCTTGAGCACAGTGGAATGGGTGTCCCACGAAAGATCATACGGGGAATGAACGAACACAATGGAACTGACCCAGAGTTAGTGGAAAACGAAGAACGATTTATTGTTCGATTACACGCTAACTAAATGGTCAGAGAGCTTACTTGCCCGATAAACAAAGACACTGAGACAAAAAATTGACTTGGGGTCGACTGTGCCAGTTTTGTACATCTTGCAAATCCTTGTGAGGTGTAAGTGATTGATTATTCAACTTCAGTATTGAGCGGACAAGTGATACAAGCGACTAATTAATAAAGATAATTGATACTTATATACTGCCTACGAACCAGATTACACGATGCTGGTCAGTGAATTAGGTGTATCACGTGATGAACGTCGCTCGATATTGGACAGCTATATCGAACCCACCGCTGAAGACCGCGAAAAGGGTCGCAAGCTTCCAACTGCGGCACATTATGCAATTGCTGATCTAGTGCAGTTGGGATTTGTGCGTGTGATTATATCCACAAACTTTGACAGGCTCCTGGAAAGTGCTTTGCGTGAACGGGGTGTAGAGCCTACGGTAGTCGCTTCCGTAGATGCATTGAAGGGAGCCGAACCACTTGCTCACTCAAATTGCTATTTGCTTAAGGTGCATGGCGATTACAAGGATGTCCGTATTCTCAACACGGAGAATGAGCTTTCCAAATACTCGCCTGAATATGATGCGCTTCTTGATCGTATCTTCGATGAGTATGGTCTTGTAGTGTGTGGTTGGTCAGGTGAATGGGATTATGCTTTGAGAGCTGCTGTATTGCGCAGTACAAATAGACGGTATTCCATGTTTTGGGCAGCACATGGGGAATTGGGTGCGGGAGCACTGGAACTAGTAGCACACAGGAAAGGATTCCAAATTAGAATTGCAGACGCTGACAAGTTTCTGGTCGAGGTCCGTAATCGTATTGAAACGCTTGCAAGAGCGCACCGCCAGAATCCACAGAGCATCGATCTCCTGGTTAGTAGCACGAAGCGGTATCTCGAAAAGGCCGAGTACCGTATCCAACTGGATGAGCTTCTGACTTCTGAGACTCATTCTCTTGTGAATAAACTAGCAGCGGCAGGTTTTTCTGCTGGCGAAAATTGGAATGCCGAGGAATTTCGGCAGCGAGTGGCAATTTACGAGGCAGCCACTGAACCACTTGCGAAGATGGTCGGTGTGATTGGGCGTTGGGGAGATGACAGCAATGTTGCAATGGTGATGGACATCATTCGTTTCGTATACAGTGAAGTCAATGAAGTAAGAGGAGGGCTAACTCCTTGGATTAATTTGCTCTCGTATCCCGCAGTGCTATTGACTACAGCCTATGGGATTGGTCTTGTTCGTAGCCGACGCTGGCGTGAACTACATTTCTTTTTATCATCGGAGATGGAAATCAGAAATAAAGTAGAACCAAAACGCCTTGTTGAATCACTGTTCCTAGGGTTGTGGGAAGGAGGTGAGAATAGTTATTGGGCAATGCTTGAGGGAATGAATCCTTGCAAACATGTATTGAGCGATCATCTTTTTAATCTTTTTGGGAAATGGAGTGAGAGTTTTGTTGGAATCGTCCCGAGTTTCGAACAGCTATATGACACATGGGAGATGATGGGTTCACTGACTTACTGTGAGCGCTATACTCTGGAGGGACTTCAAGCAGCTATGTCTAATAAGGGTGGTACGCGAGGTTATAGCTGGATGCCTGTAGGCCGCAGTGGATGGAACATTCAGGCTTCTGATCGGATAATTCGGCTCATTCAGAACGACGACGTCAAGCAGAGTCTATTGGAAGCAGGTTTCGGTAAGGGACAGAGCGATTTCTTCGAGGCAGCAATTGATAACTTCAAACGAATGGCTGACCGAATTCAGTTGGAACTAGAGCTACGATGCTGAGGGTCAAATTTATAGAGCCTACAATTAAGATTTTCAATATTGTTCAGTCTTGAGAGAATTTCACACTCGCGATCTTTAGCTGAAATTTATCTAGCTTAATCTGACCACCTAAAGCACTGAACTCCAAATTGGTCTATTGGCCGCAAGCCTGACTTTCATGTTGTAATAGAAGTATACGAAGTATTGAAGCATGATATCTTTGTTTATTATGAAACGAATTCGTAGTGAAGGAGGAAACCATGACTGACATGACGATAAACAGAAATCCCGAGATCCTTGGAGGCACTCCGGTATTTGCTGGAACAAGAGTTCCTGTGCGTATTCTGATGGAGCATCTTGAGGCAGGTGACCGTCTCGATGAATTTCTGGAGGACTACCCCTCAGTATCGCGGGCTCAGGCCATAGCCGTGCTTGAACAGGTCAAGGTGATGCTTGCGAGTGATGGGAATGAGGCTGCTGCTTGACGAATCTGTGCCTCAGAGGCTAACAGCATCTTTCCCCGAGTCATTCGAGGTCCGTACGGTCCCACAGATGGGCTGGTCTGGCACCGGTAACGGCAAGTTACTCCACTTGGCAGCAGGTAGTGACTTCGATGCCATGATCACAGTTGACCAAGGAATAGCGCACGAGCAGAACCTGAACACTCTGCCAATCCCGGTCGTTATCATGCTTGCCACCCGCAATCGCCTGCAGGAACTGCAGCCACTTGTTCCTCAAGTAATCACTGTTCTCTCCGGTACCTTGCATAAGCAAATTTACCAGGTTTCAGCTTGAACGAAGGGCCTACACCATAGAGTCAGTGAATCTTGCTATGTACAAGCTCGGAAGATGAACGATGGCATACCATTGGTATGATCAGTAACGTGATGGTGATCCTAGCACACACGTGGCTCAGACCAGAACATGAAATAGGTGCGGAAGTGAGTCGTATAGTCAGTACCCAGAAAGCCACAGCACATGAAAGGAGAGCCTATGAAGACGGGAATTTCTAAAGAACTCACCAGTGGGTAAAAGGCGGAAATTGAAGCACTTGCCAAGCTTCCGGATGAGAAAATTGATACAAGTGACATACCAGAGATTCTGGATTGGGCTGGAG